>CAYNKW010000191.1:0-8091 GCA_964397845.1 uncultured Anaerolineae bacterium
GTGGGCACGATGCTCGGTGGCGGCACTGTAGGAGTGACAGTCTTTACTACGTCCGGTGAGTCACCGTCGCATCCACCCAAGAACAGCGCCACCAGGATCAGCAAGACAGGCAGTCTCGTCCGCAGAGGTTGTCGTTGCTTGTTAGGTCGGCCGATAGTAGGACTCTTCAACATGACTTACCCCCACTACTGTCACGGCACATGACGGCGCTTCTGTTGTCGTTGCCGTTTTAACGCCGCACGGTACTTTTGCCCACGCTCTTCGATGTGCACAAACGTAGGCTTTTCCGTTTGTGGTTGACTCAGGTATTCCGCTAAATCATGAATCGTTGGATGCTCAAACAACTGAACAACAGTAATATTGTGGCCAAAATCTACCTGAAGCTTGCTTTGCATTTGCACTAGAAGAAGCGAATGACCACCCAGGTCAAAAAAGTTGTCGTGGACGCCAACCTGTTCGACACTGAATAGGTCCTGCCAGATTCCGGCAATAGTCTGCTCAATTTCATTCGTGGGAGCTACATAAGCATTCCCCAATGCAGGTCGTGGGTATGTTGGCTGGGAGGGACGAGCCTTCTCTAATTCTTCCAGCAGGTTTGATGCTGCGAGGACCTTTCTCTGCTCGAGAAGGGCGTGGAGATCCCGTGTTGACACAAGGACTTGCCTCAGTCTACGAGACAGAATACGCCCCAATACATCCACACCCTCTTTGGACAGTATTCCCTGCTTGATGCCCTCTTGCCGCCATTGTTGGAACTCAAGGGGCATTGCTGTATCTACCGCCATGCCCACTTCTTGCCATGCATCCCAGTTAACAGATATGGTGAAGGGGGCGTGTCTGGAAGCATTACGGTGAGCAAAGGCGTCAAGAAAGGCGTTGGCTGCACAATAGTCTACCTGCCCAAAATCGCCCAGGATCGATGTCAGGGACGAAAAGAGCACAAGGAAATCCAGTTCCGTATCCCTGAATATTGCATCGAGCACGAAGGAGCCCTTCACTTTGGGAGCCAAAACCCCGGCGGCCGTTTCTGGCGTTTTCAGTTGAATCATACCGCCACCTGCAACCCCGGCGGTGTGGATCACGCCATGGATCGTGCCCAATCGCTCGTATGCCTGTGCTACCGCTGCTTGCATTTGTTCTTGATTGGTTACATCGGCGCTGAGAACCAGAATCTCTGCCCCCAGTTCCTCCAGGGCCTGTAGCTTACTGATCTTGCGACTTGTGCTATCCTGATCGTCATGAGTTGCCAGCCATCGCTTCCACTCATCTCTGGCGGGAAAAGCTGAACGACCTGTCAGCACCAGTTTGGCTTGCACCGTCTGGGCCAGGTACTCTGCCAACACAAGGCCAATGCCACCCAAGCCACCAGTGATGAGATAGATGCCTCTTTTTCGCAACCGCTTTTGTCCTTTTGTGTCATCCAGTCGAACCGGCTCGAAGGCTTGCACCCAGCGGTGTTTACCCCGGTAGGCAACAACTGTGTCAGGCGGTTTTGCAGCTAGCTCTTCTATGAGGCGTTCGATCAGCTCCTCTTCTTGTCGGGTTCCCGACTCGGGTACAACAATGTCAATGCTGCGGCAGGTGATGCTTGAGTATTCCTGAGGAATGACCCTACAAGGTCCCAAAAGGGTCGCTTTCTCCGGGCGCAGCACCTCATCGCCGATCACTTCCTGCACGTTGTTCGATACGGCCCCAATGTGAAGGGAATCAGTAACATGCTGTTTTCCACTCCCGAGGGCCTGTGCCAGGAAGAGCAGACTGTAGAAGCCTAGATCCTGGGCCCTTTCAAAGGACTCAGGACCCGATTGCGTGTGATCAGGCGGAGTCACATTCCACAAGTGAACGATTGTCTGAGGGTGCTTATCTATTTCGCCAAGTTCGCTGATCAGGGCATCATAGTCGTCACGCCGTCGAGGGTTGAGGGTATATACACCCTCACTGACCCGGCGAAACTCCTTCCCAACCATCACCGTAATCACATCCTGGTCTGTTTGCTCCAGGCGTTTCGCCAGTTGGGAACCCAACTCGCACTCATCGCGAAACACCAGCCAGCATGACTTTTGCTCTACCCAATCGCCCAGCTCAAAGAAATCGGGCAGCATAGACCGCTTCCAGGAAGGGGTGTAGAACCAATCGGCAATGTCCGGCTTTTTGTCTAAGGATTGATGACGCGCCCTGATCTCGTCTGTCCGTTCTGGAGGTTCAATCCAGTAGCGATCCCGGGCAAACGGGTAGGCGGGTAGCGGCACGCGCCGACGGCGCTCGTCACCGTAAACCGCGCGCCAATTGATCTTTAGACTGGACAGCCACAGCCGCCCAAGGGTAGTTAACAAGAACGGGTAATCTGCTTGCCTGTCGAGAGGGTGGGGCAGGGAGGTGAAGGCGGCTTGGGCTTGTTGCTGTCTGGCAAGGGTGCTGAGGATACGATTGGGGCCGACCTCCAACAACACCTGGTCCTCCTCTGCCAACAACATCCGCAGTCCATCCGCAAACCGCACCGTCTGTCGCAAGTGTTTCGCCCAGTAGCGTGGATCGGTCGCCTCGCCCGCCGTAATCCACGACCCCGTCACATTCGATACAAACGGAATGTGCGGCGGATTGGGGGCAGCGCGTTCCACACACGCGGCAAACTCGTCCAAAATTGGCTCCACCGTCGCCGAATGGAACGCATGCGACGTATCCAACCGGCGATAATTGACCCCTTGTGATTTTAGTTGGGCTTGCAGGGTGTCGATCGCTGAATCGGACCCTGATACCGTGCAGAGCCTGGGGCCATTTACTGCCGCCAGAGACAATTGATCGCTCAAGAAAGGCTGAATCTCTGCTTCCGCCAGTGGCGCGCTGAGCATCAAGCCGCCGGGCAATTGTTGGATGAGCTGCCCTCTTTGCACGATCAGTTTCAGTGCGTTCTCCAGCGTAAACACCCCCGCCAGACACGCAGCAACGACCTCGCCGATGCTGTGACCAATCATGCCGTGCGGTTTCAGCCCCCACGCCTGCCATAGTTTGGCAAGAGCGTACTCAATGACAAACAAGGCCGGTTGGGCAACTGCCGTCTGGTTGAGTCGTTCCGTCGCAGCCGCTTCCCTGCCGGGGTCAGGATATAGTATGTCCAACAAGTCAAAGCCCATAAGGGACTCCAACAAGGCCACACTGTGATCCACCGTGGCACGGAACAACGACTCACCTTCATACACCCCACGCCCCATGTTCACGTACTGTGCACCTTGCCCCGGAAACATGAAAAACAGTGGCCGATGCCGGGGTTCCTCAAAAGCGGTGAACACTCGCTTCGGATCAAGCGTCTCCAGGGCCATCGCCGCGTCTGCCACATCCTTGCAGGCCAGAATGCGGCGATGGGCAAAGGGACGGCGGCCCACCTGTAACGTGTAGGTCACATCCGCCAGATTCACCTTGGGGTGTTGGCGCAGGTGAGCCGCGAGGTTGGCCGTTGCCTTCTCTAACGCCTCCTCCGTTTTGGCCGACAAAACCAACAAGTGCTCCCCTCGTCCGGGGTCCGTGGGCAGGGCGGGTGGCGCCTCTTCCAAAACGACGTGGGCATTCGTCCCACCAATACCAAAGGAACTGACCCCAGCGCGGCGTGGCCGCCCATCTGTTTTCCAATCTTGCAGCTCTGCGTTGACGTAAAATGGACTGTTAGCCAAGTCGATCTTTGGATTCGGTTCCGTGAAGTGCAAGCTGGGAGGCAGTTGCTTGTGTTTGAGGGCCAAGACCGTTTTGATCAGGCTGGCCACCCCCGCCGCCGCGTCCAGATGGCCGATATTGCTCTTGACCGAACCGAGTCCACAGAATCCTTTTGCCGTTGTGCTGGCACGAAATGCCCGCGTCAATGCTGCCATCTCAATCGGGTCGCCCAGCGATGTTCCTGTGCCGTGCGCTTCCACGTAAGTGATTGTCTCAGGGTCAACGTCGGCAACCGCCAACGCCTCGGTGATCACTTCCACCTGGCCGTCCTCGCTGGGGGCGGTGAAGCCAATCTTCCTCGCGCCATCGTTGTTAATCGCCGATCCTTTAATGACAGCGTGTATTGTGTCCCCATCTTCCAGCGCATCGGCGAGCCGCTTGAGAACGACAATGCCCACCCCGTTGCCGCCGACTGTGCCCTGCGCTCTGGCGTCGAACGGCCGGCAGTGCCCATCCGGCGATGGAATACCCCCTTGCTGGTAAAGATAACCCGCGATCTGCGGCACTCCCAGTGAGATCCCCCCCACCATGACCATATCACACTCCCGATTGAGCAGGCTCTGGCAGGCCAAGTGAGCAGCGACGAGCGAAGTCGAGCAGGCAGTCTGCACAGTGAAACTGGGCCCCTGCAGGTTCAGTCTGTAAGAGACCTGTGTTGCCAGGAAATCCCTGTCGTTGCTTATCACCACCTGAAAAGCGCCAGCCGTCCCGACGCGACTCTTGTTAGAGTACAAATTGTTCAGCAGATAGGTGCTCCTGCTTTTGCCGGCGTACATGCCAATGCGTCCATCGTATCGTTCGGCATCGTAACCTGCACCTTCGAGAGCGAGCTCCGCATACTCCAAAAAGACGCGTTGTTGCGGATCCATCATCGTCGCTTCGCGAGGATTGATGCCGAAGAATCGTGCGTCGAAGCGGTCGACGCCGGACACAATGGCGTTGGCTTTGACGTAGTTGGGGTCGCTCAGCAGGTCGGGATCAACGCCTGCTTCCAACAGCTCCTCGTCGCTAAAAAAGGTGATGCTCTCGACCCCATTACGTAGATTTTCCCAGAATTGGTTGAGGTCGTCGGCGCCGGGAAAACGGCCGACCATTCCAATGATCGCCACGTCGTACAGCGAGTTGATATTTTCCGCATTACCCATCTGGCACTCTCCAGCGGAACAACTAATACCCTAACGGCCGCGTGCCCGTCGACGCAGCGAAGCCCGGCGGGCGGCAGCGCGCTCCTTTGTCTTTTGCACGGTATCGGCTTGTTCTTGCACCTGGCTGAGATATTGCGCCAGGCCTGCGACGGTCGTGTGCCTGAACATGTCGGTCATCGGAAATTCCCTCTTGAACGTTCCCATCAACCGACTATGCACCTGCACCACCAGCAGCGAATGTCCACCCAGATCGAAGAAATTGTCATTCACTCCCACCTGCTCAACGCGCAAAACCTCTTCCCATATCGCCGCGATGGTACGCTCCGCCTCGCTGCGAGGAGAGACGTAGGCCGTTTCCAGTTCGGGCCGTGTCCCATCTGGCGCGGGCAGGGCGCGGCGGTCCACCTTGCCGCTGGGCGTCAGCGGCAGCGCCTCCAGCGTCACAAAGGCCGAGGGCACCATGTAATCGGGCAGGTTCTTCTGCAAGAAGCGACGCAGTTCATCGACTGCCGGTCCCTGTCTGTCGCCCGGAACCACATAGGCCACCAAGCGCGTGTCGCCGGGCTCGTCCTCATGGGCCAGGACCACGGTCTCCCGCACGGCCGGGTCTTGGCTCAACACCGTCTCGATCTCCCCTAGCTCAATGCGGAAGCCTCGGATCTTAACCTGATGGTCAATACGCCCCAGGTACTCGACGTCTCCATCGGGCAGGTAACGGCCCAGGTCTCCAGACTTGTACAGGCACGCGCCTGGTTTGTCGCTGAAGGGATTTGGAATAAACCGCTCAGCGGTCAACCCGGGGCGATTCAGATAGCCACGGGACAAACCGGCGCCACCAACGTGCACCTCGCCGGGCACGCCGATTGGCACAGGCTGCAAGTGCTCATCCAGTATGTACACCTGCAAGTCGGGAATGGGGCCACCGATAACGCTACCCGGAGCCGTACCCAGGTCTGATGCCGCCAACGGGCGATACGTCACGTGGACGGTCGTTTCCGTGATACCGTACATGTTGACCAACTGAGGGCACTGGTCCCCGTCCCCATGGCGCTCATACCACGGCCGCAGGCTGTTGAGTTCCAGAGCTTCACCGCCAAAGATAACCAGGCGGAGAGCCAGGTCCTCGGCAGCACCCAAAGATTCCTCTGTCCAGATCAGTTGGCGGAAAGCTGAAGGAGTCTGGTTGAGAACCGTCACCTGCTCCCTGCACAACAAGTCGTAGAACACTTCAGGTGATCGGCTCACCAGGAAGGGAATCACCACGAGCCGCCCGCCGTAGAGAAGGGCCCCCCATAGTTCCCAGACTGAGAAGTCGAAGGCATAGGTGTGGAAGAGTGTCCACACATCGCGTTCATCAAAGTGGAACCAGTGGTTAGTAGCTTCAAAGAGACGGACGACATTGTAATGACTGATTAAGGTACCCTTGGGCTTACCCGTTGACCCCGAGGTATAGATCACGTAGGCCAAATTGCTGGCCGTCGTCTTGCTGATTGGGTTTTCGTCGCTCTCCTGGGCGATGTTCTTCCAGTCAGCATCCAGGCAGACCACCTGTGCCCCGTGCTCCGGGAGGTTTCCCATCAACCGTTCCTGGGTCAACAGCACCGGTGCTCGGGTATCCGCCAGCATGAGGGCCAGGCGGCTCCTCGGGTGCGTGGGGTCCAGGGGCAGGTATGCCCCCCCCGCCTTGAGGATGCCCAACAGCCCCACCACCATCTCCAAGGAGCGCTCCACGCAGATGCCCACCAGCACTTCCGGCCCCACCCCCAGCGCTTGTAGATGGTGCGCCAGTTGATTGGCCCGCCGGTTCAGTTCCCGGTAGGTCAGGCGCTGATCCTCGCCGTGCCCTGAGCCTTCGGCCTTGAGAGCCTCAGCCCGAGGGCTTGTCGAAGGAAAGACCACCGCCACAGCGTCCGGCATTCGCTCCACCTGTGCCTCAAACAATTCGTGGATGTACCGATCCTGCGGGTAGTCCATCTCCGTGTCGTTCCACTCCACCAGCAGTTGGTGCTGTTCGGCTTCCGGCAAGAGCGGCAGGTCGCAAATGCGCTGTTCGGGATCAGCGACGATGCTCTTCAGCAAGGTCTGGAAATGGCCCATCATTCGGGAGATCGTGGTGGCATCGAACAGGCCGGTGTTGTACTCTACCGTCCCTCTCAGTCCTTGGTCTGTTTCAACCATAAAGAGGGTCAGATCAAACTTTGCCGTCCCGCTATCAGTATCCAACGGGGTCAGCGTCAGGCCCGGCAGCGTCAGTGGCTGCATTGGCATATTCTGGAGAACGAACATCACCTGGAACAGTGGTGAGTGGCTCAAGTTCCGCTCGGGCTGCAGTTCGTCCACCACCATCTCAAACGGCAGATCCTGATGGGCATAAGCGCCCAACGTCACCTCGCGCACCTGACCCGACAACTCTCGAAAACTGGGGTTGCCTCCCAGGTCGGTGCGCAACACCAGCGTGTTGACAAAGAACCCGATCAACTCCTCGATCTCGGCCCGATTGCGATTGGCGATGGGCGAGCCCACCAGGATGTCCTCCTGTCCCGTGTAGCGGTACAACAGCGTCTTGAACGCCGCCAGCAGCGTCATGAACAGGGTCCCCCCCTCCCGCTGGCTCAACACCTTCAGTTCCTCGGTTAGGGACCTGGGAAACACGAAGTATTGACACGCGCCGTGGTAACTCTGAAGCGGCGGGCGCGGCCGGTCGGTCGGCAGTTCCAGGGCTGTAGGTGCACCGGCGAGTTGTTGCTTCCAGTAACCAAGCTGCTTCTCCAACACCTCTCCCTGCAGCCACTCCCGCTGCCAGACAGCAAAGTCGGTGTACTGAATGGACAATTCAGGAAGCGGCGAGGGCTCCCCGGTAGTAAACGCCTGGTAGAGTGTTGCTATCTCTTGGACGAGTATCCCGACCGACCAGCCGTCCGAGATGATGTGGTGCATCGTCATGAGCAGCACGTGCTCCTCTTCATCCAGCCGCAGCAACACCATCCGCAACAACGGGCCTTGTGCCAGGTCGAACGGCTGCTGTGCCTCCTCAGAAGTCAGCCGCCGCGTCTCCGCTTCCCGCTCCGTATCGGAGAGTTCCCAGAGATCCACTATCGGCAGCCTTTGGTCCCTGGGCCCAAACCCCCAGTCCCCTTTGTCCCTGGGCCAAAGGACCAGGGGCTTGGGCCTGGGGACCAAGGGGATCAGGGGCGGCAACGTCAACGCCGGGGCGATCACCTGAACCGGTCGCCCCTCCACC
>CAYNKW010000192.1:0-6778 GCA_964397845.1 uncultured Anaerolineae bacterium
CATCAGCTCATTACCTCGAAGAGATATTCCCGGACGTGATGGACGAACTGCATATAGTCCCACCCCGCCTGTTCTATACAATCGGTCAGCAACTCTTCGTCCTGGGTGAAAAGCAATTCCCCCTTGAGGACGCTGTGCCGAAAGCCTAGAGGAGCTTGATTCAAAATGTGGACATCCACCGGCACGTGCAGAGCCCTGGTCAGGCGGGCCGAGAGGTCCATTTCGTAATCGAAGGCATCGGCCTGCTCCAGAAATTCGGGCCTCAAATAAACCGCCACGTCTACATCGTGGTAGGGTAACCCTTCCACGAAGGAGCCGTGGAGATAGGAAAACAAGATTTCATCCCATTCCTGGAGCAGCGCCCTCAATTCCCGGCGGACGTCCATCTCCAAGCCTTCCGCTTGTCAGTCTTTTCCTTCGAGGACATTATAAACCATCTTCTCCGACACGTCAAACAACTCCCTGCTGGCCGAGGATCAGGTAGCAAAAGTCACGGCCGGTCAGCGCGAGCGCGCCGGGTGGCCCACAGGATGCCCACGCTGCCCAGCGATAGCACGGCCAGTGACGCTTCGGCGGCCACGGCGCTCCAGGTGACGCTGGCGTAAATAGTGACCGCGTTCACCAGGGCATGCCAGCCTATCGCCGCCCAGAGTGGCCAGAGCCGCTGCCGCAGAAAGGCCTGCATCACCAGCGCTGCCAGCGACAGGTGCAGCAGGATAGCCAGCAGTCGCTCGGCAGCCCCCAGTAAGGGCATGTAAGCAGGTATGACCCAATAGTCGGCAACCTGGCGCGCCGCCTCAGCCGGAAGGCCCATCTCGGTTACATCCACACCGCGCAGGGCGGCCATGCTGACGAACGCGACCCCCACCAGCAGCCCAAAGATGACCGACTCAACACCGCCGTGGCCCGCACCGAACATGAGCGCCTGCCGCCAGGTGCGGGCATCCTTCCGCCAGAAGCGGTAGACCAGGTAGCGGGCCGTTTCCTCGCACAGTCCGGCCGTCAGGCCCAATACGACGGCGTTGAAGGGCAGTTGCCATGCCTCCGGCGGTTTGGGCATCCAATCGAGGCGGAACAGGGCCGTCAGCCCTTCGTTGAGGGGCAGATGCACGACCTGTGACCCGACGAACGTCACTGCTCCGGCAAAGAAGAGCATCCAGGAAAGGCCCCATCGCCGCCAGAGGAACAGTCCCAGGGCCACCGGCGCGCCGAGCATGACGACAATTTCAGTCAGAAAGGCTAGAACCAGCATGGTTTGTCCCCTCTGTCAGATCATTGTATAATTGGGCATAGGAGGTTGCATGGACATCCTTTGTGTAACGGACATCTTTGGCCACAAGATACAATTAACAGAAAAACGGTGGCGGCACATCCTTGCCCACCATCCGATCATGGAACAATACCTCGACCATATCAAGCTGACGCTTGCCGAGCCAAATACAGTCCAGCACTCTCTGGTGAACGAAAACGAATACCGGTACTACCGCCTGTTTGACGAGATCTATGGCGGGATGTACGTCCTGGTCGCTGTAATCAAAGATGTAGACAATTTCATTGTAACGGCCTTTGTAGTACGCAAAATTCGGGAAGGAGGCAAAGTGATATGGCTGAAGAGATGATGCGCTTGCATTATGACCCCAAACTGGACTTGCTAGAGGTCTCCATCGGTGAGTCGCAAGAGGCCATCTCGGAAGAAGTCTCAGAGGACATCTTTTTTCATTTCCGGCCAGACACAAACCAGGTGGTCGGATTCACCATCTTGAACCTGCGTCGCCGGTTCGAGATTTCGGAACAGCCTGCTGTCTTGCCCATAGTGGCCAGCTTTGCGCCTGCTCTTGCTTGAGAGGATTGCTACCTTTTGGCGACTGGACGACCGCGTGTCTCCTCTTGCAGCTCAATGATCCCTCACCTCACGCTCCACGTTTTACCCGTTACGTTTCACTTCCATCGCGTCAAAATTGTCTCCCGCTGGAACAGCTTGATCGCCACCCACAGCACACCCAGGTTGACCAGCGCAACGACCGCCGTCGCCCACAGCAAGACCTGCACGTTCAAAAATATCTTGCCCGCCAGCACAGCGATGCTGAGGCCGATGACCGGCACGATAAAGACCGCCGTCACCTGCTGCGCGGCGCGCGGGTCGTTCATCCGCGACGAGGCTATCACGCCACTGGACGTAGAAAGCAGCGCGAACAGCGGGCTGAGCAGCAACATACCCAGCGTCCACACCGGTCGCACCAGGTGGGCGAACACGACCCGGCTGGCGATGAGGTACGTGCCAGCGGCCGTCAGGATGAAACTGAGCCAGGCCAGGACGACCGCCGGGGTGACGGCAGCGATGGTCTTGCCCACCAGCAATTCAGCCGTGGTGATCGGCGTGGCCAGCAGCGGCTCCAGGCTGCGCGTCTGCTTTTCGCCGATGATGCTGTAAGCGGCGACGTACACCGGCAGTGCCATCGGGATGATCAGCAAGTAGAACATATACTGGTCGTTCATCAGCACGATAAAGCCATCCTTTGCACCCAACGCCACCAGTTCGGGCGGCAGGAAAAGCTGGTCGCTGGTGTCGAGATTCAACTCTTCTTCCGGCATACGCTGCATAAAGTAAGTCGTGCCCACGATCATACCGACCATCAAGATGGGCAGCAAGGCCATCATGATGATCACCATTTTGTTCTTGCGCATGTCGAGCCATTCTTTCTCCACAATAGCCCAGATTCGTTGTCCGTCCATGGTTCCTCCAGGTTGATGAAAATTTGAAAAATCTGTGTCCATCTGTGTTAATTAATCCGTGTCCCATTCTTCTCGTCGGTTTGAGGCAGAGCTTCGCTATACGCTTACATCCCCAGAAGTGAGGGAATGATATAGATCGCTACCAGAGCCTCATAGACGGCTGCCACGGCCAACACAAGAGTAACCAACCAATAGAGACGAGCCGAACGCTTCACCCCAAGCCAATAGCCTCGCCTGCGGGTAGCAGCCCCTACACTACGTGGCCACAGGAAGGCTCTGCCATGAACGTAGGCCGCCAGCATGGTCAGGACGTAGGCCTGTCCTTCCAGAAGGATCAGTATGAGGACGAGCAAGCCAGAGATCATCGTCCTGCCGCTCACCTCAAGGGTGGCCGGGGAAAATATCACCCCCCATAGTACGGCGCGGTACGCGCCTATCAGAAGCCCGCTGAAAGGGATCACCAGTGAGGGCAGCGTGATCGATGCAAAACTTCCTACGGTCAGATTGACTCCGAAAGTCAATGCAATAGCCGGCAGGAGCTGGCCGCTGCTGTAGGCACTCAATACAGGCGATAATGATCCTTCAGTGAGGGCACTTCCAACCGCCTCCAGCAACAATTGCTGCAGCGACCGGTTGAAGGCCACGTATACCATGCCACAGACAATCAGGCCGTAATAGACGAGGTTCAGTACGACGTATGCCCGGCGGGACTCTTTGATGACTTTCAGCGCACCTTGAGCCGCTTTCACGGAACACCCTCCCGCCACCCTTTATGGCACCTTTGCATAACTCAGCGAACTGGTTACGTCAACTCTCTTGAAGAGGAGCGGAAGCCTCCTCCCAGAGCTCCAGGCGGCGGACGGCGGCCGCCCACAACGCCCTCACTCCGCCCCAGTACGCTATCTGGGCGGCCACCAGGGCCCCCGGCAACCACCCGCCTTCGGCGAACAGCCACTTCACCACTGGATAACCGCCCACCGCCTGGCGGGAGAGACGCACCAGCTCACTTTCGGGATACAAGTGAATCACGACCCAGGCAACGCTCAGAGCAGTCAACAGAAGAAAGAGTCCGATTATTATTGTTCCCAGGCAGCCCATCGGGCCAGCCACTCCCCGGCGCGGATCCTCCGCGGCAAAGTCGGCCCCCAGTGCCCCGGCTGCTGTGGCCGCTGCAGAAGATGCCCCCAACCCCCAGGTCATTGCGCCAATCAGGAAGGCGATTTGCCATAAAGGCAACCGTGTCAGTCCGCCCAGCACCAAAAAAGCCACACCCCACACCAAGAGATTGGGGATCCACGATGCCAGGAACTTGCTTCTCAGCACCGCAGCCATAGAGAGCGGCGAGCTGCGCAAGAAGGCCATGTTGCGTCCCTCCTGGCCCACCGCCGGCAAGGCCAGGCCACCCACCGAGTTTACCGCGAACAAGTTTCCATAAAGCAGCAGGGCCCAGAAGAACAGAGGCCGAAGAGGCCCTCCGCCAAAGCTGAGAAAGAGGAACACTCCCGCTATCAAGGGGGGCAGGAACAGGCCAGTGAGACGGAGTGGGTCACGGCCCAGAGTGAGCCACTCCTTAACAATAAGAAAGCGCAACGGGGTGGGAAGGGGTCGGCTCAACCGGGTGAGCCATCCCCGATGGCGTGCCGCAGGAGACACGGCCGGCTGCCGGACAGGAGCCTCCTGAAGGCCACTCCATCCCCCATAGAATGCCCTCTCAAAGAGCTGGAAGACCGCCAGCGTGCTCACCACCGCCAACGCCCCCAGGCCCGCCACTCCCAGGGCCAACTGCCATGGATCGAGCAAGATCTCGGACAGGAAAACTATCACCCCCGCCCAACGCGGGAGCCGTTGCATCATCGCCTGCTGCCCAAGGAGAAACACCACACTCGCCAGGCCGATTGCGGCCGGAATCCATTGCTGCACTCGCTGCGGTGGGATCAACCGCGCCAGCACTATCACCACCCCCATGCTCACCGCCGTCACCAGAAGCATCGCCGCCAGGAGCAAGGACACGACGAGGGGATAGTAGATGGCCGGCGCTCCCTGGGCGCCCCCCAGGGCCACCAATACAATCCCCAAGAGGACTCCCGGCAGCCACACCGCCCGGCTACATTCGAGCAGCTTGATGGTAAAGATGGCCCTATAGGGCACGGGGGCAACCATCAGCAGTTCCAGGTCCGAGGCCAGGTAGAGCCGGTGCAACGTATCTCCCAATCCTATCAGCGTGAAAAAGAGCAGCATCAGGAGAACCATGGGCATCATGGCGGACGACATGGCGGCTCCCTTTTCTGTGCTCAGGGCTGCTACCAGTTTCCCATACCCCCACCCTCCGCCGGCACCCAAGAGTAGCAGGAGACCCACCACAACACCCCGGGCTCTGGGCGAGAGACGACGCAACCGGCGATCCAGGACCCAGAATCGGGGGCGAAGAATCTTCCAGGCTATCATGCTACACCACCCCCTCCAGCATGGCCGCCACCTCTGCCACCTCCTCACCGCCGGTCAACCGCAGGAAGAGATCCTCCAGCGTGGCGCCGGCCGGAGATTGGGCCTGGTCACGCAGTTCTTCCATCGTCCCCACGGCGATCAACCGCCCCCGGTCCAGAATCCCCACCCGGTCACACATCCGCTCGGCGATCTCGAGGACGTGGGTGGACAGGAACACTGTAACTCCGCGCCGGCACAACTCTCGCAACACCTCTTTCATCCGCCGCGCGCTGTACGGATCAAAGCCCGTGAGGGGTTCATCCAGCAGGAGCACACGCGGCTCGTGCAGCAGGGCACTGCACGACGCGATCTTTTGGCGCATGCCTCGCGAGTAGCCCTCGATCAGTTGGTCCCTCTTCTCCGATAGGTCAAAAAGGGCCATCAACCGTTCAGCGCGAGCCTCGCTCTCTTCGTCGGCGAGGCCGTAAAGCCCCCCGACGAAGCGCAGGAACTCTCGCCCCGTCAGTTTGCCGTACAGGTAGGGCACCTCGGCCAGATAGCCCACCGCCTGCTTGACGGCCAGCGGTTCCTGCTGTACGTCGTGCCCGGCCACGATAGCCGTGCCGGCTGTGGGTTGCAACAGCCCGATGAGCAAGCGGATAGCGGTGGTCTTTCCTGCACCGTTGGGCCCCAGAAAGCCGAACAACTCACCTCCTTTTACCCCGAGGTTCAGATCCTGAACCGCGACCAAGGGCCCGAATCGTCTGGTCAAGTTGATGGTTCGAATCATGTCATCCCCTCCGGTATGTAGAGAAAATAAAACGTTATTTTGACATAACGGCTCGAAAGAAACCCGTTTTCTCCCGCCCTGGGGCTGCTCTGGTTGGCAAATCGGCTCTGCAACACCGGCGGATTGAGTTGCAAACGCCAGAAAACGGGTTTCTGGAGCAAAGTCACGTTGTAGTACTAGCGAGAGATGCGATTGCCCGACTGGTTACTCGCCTTTCTCCAGAGCGTGACGGATCGCCCGAACTTCGGTCAGAATTGCGCTCAAGGCATCGGTCGAGGCCGCGGCCGGTTCGATCTCCTCTTCGGCGGCCGTCGGGGCCATACTGCCCCGGAAGCGCCGCAGCTCTGTGACCACCATGTCATAGACCTCCTGCACGTTGTCCAGACCCTCCAGGTTCTCCTCGGCGCCGGTGGTGCCGCTCATCCCGGCCGTTTGGATTTTCAGCGTGCCCAGACCAAACAGGCGATCCAGGATGCCCCGCTTGACGTTCAGGTTGGTCACCGTGCGATAGGGCACGTGCTTGACCGATTTGGTCCAGATGCCCACGTGCATGATCACCTCATCCTCCTGGATCTCATAGCTCAGGCTGCGATAGTAGGGGCCGGTCAGGAACATCGCCGGCACCCACCAGACAGCATCGGCGATGGCGGTGACGATAAAGACAATCCTGGCGCCACTCGCACCTATGTCTTTGTCAAAGCTCATGAGCCAGCCGAGCAGAATGCCGCCGGCCAGGATCAGCAGCGCCACGATCGTGATGGCCACGCGCAGTTTGGTCAAATACTGGGAACTGGGTTTGAAAGTTTTTGCTTGCATTTCTTGTATTCTCCT
>CAYNKW010000192.1:6878-8086 GCA_964397845.1 uncultured Anaerolineae bacterium
TCCTCGACAAACTGCACCGCGCCGCCGGCCTCCACCAGCGCCCGCACCACGGCAGGGTTCTGTGCCTCCAGATCGTCCAGCGCCACGCGCAGGCAATCGTCGGCCCGGGAGACGCTCTTGACGAAAGGCAGTGCCTCCACAGCGGCGATCAACGGCGGTGTCACCTCCTGCAGCCGGACGAGCACCGACCGCCCGTACAGCCCGCGCCGCAGCGCGTCCGGCGTGTCCACGCGGATGAGTTGCTGCTTGATGACGCCGATGCGGTCGCAGAGACGGTCAGCCTCGTCCAGGTTGTGGGTGCAGACAAAGATGGTACGCCCCTGGCCGCTCAGCTCCTCGATAAAGTCGCGCACCACACGGGCCGCCTCCGGGTCGAGGGCCGAAGTCGGTTCGTCCAGGAACAGCACCGGCGGCTCGTGGAGCAGCGCACGGGCGATGGCCAGCTTTTGCCGCATCCCCTTGGAAAAGCCGCCCACCGGTTCGTGCCGCCGCTCCCACAGGCCAAGCATGGTCAGGTACTTTTTTACCTGGCCGTGAACGTCGTCCACGCCGTAGAGTTTAGCAAAGAGGCGCAGGTTCTGCTCGGCATCCAGGCGAGGGTAGAGCCCCGGCGTCTCGGTAAGGATGCCGGCACTGGCGCGCACTGCGCCGTCCTCCACGCCGATCTGGTGGCCGTTGACCCAGGCGGTGCCGGCCGTCGCCGCGATGAGCGAAGTCAGCATCCGCACCGTCGTCGTCTTGCCCGCGCCATTGGGCCCCAGGAAGCCAAATACCTCTCCCTGGCGCACCTGCAGCGTCAAGCCATCCACGGCCAGGGTGCCATTGAAACGTCTGGTTAAACCTTCTGTTCGGATCACGGCTGCCTCCTTTCAGAACCACCGATCCTTGGGCTCTCGCCGGCGCGGCTTGCCCAGGGGTTGCTTGAGTACGGCCAGCAAAGAGTATGGCTGGTCGCCTTGCTCCTCACTCTCGCCCAGGATGATCCGTGCTTGGCGCTCCCGCTCGGCCTGGGCCTGGCGACTCGTGGCGTTCTCCAGCGCCTCAGGAATAACGACGTCGCGGATCTCAATTCAATGGGAGCGGCTCGTACCGGCCGGTCTTCTCGTGGCCCGTATCCCATTCTACACCAGTAACGGTTAAGCCGCAAGTCCCTCGTCTTGTAGATGGTGTCGCATGTGGGCGTCGGCAACGTCGCCTGTCCAACGACT
>CAYNKW010000193.1:0-7962 GCA_964397845.1 uncultured Anaerolineae bacterium
GCTACCCTGGGGTGAGCTCCCTGAATCCATTCGACGACTGACGCGCCAGATGGGGCTTTGCCCCTGTCCTGGCGCGCTTTGTGTTTTTGGGCAAAGGCGACTACTCACCTTGTGCCGATTGGCCACTGTAGCCTGCTGGACTGTGGTCCAGCAGGAGCAGGTGGAGTAGACATTCACCTATGGGTAGGCGGCACGAATTAGCTCTGGAGCGATTTTTATGAAAATGTCGGCGCGATATACCAGGATAGGTCTTTCCCTACTCAGCATCACGTTACTCCTTTGGGCTGCGGCACTGCTTTTTCGCTTCCGGATCATCAACATCTTTGACGCCTACCTGATAAAGTTTCCCGGACCGGTAGTCGTCTTTGGGGCAATGATCTTATGCCCGCTGGTCACGATGTTTGTGGGTGTGAAAATGATCCGCCGGCAACAGGTTCCGCTTCTGGGTAGAGTGTTTACAGCGCTCGGCGGATTCTTGTTCGTTGCGTTTGTCATTGTGATCGGCATTCCCATGCTTATCAGCGCCATGACCCCGGGCACACCAAAGAACCCGAGCACACCGAGACCGGTTGAGCCGCAAGTTGGATTGCCGGTGTTCCCTGGTGCTGAAGGGTTTGGCAGCCGCACTATCGCAGGCCGGGGGGGCAAAGTGATTGAGGTGACCTCGCTTGCCGACGACGGACCAGGAACACTTTGCGCCGCCCTCGACGATCCTTCTCCTCGCATCGTTGTCTTTCGCGTCGGGGGAACCATTGAGCTCAAGTCGGAGTTGCAAATCATCCATCCGTTCGTAACCGTCGCCGGGCAGACGGCGCCGGGCGGCGGGATCTGCATCAAGGATGCCGGCATTGCGATCTCGACTCACGACGTTTTGATCCAGCACATCCGTGTGCGGCCGGGAAACAAAGGTCCTGTTGACGCCGATGTGAACGATGCCATCTCTATTCTTGGCCGGCGCGCCGAGATCCACGGAGGGCGCAACGTAGTGCTGGATCACATCTCAGCCAGTTGGGGGGAAGATGAAACCATCAGTACCTGGTATGGGGCGCATGACATTACGATTTCGTGGGCGATAATCAGCGAGGCGTTGAACAAGAGCCGTCACCGCAAAGGTGGGCACAGTGCAGGATTGCTGATTGGAGACGGCTCCTATCACGTATCGGTGCATCACACTCTGCTGGCCCACAACGATTTCCGTAATCCGTTGTTCTCGGAAGGGGGCACTCACGACTTTGTGAATAACGTGGTCTACAACTGGGGGGTGCTGCCGGCCGAGATCGTTGACCACGACTCGAATACGTTTCTGAATTTCGTCGGGAACTACTTAATCCCAGGGCCATCGACGCAGCCTGGCCCATACGAGATTCTCTTCAACGAAGGTCATCCCCGAATCTACGTGGAAGGCAATCTTGGGCCACATCGTCCCGATCCGACCATGGACGAGTGGGCACTCGTTGGCTTTGGTTATGGGGAAAAAGGAGTCGCACCTGAGACCTATCGCAGTCTGACCAAATACGCAACTCCTCCCATTACCTCGGTGAGTGCAACAGAGGCCCTGGAGAAGGTGCTGGCGGAAGCGGGAGCGACGGTACCACAGCGCGATGCGGTTGACCGTCGTGTGGTTGACAATGTGAGGAAGGGGAACGGCTCAATCATTGATTCGCCGGACGATGCCGGCGGCTATCCCAAACTGGTGAGTGGGGACCCACCCCTCGATTCGGATCATGATGGAATGCCCGACGATTGGGAGCTGGAGATGGGACTGGATCCAGAGGATGCTTCTGACGGGAATGGTGACCTTGACGGGGACGGCTACACCAACATCGAAGAGTACCTGTATCTTTTGTCGAGCGGGGGGTAAGGGGGTGTAGTCAAAGGGAAGAGGCAGCCGACGGCAAGTCCTCTTGAGCGAGTCAAAGCGCCAACGGGGTGTTAGTCGCTACACCCAGGGTCAGGACAGTGCTGCCTTGTATGGGCAGTCTCACCTGCAACTCACTAACGTTGTTTTTGCTCTGTCAGGCACACCGCCAAGCCTGCCCTGAGCCCTTCGGCTACACTCAGGACAGGCTCGTCGAAGGGGCGGGCAGCAGTCTAACGAAGCCGGTCCAGAGGCCGGAACGCGGCACAGTCTATCCTGCCGGGGGTGATGCGCGAACTGTTAGCCGCCGCGACAGACGCGAAGGAGAGGTAAGTGAGTAAAAGGCATCGTAGGAGACACACCAGAACCGCTCTGCAGAGAAAAGCACGGAAGGGCTTTCGCGGCTACCCCATTGCCACTGTGGCATACTATGGCCCCGATGACCGGTTTGCGTCGAAGGTTGCCGTAGGCATTATCCTTCAAGAAGGCGGAGACGTTGCTTTCTTGGAGAGATGGTTCTCACAGGACGATGATGTTCGCACTGATCCCGCAATCAGCCGGGAGATTGTCGAGTTCATTAGCCAGCATCAGGTCAAGTCGGTAGTAATGACGGATGGCATCATCGGCTGTCCTCACGAGGAGGGAATAGACTATCCAGAGGGGGAGAGTTGTCCCCAATGCCCCTACTGGGCAGATCGCGATAGATGGACAGGCGAATTGACTGGCAGTAAGGCTAGAAGGGTGTCAGAGGTCAAAGCGGTTGCGGGGTATGCCTGGTACCGGGCGGAACAGTGGGAGCGTCTGCGCGAGGTTGCGGCAGATCAAGAGACACTGGGAGAGACGTACGAAGAATGGGTAGCCAATGCGGAGAGGGCAGTTCGAGAGATGCGTAGGGCGGGAATACACGCTGAGAAGGTTGAGGTAGACGTAGAGGAATTACTGGCGTGGTGCAAGGCACGCAATCGGGACGTTGATGGTGGGGCTCGTGCCCAATATGCAGCAGAGATGCTACGCCAGCGTCACGAGGGTCACGATAGAGCTGGTAGCGGCGGTTAACCCACACTTGCACCCGATCGGCCTATCGCACGCCGAATTCGAGGTGTGCGTGGTGAAGGAGGTGGTTCCGGGCAGCATGCAACCGCTGCAAAGCCGGCCGCCGGGTTCCTCACAGGAACCGACCGTTAGATGGAACCGCTCACCAGGGAGCTTATGGGACCGTCCCTGGGCGAACACAGTATTGGGTGTCTGGCCGGAATGGTGCCAGCACGGATAGAAGGTAGTGAGGGGCGTTTCCGCCCAACTCCTGAGGCGCCGCCAGCATGTTGGAGGGTGAAGGACTGGCTTGGACGAGGGGTTCTCGCAATCGTCGCGCTTATTATGTTAAGGAGAAACGTCCCGCGAGGGTCGGTTCTGCTCTGGCGCCTATCACAAGGAACTTGACAAAAGCGACAACATAGAAGGCAGCGCGCACCATCAGTGGGGTGGAGTGGGTAACCGGAGACGAGATCGTCGTATGGCAAAGCCGAGTCAGTTCGATGCAATTTTATATACACCTGGTAGCTCAGGCACAGGACATTTTTTCCGCATTCACAGGCTAACTTGTGCTCTGAAGAAGCATGGCATTTCGGTACTAACGATATTTGGCGCCGACACCATTCCGGGGATTATCAATCGCGCCTCGTATGCGAAACTAATACTACCGCGCGTTGTATTCCAAAGAGGCCGAGGGTTAGTTCGAAATGAGGAATTACTTGCTTTCTACTCCTCCATAATCGAAACGTGCTTGACTCATACTAGGCCAAGCCTTTTTGTATACACGCATCACTTGGGCATTTCGGGTGAGTTGCTTTCGCCATTTAGTAATCCTAGTCTGTGGCAGAAGACAGTGCGAATCCTAGCGTGGAGGGATTTGCTCAGCTCATGCGAAGAAGTTGAAAGATGGAAGAAAGACAGAAGCATGCGTTTTATTGAGGCATTAGAGAAATTCGTCGATTTAATCGTGATCTTTGGACAAGAGAGTCTCATAGATGCCCGAACATACTTTTCATTTCCTACGGGTGTTGCCGATAAGATATGCCACCTTGGATACGTGACACCTGAAGCATCTGAATCGCAGAAGAACTCACAAAGACTGGACAAGGATTTACTCATCTCATTTGGCAGTGGACAGCATCGGGAAACGCTACTGACAACGGTTCTCCCGAAAGTGTTGAAGGCTGCTAAGGAAATGGGTTACACGATAACGATATACTTAGGTCTGTATTGGCACCGCGAGCAACTTGGGCCTCTAGAACGACAGTTGAATTCTAGTGATGTTATCAGGTCATATACTGACAGTGTTCAGTATTTGGAGCATTTGAAGAGGTGCTCGGTTGCTGTGATTGCAGGGGGATACAATTCACTCATGGAAGCGCTTTACTACCGCACACCAGTGATTGTTGTAGAGGATGGCACTGTCCCAGAAGTAACAGCCCGCAGTGAGATTTTCGAGAAACAAGGTTTACTCAGTGTCATAAGCTCGAGCATGAGGGTTCCTGATATGAAGCTTGTGATTCGGGAGGCTGCAACCAGTAGACCGGGGAAAAGCTTCCAGATCGACTTTTGTGGATGCAATCGGTTTGTGCAATTGGCAAAAGATATCATTGAGTATGGCAGAGCAGCAGACAGATGGGCTTCTTTTAAGCAGCCTAACAACTGTTGCACACAAATGAGCGGAACTGGCCCGCTTTGACACGTTTCATCTAGTAGACTGATGAGGTGCTACAATGCTGCGAGAGATAGAATCGATAATCTCGGACATCAGATCACTTAGAAACGTTGAAGCATACATCATATTCTTTTTTACCTTCATAATAGTCATTCTAGATCTCTTCGGCGTAGTAAACATAGCCATTTTATCAGAATTGCTTTTCGCAGTCTTAGGCATTCTTCTCTATATGAATATCAGAGCTCTTCGAATGATTGAGGCAAGTCGATCCGCTAGTTCGGACTCCGCGAAGAGTCGTCTCTATCTTCGAAAAGAAGAACTCCCCTCGCACGAGGATTCTCTTTCAAGAGTTAAGGAAGAATTCTGTGTTTTGGCAATACATGCAATGAATCTGTTCCGCTTTCGTGGGGAACTTATTAAGGGCAAACTTGTGGGCGGCTGCAAAGTAAGAGTTTTGGTTATGGCTTACGATGTTGATGATGGCAAAACCAATTCTTGCATTTCCGATTTCGAAGCGCTGACCAAACACCCTGCCGTGGTTGAAGATCTTGTAGCCTCCACCAAGTTTATTAGGAATTGGCTAGAGAACTTGGACGAGCCAGAGAGACAAAATATAGAAGTGAGATGTTATCACACCTTTCCTACTGCACTATATCTAATGGTAGATAAAGATCGAGCAAGTGGTTATGCCATAGTCGAACCCATTCTTCCCCATTTTAGGACCAACGAACGCCCAGCATTCAAGATTCATCATTCAGATGATGAAAGGCTATTCAAGACCCTCAGTGACTCCTTTGATGAGATTTGGGGAAATTCAAAGACATTGATGACTCTACTGAAAAAAGGTCATTCCCCTCCAGCCGGTGGGGGAAAATGAGCGAAAATGCATCGTATTTGATGGCATCATCCCTAAATTTAGCCATTCTATGGACAAAAGTGGGGCGCTGTCCCTATTGAATCCACCGACTTGGAGTTTTTTCAGGGGAGTCATTGATATGAAATCGAGTGGATCGGCGGTTGCGCCGTCACCCCAGGGAGCGCCGCAAGTTATGGTCGCCGGGGCGGTCACCCGCCCCGGCGCCACTCCCGAACCGCACGTAACACTTTCGCGTTATGCGGCTCTTCAGAATACGGGCCATTGTTACTTCGACAAGCTCAGTGCAGGCATTGGCACCGTGTACCGTGGACGACATCGTGGCAGTGGCCGTGCAGTAAGGCTAGATTCTCGCGGCGGTTATTGCTGTGATTGCCGTCGCGGTGATGCACTTCTAGCACATCCTCTGCCATGAAGCGCAGTCCGCAGTGTGCGCAGCGGCCCTGCTGTCATTTGAGTGGCCGTGCCACCCGACGAGGTTTCGTCGGGTCGCGTCCCAGCCGGGATGACCAGTACACCCAGTTCCCGTCCCTTCGGCTACGCCCCTGGTCCTTTGGCCCAGGGACAAAGGGCTCAGGGCAGGCTCTGGGGCTTTTGTGGCCTTGTCGAAGGGATAGCCGCGTGCTCAGCAATGTGGCCGTGTCTGGCTCACGGCTGATTGCCTTTCCATCCCCGCTTCCGATGCCTGTCCTGAGCCCTTCGGCTACGCTCAGGGCAGGCCTGTCGAAGGGATTGATGACCAGACGCATGCCATAGGATGGCGCTTACACCCGGGCACCTGGGGTGGTCGGAGTTGATGTTTCCCCCATCTTGGTGTAGACTGGGGGTGTGTCATCTCACCGATGTGGATACACAGTTGTCAAAGATCAAGGTGGCTTGACGGCCGTTGCCCGCCGAGCACGTACGCGACCTTAGCCGCCCATCCCCCGTCGCTCTGTTGAGCTCCGGTTTCGGGCGAACGAGTCGCACTAACTCGTTGCAGCCGACCCGTGCTATCGCGCGTCGAAATGGGGCTCGTTTTGGTGAAGTGACGACTGGGGGGCAGTGGGGAGGTTTGGATAAGTCGCACGGGCGGTTGAGCTCGTCCGTTGGGGTGCGCAAGCTCCGAGCTGAAATGTCCCGCTTAAAGCAGTATCAGGTGACTTATGAACGGAACGCGACGAATTTACTGCAATACCTGTAGAGTCGAGACAAATCACAAGTTGGAGGCTATGTGCTTGAGATATGTGAGTGCATCTCAGATGCAAAACTTCCAGTTTGTCGAGCAGGTACGACTCGACGAGCCAATTCGCTTCGATGAGAATGAAGTCATCTTTGTCTATAACCTCTGGATCTGTCAGGGATGTGGTACAGCAACACTCCAAGAAGCCTGCACTGCAAAGGCACTGGTCAGTGACAACGGGCTTCAGGTAGCCTGGACATATGACTTTCATCCTAGAAGATTGAAGGAGGGTTGGCAGAGGAAACCGTTCTCAATGCCTCTGAAACTAGGAATTACTTATCAAGAGGTCGTTGAGAGTTTCAATGCAGGACTGGTGACATTATGTTCCATCGGACTTCGCGCGCTATTAGAGGGCATTTGTGTAGACAAGGGAATAACAGACAAAGTAGTCTGGGGGCTCGAAAAGAAGATAGACAAGTTGGGTGAGTGCGGTTACGTTCCGGTTGATATTGCTCAAAGCATGAAGAGCTTCAAGTTCATAGGGGACAATGCTGCCCACAGATTGGAAGTGCCAGAAGTAGAAGATTTAAAGTTGGCCGTTGAGGTAATGGAGGAACTGCTTACCTTCCTGTACTCGCTAGATTACAAAGCACAGCACCTACTAGAGCGAGTACAACAAGCGTGAGAAAGATCGCCGCCCAACAACAAGCGCATGCACTCCAACCTGCTGATCGAGGCAGTTTCTGAGGTTAGTTCTCGATCTTGCATAGAAATGCGTAAATTGTCCACTGGCAGACGAGCGATGCGACGCGAAGGGATTGATAGGGAGAGAAGTTGATGACCAGCATTAAAGATCAAGTTCTTCGCGAGTTCGGCGACCAAGGTGCAGATACACTAGAGCGCTACTTCGCCCAAATAGAATATACTACCTTATGGTGTATTCGGATGCTCCGTGACGCCGAAAAAATCAGCGTCGTCATCCCTGAAGGCGTTGAGGACGTGGTTGTTGTTCGGCAAGACGTATACGAACTTCACCAAGTTAAGACTAGAGATGAGAGCCAGGGGCCCTGGACCACCGCAGAAGTGCTGCCTATTCTTTGCCAGCAATACCACCGACGCAAGGCCTTCCCCGGTGAATGCCGCTATTATTTTGTATCTGACCAAATGGCAGATACCAAGACAAGACTTCGAGAAGATCCCCCTGCCTTTGGGCCACTCTATCGGTTGAAGCTCTTGCTTGAAATCGAGCACGATGGGCAGACTCACTCACCGGATGAGAAGGAAAAGTTGAAGCTGTTTGAGAGGATCCTAGCAGTCTGTCGGAGAAATAAGGTTGACAGAGTATTTCAGGTAAAAACCGG
>CAYNKW010000194.1:0-3090 GCA_964397845.1 uncultured Anaerolineae bacterium
TTCTTGCTCAAAAACAAGAATTTCATTGGTAAGTACAAGTGCCTGTCCGAAAACTTGTTCGAGGCGGACCACAGACTTTGGCGAGCTCAGTCGAGCCATCTGCTGCTGGACCGTGGTCCAGCGAGAGCCCAGCAGGTTTTCGGATAGGTTTTAAGGGGGATGAGAAAGGAGAAAGGCTGGCGATGGCAAAATCGCGAACAGAACGCATGGTGGATCGCTTGCGAGAGATGCAGATGAGCACGCCAGACATTGAGGCGTCGGCGATAGTCAGCGTGGATGGCTTGATCATGGCCTCCTCACTGCCGGCCAATGTGGAAGAGGATCGGGTTTCGGCCATGTCGGCGGCCATGCTTTCCCTGGGAGAGCGTATCGCCAGCGAGTTGGGCCGGGGATCGTTGCTTCAGGTCTACATCAAAGGAGACAACGGTTTTGTCATCCTGACAGACATTGGGGAAGAAGCCGTTCTCACTGCCCTGGCGCGCAAGGAAGCCAGGTTGGGTCTGGTTTTCCTGGACATGCGCCGGGCTGCGGAAGATTTGAGAAAGCTGGTATAGACTGTCAAGGGGGTGGGCAGCATTGCATTGCGCTAACTGCCAGCAAATGAGATGGCAAGTTCGATGGGGAGAGAGTTCCTGTAGCTCTTTCCCCATCTCTCTTTTGGCAGCACCAGCGGTAATGAAGGGTCATTGGAGTGGATTAATGCCCAAGTATATTTTTGTGACCGGTGGCGTGGTGAGTTCTGTGGGTAAAGGTGTGACTTGCGCCTCCATCGGGCGGATACTGAAGAGTCGGGGTGTGTCCGTCTCCATTCAAAAGCTCGATCCTTACATCAACGTGGACCCCGGCACCATGTCGCCCTATCAGCACGGCGAGGTCTTTGTCACCGACGATGGCGCAGAGACCGACCTGGACCTGGGGCACTATGAGCGTTTTATTGACGAGAACCTTTCCCAGGCCAGCAACGTGACCACTGGCCAGATTTACGCCGAGGTCATTGCCAAAGAGCGACGGGGCGACTATCTGGGTGGTACCATCCAGGTCATTCCCCACATCACCGACGAGATCAAGCGGCGCATCGGCCTGGTGGCGTGGCAGAGCGGCGCTGAGGTCGTCATCGTCGAAGTCGGCGGCACGGTGGGTGACATTGAGGGATTGCCTTTCCTGGAAGCCATCCGGCAGATGCGCAAAGACGTCGGCCCGGGCAACGTCATCTATGTCCATTTGACGCTGCTGCCCTACATGGTGCCGACCGGCGAACTGAAGACCAAGCCCACCCAGCACAGCGTCAAGGAACTGCGCGGCATCGGCATCCAGCCCGACATCATTGTCGCCCGCTCCGACTATACGGTGGACAGCGCGGTGCGGGACAAAATTGCCCTCTTTTGCGACGTAGAGTCCCGTGCCGTCATCCCGCTGGTCACCCGGTCTAACATCTACGAGGTGGTAGAGGTGCTGGAGGACGCGGATCTGGGACGTCTGCTGGCCGAGACGCTGGGCCTGGGCGACGTTGCGCCTGATCTGAGCGAGTGGCAGGAGATGCTGGAGGGCTTTCGCCGGCCCAAGCCCCGTTTGCCGGTAGCCATCGTCGGCAAATACGTCGAGTTGCAAGACGCCTACATCAGCGTGCGTGAGGCGCTGAAACACGCCAGCCTGGCCCACAACTGTGGCATAGACATCGTCTGGATCAGCTCCGAGGACCTGGAGCAGGGCCGGGAAGTGGAGCGCCTGCAAGCCGTCGTTGGCATCGTGGTACCAGGGGGGTTTGGCTATCGGGGCATCGAAGGTAAGGTGGTCGCCGCCCGCTATGCCCGGGAAAACAGGGTGCCGTACCTGGGGCTTTGTCTGGGCATGCAGGTCATGGTCATTGAGCTGGCGCGCCACGCCCTGGGCAGCGACGAGCCTAACTCTACCGAGTTTGACAGCGCCACCGAGTACCCGGTCATTGACCTGTTGCCGGACCAGCGAGACGTCAACGACATGGGCGGCACCATGCGCCTGGGCCTCTATCCCTGCCGGCCGGTGCCTGGCACAAAGGCCGCCCAGGCTTACCAGACCAGGGAGGTGCAAGAGCGCCATCGCCACCGCTTTGAGGTCAACAATGCCTACCGGCATCTGCTGGGCGGAGCTGGCATGGTGCTCAGCGGCCTTTCGCCCGATGGTCGCCTGGTTGAGATTGTCGAGGTGAGCGGGCATCCCTGGATGGTGGGCACCCAGTTTCATCCAGAGTTCAAGTCCCGGCCTAACCGGCCCCACCCGCTCTTTTTGAGCTTTGTAGCGGCTGCCAGGGAATTCGCCCGCTCCAGGGAGCAGTCTCAGCCGGTGACGCCAGGAGAGGAGGAGGCGTGACGTGTGGAAGGTCCTGGGGGATGTTGTTGCCCATGAGTATTTTGGCAAAGGGATAGGCATAGTCGTCACGTGGATTGCGGCCTGGATCCTGATTCGCTATTTATCCAGATGGATCGAGGTTTTTGACGAGCGCGTCAAAGGAGTGCGCATTGACCGCCGCGATTTGAGTACCCTCGACCGCTTATTGGACTATGCTGTGATCATTGTAGCCCTGGTGATCAGCATATCCATTCTGGGTTGGGCCGAGGGGTTATACGGCTTGCTCACTGCGGCCGGTGTGGTTGGTATTATCGTGGGCTTTGCGGCCAAGGACGTGGCGGCCAATTTTATCTCTGGCATCTTTATCCTCATTGACCAACCTTTCGTCATCGGCGATGCCATCCAGATCAGGGACTATAGCGGCTCGGTACAAAAGATCTCTTTGCGCTCCACCGAGATCGCCACCTGGGACGGGCCGGTGGTAAGCATCCCCAACAGCACCATGGCCACCACGCCGGTGATCAACTATTCGGTCAACCCCACACGGCGGGTTGACGTAACTTTTTCCATCGCCTATAAAGAAGACGTGGGCAATGCACTGGATGCCCTGCGTACTGTTGTTGAGGCCGAAGAGCGTCGTGACCAGGATGAGGATGTAATCGTCTACGTCTCTGACGTACGCGAATACGCCATTGATATTCGGGCTCTGTTCCACGTGCCCAACGACGACTGGTTTTCCGTCCTCATGGACATACGCCCCAAAGT
>CAYNKW010000194.1:3190-4587 GCA_964397845.1 uncultured Anaerolineae bacterium
CTCTGTGTTTATGGCGCAGCCAACGCCAGGGCCAGGAGTTGGGCGGCGATAGGGGCAGCAGCCTGACTGCCTCTGCCGCCGTGCTCCACGACGACGGCAACCGCGAAGCGAGGCGTTTCCTCCGGCCCGGCCGGCACAAAGCCGACGAACCAGGCGTGGGGGACACCCTCGCCTCCCCCCTCGGCTGTGCCTGTCTTGCCCGCGACGGTCAGGCCTGGCACGGCGGCTTGACCGGCCGGGCCCTCGGCCACGGCCAGCGTCATCGCTTGGCGCACCAACTGCGCCGTCTCCGTGCCGACGATGGCCCGTGCTGTCTCCGTCTGGTTCAATAGCAGCGTCGGTGTGGGCATCCGCCCGTCGTTGGCTACCGTCGCCACGAGCAGTGCCATTTGTAGTGGCGAGACGAGTACCTCCCCCTGGCCGAAGCCGGTCAGGGCCAGCGTCTCTGGCGAAAGGGGCAGTGTCTCGGCCAGTTGACCTGCCTCAGTCGGGGTCTCTAGTTCTGGTGCGCGGTCGATCCCGAATCGCTTCGCATAGTCAACCAGTCTACCCTCGCCCAGGCGCAGGCTGAGTTGGGCAAAGGCTACATTGCAACCGTAAGCGGCGGCGTGGAGCAGATCCAGGGCCACGAGGCCGGGATGGTTGGCACAACGCACCGTCGCCCTGCCCACATCTGCGCGACCATGCTTGTCGAGGAACACCTCACCCGGCGCGGTCAGCCCTTCCTCCAGCGCCGCCGCCATGACCAGCAGGTTGAAGGTGGCCCCCGGCGGATAGAGCCCCTGCGTCGCCCGGTTGAACAGCGGCCGGCCGGGCGCTTCGCGCAGCGTGTCCCAGTCCTCGTCCAACTGGTTAGGGTCAAAGGTCGGGTGGCTCACCAGGGCCAGCACCTCGCCCGTCTGCACGTCGAGCAGGACCACTGCTCCTGTCTGTTCTCCCAGGGCCTGGCTGGCCGCCCGTTGCAGTGCCATGTCCAGGGTCAGTTGCACGTCCTGGCCGATCTGCGGGCGATGCAGCAGACGATCTAGCCAGACGAGCCAGAACTCCCAGGCCGTGCGGCCCGTCTCGCCCCGCAGTCGCTCGTCAAAGGCGGCCTCGACCCCGCCCACGCCGTGGCGCAGGCTGTAATAGCCTACAATGTGAGCCAGCCAGTCGCCGGCGTAGCATCGCTCGACGTAGCCCTCTGCGTCTACTTCTGACCAGGCCAGCGGCGC
Organism: uncultured Anaerolineae bacterium; assembly: GCA_964397845.1. Taxonomy (GTDB): domain Bacteria; phylum Chloroflexota; class Anaerolineae; order CAYNKW01; family CAYNKW01; genus CAYNKW01. Next base: position 4,405 of record CAYNKW010000194.1, read on the forward strand.
GCCGTGGCGGTCCAGTACCTGGCCTCGCTGCACGCGCCGTTCCGCTTCCACCCGGCGCGGGTTGTCCTCGCGGGCCAGCAACTCTGGCGCGCGCGCCACTCCCCAGTAGCCCAGCCACACGGCGGTGAGGAGAAAAAGGAACAATATCAAGTTCAGGGTGCGCTGGATGTTGGTGTGCATGTT
>CAYNKW010000194.1:4687-7938 GCA_964397845.1 uncultured Anaerolineae bacterium
ACCAGCGTGAAACTGGTCACCAGCGAGCTGCCACCGTAGCTGACGAAGGGCAGGGTGACGCCGGTGAGGGGCACCATTCTAAGGCTGCCGGCCATGATGGTCAGTGCCTGCAGGCCAAGCATGGCCGCCAGTCCGAAAGCCAGCAACTGGCGAAAGGGCGTCCGGGCCGCCAGGGCGATCCGTCCTGCGCGGGCGACCAGCAGCGCAAAGAGGGTCACCACGCCCAGCGTCCCCAGCAGGCCCAGTTCCTCGCCGATCGCAGAGAAGACAAAATCCGAGTGCACCACCGGGATGAAGGTGGGGTAGCCCTGGCCGATCCCCTGGCCCAGCGCGCCCCCGGCGGCGAAGGCCAGCAGCGACTGTACGACCTGGAACGCCCGCCCGCTGGCCTCGACCCAGGGGTTCCACCAGATGTCCACTCGCAGCCGGACGTGGTAGAACAGGTGGTAGCCCATCAGCGCCCCCAGGCCGAACAACCCCAGCCCCAGCAGCACGTAGCGCGCCTGGCCGGTGGTCACGTAGAGCATGAGCAGAAAGACGGCGAAAAAGAGCCAGGCCGCGCCCAGGTCACGCTGCCAGATGAGGAGCAACAGTGAAAAGCCCCACATCAGCAGTACCGGCCCCAGGTAGGGCAGGGGCGGCAGGCGGAGGCGGCCTACCCGATAGAACGTGCCGGTGAGCAGCGGGCGCTTCTCGGCAAAGTAACTGGCCAGGAAGGCGACCATCAGCAGCTTGAGCAGCTCCGATGGCTGAAAGTAGAACCCACCAAAGCCAAGCCACAGCCGTGCGCCGCTGCCGGCCGGGTTGACGCCAAAGACCAGTGTCAGGGCCAGCAGAGCCAGCCCTCCGACGAGCCAGGTGTAACGGTAACGCCGCAGCAGGCGCAAACCCCGCCCTAAGGGCTTTGCTGCTGAACCCTGCCGGAGCGCCTTGCTCGAAGGGTCGCGCAGACCCAGCGCAGCTATCAGCATGGCTCCCAGTCCCAGCAGGCTCCAGAGCACCTGCCGCGCCAAAAAGTTGGGCGCCAGCCGCGCTACCATGATCAGACCCATGCCCGTCAGCAGGCCGGCGACCGGCAGGAGGAACGGATCGTGACCTGGCCGCCAGCGGCGCAGCGCCGCCCAGGCCCCTGCCAGGGCCGCCGCCCAGGCGAGCGCCGGCCACACCGCCGCCAGGTTCACTTGCCTCCGCGCCGCCAGCCCCAGCAAGACAAAACCGACCGCCGTAAACACTGCCGCCAGGGCCAGGAGGATCGGTTCCAGGTTGGAAGGTTGGAAGGTTGGTTGGTTATGGTGCTTTCTTACCATTCGCTCGCTTGCCTACTTGCCCACTTGCAGCTTGTCACAGGTACTTTTCCAGCAGCAGCTTGTGCCGCTCCTTCACCTCGTCGCTGATGGCTTCCCGCCGGGTGAGGATGGCGGTTTGCAGCGCCGAGCCGCAGGCGCAAGGGCGCTCGCCGGGCAGGTGGGCGGCCACGTACTCGATGGCCCGCTTGGCCAGGGCGGCGTTGGCCTGCAGGTTGGCGATGAGCATCTCGACGTTGACCACCTCCTCGGATTCGTGCCACACGTCATAGTCGGTGACGTGGGCCATGGCGGCGTAGCACATCTCTGCCTCGCGGGCCAGTTGTGCCTCCGGAACGGCGGTCATGCCGATGACGTGGCAGCCCCAGCCCCGATAGGCGTGCGACTCGGCCTTGGTGCTGAAGCGCGGTCCCTCAATGGTGATGAACGTGCCGCCCTTGTGGGTCGTTCCGCCGGAGGCTTTCACCGCCTGGTAGAGCAGGTCGCTCAGATGGGGGCAATACGGCTCGTCGAAGCCGATGTGGGCCACCAGCCCGTCGCCGAAAAAGGTGTACGGCCCCCGCGCCCGGGTGTGATCAAAGATCTGGTCGGGGATGACGACGTGGCGGGGGGCGATCTCTTTGCGCAGCGAGCCGCAGGCAGTGACGGAGACGATCTGCTCGACGCCCAGGCTCTTGAGCGCCCAGATGTTGGCCCGCGAGTTGACCTCGGTGGGCGTGAGGCGGTGGCCCCGCCCGTGCCGGGGCAGAAAGGCCACCCGCCGCCCGGCCAGCGTGCCGACGGTGATGGCGTCGGACGGCTGGCCGAAGGGGGTGGTGATGTGCCGTTCTTCGACGCCGGTCAGCGCCTCAATGTCGTAGACGCCGCTGCCGCCGATGACGGCCAGTTGGATCGGTTCCTGGGTTGGCATGGATTTCTCCTCCTTGGGTTAAGGGTTGGTAGGTTGGTAGATTGGTAAATTGGTAGATTGGCCGCATGACATGCGAAATCTTGTCTCATTTGTCAAAGATCTGTCGTATGAAGATGTCTAGCAGCCTGTTTGAAAAGTCGAAAAGTAAGCACAACTACCCTTGCGAAGGTTGTGAATAGCCCTGGTAACAGCGCAATTCCTGGTAGACGAGGACACCTTTCGCCTGAAAGCTGCCTCCAAACCTTCGCAAGGGTTGCCCCACCTGAATTTTCAAACACGCTAAAACATCACCAAACATCGCCTGATCTGGCGATCCGGCGTGAGCGAAGGTAAATTGTCAAGGTGTCTTGACTGCCCGTGGACCATGCCAAAAATTGGGTAGGAGGCCAATCGTATTGGCTGTTTTGCCCCATCAACGCCCAACGCGGTTGGGCTTCTACCCTCAATTTGACATTGTCGAGGTGGTTAGGCCAATGGTATAAGTATTTTCAACTGCTTTGCCGCAGGCTGCCGTCCTGGCTTGATGCGTATGGCTCTACAGCCCCGATGGCAACGGCAGGCCCGTATGGCGCAGAAAGGCTAGTACCTGCTCAACCATGTCCAGCAGGTTGAGGCGATGGTAAAGAGTGGCGCTTTCGTGACAGTAGGCTGTGGCCTGCTCGGCGTTGCCCAGGCGGTAGTGGACAATACCCACGTTGAAACAGAGAAGCGCAACGTCTGCCCACGCCTGCAATTCTCTCTTCATGTCCAAAGCCTTCTGTGCCCATTCCAGTGCGCCCTGCAGATCATCCTGCGCCAGGTAGACGCCGCCGATGTTGTTGAAACTGGTGGCCAGGCCGGCCTTATCGCCCAGTTCTTCCTTGAGGGCGACGCTCTTTTGGTACCACTCCAGCGCCGCCGCATAGTCGCCCCGGGCGCGGCAGACTTCGCCGATGTTGTTGAAACTGGTCGCCAGGCCGGCCTTATCGCCCAGTTCCTCCTGGAGGGCGACGCTCTTTTGGTACCACTCCAGCGCCGCCGCATAGTCGCCCCGGGCG
>CAYNKW010000195.1:0-2024 GCA_964397845.1 uncultured Anaerolineae bacterium
TGTCACCGCTGAAACCATGACAAGTCGCAAACGGAGGACCAATCCAAATGCTCAAAGATACATTCACCACCATTCGCAAAGCCTGCTCCGGCCAGGCAGCCAAAGACGACGTGGCAGCCATTATTTGCCACCATCGCATCCAGGCCAGCCCCGGCTACCGGGCGGCGGCCGAACACGTGCTGCGCGAGCTGCAGAACGCCGGCCTGGAGGCCTACATTGAGACCTTTCCTGCTGATCACCAGACGGCTTTTTGGACGGCGACGTCGTTTCAAGAGTGGGACGCTGACGCTGCGACCCTGCACCTCGTTGAGCCGGCCGATCAGGCCCGCAAACTGGCCGACTACCGCGAACTCAAAATCTCTCTCATCCAGCGCAGCATTCCCTTTGACGGCGAGGCCGAGGTCGTGCTGTTGGAAGACGGCCTGGAAGAAGCGGATTACGATGGCCTCGACCTGGCCGGTAGAATCGTGCTCACCAAAGGCGAGGTAGACCGCGTGCGCCAACTGGCCGTCGAAAAGCACGGTGCGGCCGGCATTCTTTTCGACGGCATGAGAGAGACGCCGCCAGTGCGCCAGGCGGTGGATCTACCCGACGCCCGGCAGTACACCTCCTTCTGGTGGACGGGCCAGCCGGGCGAGAAGAAATGCTTTGGCTTTGTCCTCTCGCCGCGCCAGGGAGGGTGGCTGCGCCGGCTGATTCGCCAGCGGGCCCAAGAGGGTCAGCCGCCGGTCAAGGTGCGCGCTCGCGTGGACAGTCGCCTCTACGACGGCGTGATGGAAGTCGTCACCGCTCTCATCCCCGGCGAAATGGACGAAGAGGTGATCGTCGTGGCGCACCTTTGCCACCCGCAACCCTCGGCCAACGACAACGCCTCCGGCGCGGCGGCGGCCCTGGAAGCGGCTCGCGCGTTGCAGCGGCTTGTCGCCGATGGCGATCTGCCCCAGCCCCGGCGGGGCATCCGCTTTCTCTGGGTGCCCGAAATCAGCGGCACCTATGCCTACCTGGCGGGCCACGAGGACGACATCCCACGCATGGTGGCTGGGGTCAACCTGGATATGGTGGGCCAGGATCAGACCCAGACTGGCTCGTCCTTCCTCATTGAGCGTCCGCCCGAAGCCATGAGCTCCTTCGCCCCTGACCTGCTGGAGCGGCTGCGCGAAGAGTTGTTCGACGATGCACCGTCTCACACCGGTCTGGGTGGCTATCCCCTCTTCCGCCACGCCACGATCAGCTTCTCCGGCGGCTCCGATCATTACATTTTTTCCGATCCCACCGTCGGTGTGCCAATGCCCCTGCTCATCCAGTGGCCGGACAAGTTTTACCACACCTCGGCTGACACGCTGGACAAAGTAGACCCAGCCATGCTGGCCCGTGCTGGCACGCTGGCTGCCGCCTATGCCTTTTTCGCGGCAAACGCAGGCGAAGCGGAAGCCACCTGGCTGGCTCACGAGATGCAAGCCCGTTTCCAGGTTCGCCTGGCGCAGTTGACGCAGGCGCAAATCACCGCCATGTGGGATAGCGAAGCACCAACCGCCAGCAAAGGCGCGCTGGAGAGGCTGGAGCGCCGAATCGCCTACGCCGTGGAGCGGCACAAAGAGGCGCTGACCACGCTCATCCGCCTGTGGGTGGGCGTCGGCCCGCTGGTTGAGATCCTCAACGGGGAGGCAGCGGACCTGGCACAGGTGGGCCTGGATCGCGCCCGGCGCGCTGCTGGCGACCGTATCCGGTCCCTCGGTGCCAATGGGTTGAGCGAGCCACCGGAGGAGACGGGTGAGTGGGAGCAAAAGGCGGCAGCGGTGATCCCTCGCCGTCTTTATCGCGGCCCGGCCGCCCTCCGCACGGCGATAGGTAAACTCTCGCCGGAAGAGCGCGCTGGCTGGCACAAGTTGGTCGAGTCCCGCCGCCAGGCTGGCGGTCGCACGTTACCCACTTTAGCCGAGTACTGGGCCGACGGCCGCCGCTCGGCGCTGGAAATCGTGGGCCTGGTAGAGATGGAATCGGGCATCCGCGATGCGGAATTGGTC
>CAYNKW010000195.1:2124-7915 GCA_964397845.1 uncultured Anaerolineae bacterium
GCGATCGTATCTCAGTACCGGCAAACCGAAACGGCGCGACTCATTGGGCAGGGTATTTATCCTGACGATACTCATTCTGGCCGGGTTGTATGTCATCAGCCATCTTTGGCGGCAGGATTGGGTGAATCCCTTTGTTCCCACGCCTACGCCCACCCGCACCGCCGCTTCCTACTTTGACGAGGCCAAGGTGCTCTACCACGAAGGGAGGTTGGACGAGGCCCTCGTTGCCTGCCGCAAGGCCCACCAACGCGAGCCGGAAAGCCGGGTCGTCCTTTCTCGATTGGTGCGGTTGATGGCCTTTCGCAACCAGGCGGCCCAAGCCGTCGAACAGTACGGGGCAACCCTGCAGGCCTTTGATACCGCCCAGACCTATGCCGCGCTGTGCCTGGCCTATGACTGGAATGGTCAGTATGAGGAAGCTCTGGACGCCTGCGTCCGCGCCGTGGGCGATAACCCGGAATACGCCGATGCCCACGCCTACCTGTCCGAAGTCTACTCTAACCTGGGCAACTGGGACGCAGCCTACGACGAAGCGACCAAAGCTGTGGAGCTTGACGAACTCAGTGTGGAAGCCCATCGGGCCATGGCCTATGCTCTGGAAGTCCGCGGGGACTACGAAGGGGCCGCCGAAGGCTACCTGCGCGCTATTGAGCTTCATCCTCGTTTCAGTTACCTTTACACTAGCCTGGCCCTTAACTACCTTGCACTGGGCGAATACGACCTGGCTATCGAGCAGTTTCAGAAGGCCATTGAGATAGACCCCAGGAACCCGAAGGCTTACGACCAACTGGGTTGGACGTACTACCAGATGGGTGACAGCAGTCGGGCCGTGGTCGAGATCAAGCGCGCCCTGGAGATTGATCCCAACTGTTCGTCTGCCTATGGCCACCTGGGCGTCATTGACTACGTCCGGCGACGCTACGAGGATGCCGTCCCTAATTTTGAGGAGGCTATCGCCACCGGCAGTGCCTCGCCAGAGTATTATTACGAACTTGGCCTTTCTTACATCTATTCCTACACCAATGCCTTGCAAGGTTACTCTGCCGAGGAACTGGCCAAAGGCTGCGAATTGGGTGTCCCCTGGCTGGACAAGGCCCTGGAACGTGATCCCTACTGCATCCCCTGCTGGCAGGGGATTGACGTATGTGAGGGAGTGGGCCAGTAGCGTTGGTTGGACAACTTGGGTCAAAAGCGATATAATTGGGCCATGTTAGTCTCAGGGTGTGTAGGGGTGAGGAAAATAGGGCAGCACCCGGCGCCGGTTGCTCGTCTCGTTTGGGCCACGGTGGCCGCGTTGCTGATGGCGGGAACTGCCATCGTTGTGGCAGGATGCGCGCCGGCCGTCACCCCCGTGAGGCCGACAGCGACTGCCATCGCCGCCGGCCCCGCCGAACCGTCCACTCTCCTGGTGGATGTCAAACCTCCGGGCGCGGCCGTGTTGGTGGATGGTCAACCCTGTGGCACTACTCCCCTGACGCTTTCCCTCTCGCCGGGCCAACATACCATTCGCGTCGAAAAGAACGGCTATCAGGCATTGGAGGAGATCCTTGTTTTGTCCGCCGGGGGGCGGGTGACGGTGGATGGTTGCCTGGTAGACGTGAAGCCGCCCACAGTTGCCATCCAATTGCTTCCCAAAGGGCCTCATGCCGGTCAGCATCTGGTCATCTATGCCACCGCTTACGACAATGTTGTCGTGGCCCGGATAGAGTTGTGGATTGACGGTCAGCGCGTCCTGGAAGAGGTAGGCGCAACAGCGGTTTATCACTGGTATCTCTCACCTGACGCGGTAGGACAGCATGTTGTCATGAGCCGTGCCTACGACGTGACCGGCAACGTCGTGACGCTGGAGCAGCCTCTGACGGTCGCAGCAGCGCCTCTGCCTACTGCCACTGCCACGCCGCTGCCCTCTCCTACAGCCACGCCCTCGCCCTCGCCTTCTCCTTCACCTTTGCCCACGGCTACCCCATTGCCCACGGCCACGCCTACGCCTGTGGTGAGCCCTGTCGAACCACCGTTGCCCGAGAGCACGCTCACAGCCACGCCGACGCCAGTTCGGGCGGCCAACGCCTACTACGAGACGACCCTGTCCATTGACACCTATCCTTACACCGATTACTTGTGGCAGGAGACAGACATACGCTACGGTGTTTCGCTGTGGCGGCTGGATCGCGCGGCCTACGAGGCGACCCATCCCACGCCGGCGCCCCAAACCTACCGCGCGCTGGTCGTCGAGAACGAATACTTGCAGTTGACCTTCCTGCCAGAGTTGGGCGGGCGCCTTTATCGCTGTATTTACAAACCGACCAGGCAGAACCTTTTCTATCAAAATCCCGTGATCAAGCCCTCCCGCTGGGGGGCTCTGACGCCTGCCGAACACAATTGGTGGCTGGCGGTGGGAGGCATGGAGTGGGCCTTGCCGGTTCACGAACATGGCTACGAATTTGGTGTCCCCTGGAATTATGCGGCTCGGGTCACCTCCCAGGGCGTCACCGTCACCCTTTGGGATTCCAGGGCCGACGACCGCCTGCAGTTCGAGGTGAAAGTAACCCTGCCATCCCGTCAGGCAGCCTTTATCGTGCAACCTAGGCTGGTGAACCCTCTGGCAGAAGAGGTGAGGGTGCAACTCTGGCTCAACGCCATGCTCACCCTGGGCAGCCACACCATCGCGCCAGAGACCGAGTTTGTGCTGCCGGAGGGGCCAATGGCGGTTCATTCCACTGGAGACGCGGCCCTGACTGCGATGGAGGAGGTAAACTGGCCCATGCACGGCGGACACGATCTGTCTCGCTATGCCAACTGGCGTCAGTGGCTGGGTGTGTTTGTCCAACAGCCAGGGCAGAACTTTGTGGGTGCGTACAACCATGCCACCGGCCTGGGTGTGGCGCGGGTGTTCCCCTCTCAGGTGACTCCTGGTGTCAAGCTCTTTGCCTTTGGCTCCGATTTTAGCGACCGTGGCCATTACACCGATGACGGTTCTCAGTACTTTGAGCTCTGGGGTGGGCCGAATGGCTCTTTCTGGCCTAAAGATGATGTGCTGCTGCCAGCGGGCGGGGAAATAACCTGGGAGGAGACATGGCATCCTTTCGCTGGCATCGGTGGTCTGACCTATGCCAATAAGGTAATCGCGCTTCACCTGGAGCGCCTGGAGAGCCAGGTGGATCTTGGCCTCAGCGTCTCGACGCCGGTTCAGGGCTGGATCAGGCTGCTGGTTGGCGAGGAGGAAAACGCCCAGGTCATCTGGGAGCAGGCCATTGCCCTGTCACCCGACGGTCCACTGCGCCAACGGGTCAGGTTGCCGGAGGGCCTGGCCGCTGGCGCAAGATTGAGGTTGCAGTTGGCCGACCATGAGGGCCAGGTGCTGCTGGACTATAGCGTCAAAGATTGAGTCGAACGAGTGCACCCTGGCACGGCAGGGTGAGTAAGGGCAATGGATAGGATGATGGCGGGAAACAACACAGCGTTTTGCGATCATTGTGGTTCCAAAATCGAAGAGGGGATGCCGTTCTGCCCTTATTGCGGCTTCCGTTTGCAAGAGAGTGAGGTGCCGCCACCTCCGCGTCCCAGGCGGGGCGGCGGGCTGCGGCGGACTATGACCCGGCTTATCGGCACCGCTTTCGTGTTGCTCTTTCTGTTGCTGGGCGCTGCCGGCGTTACGTTGGTGGCCATGTATCATGGCGTGCAAGACCGTGACCGTCGCACCCGCCAGCAAGCTGAAGAGCACTATCAGAAAGGGCTGGCTCATCTGCAGGCGGGTGAGTGTGAGCTAGCCATCGCCGAGTTCACGTTCACCATCCGGCTGGCGCCGGATCACACGGAGGCTTACGACAGGCTGTACAAAGCCGAGGCGCAGTGCCAAACCCTGCCCACGCCCACCTCAGAGGCGCAAGAGACAGCCAAAGAGACCCTCTACAACCAGGCTGTGACCCTTTTCGCCCAGGGTCGGTGGGATGAAGCGATCCACGAACTGGAACAGTTGTGTCAACTCGATGACTCGTATGAGCGAGGGACGGTTCAGGACATGATCTTTCAGGCTCTGGGCAACCGGGCGATGCAACTGGTCAACGAGGATTCGCTGGAAGAAGCCCTGCGTTACTTTGACCGTGCCCTGGAGATGCATCCCGGTGACACCAATCTCCAGGCGCAACGGCGCATGGCGGCCCTCTACCAGACGGGGCAGAGTTACTGGGAGGCAGACTGGCAGCGCGCCATCGCCACTTTTGTCGAACTCTACACGCTTGACCCCGAGTACAAGGATACCGAGCAGCGCCTTCACGACGCTTACGTCAGCTACGGCGACAACCTGGCGGACGATAGTCAATGGTGCCTGGCACGAGAGCAATTTGCTGCAGCGATTGACATCATTCCGCAGCAGAGCACAGAGCAGAAGCGGGTCAACGCGCATACCCGTTGCGTCACGGCCACACCCACCCCACTGCCCACACCCACCGTCAAGCCGACCAAGCCGACGCGGGTCGTCAGTGCCACGCTGCCGGCCTCCGATCTCCCCTTTGGCAAACTTGCGTTGAGCGTCTACAATTCGACCGCCAGCGCATACGACCTGTACGTTGCCCATGCCGGCGCGGCGCATTGGACCAAGATTCGGGACAGTGCTTCGCAGCCCGCTTTCCGCCGCGATGGCTCCCGGCTGGCCTTCCGCACCCTGGGCCAGTCCCCTGGCCTGGGTGTAGTCAATGCCGACGGCTCCAACGCGCTGACGCTGGACGTGCCGCCCACCGCGCAACAACCTACCTGGTCCCCGGACGGCACACGTATCGCTTTTGCGGCGCAGGACGAGGCCGAAGTCTGGAAGATCTATGCCATCGCCACCGGCAATGGCTCACCGGAAGAGTTGGTGTTGGGTCAGTTCCCTGCCTGGGGGCCGAACGACTGGCTGGCCTACAACACTTGTGACGACCCCCAGGACGAAAATGACGACGGCGACCACTTGTGCGGCATCCACTTTCGCGATCTGGGCGGCAGTGACGTCATCAAGCTCACCGTGGACGAGCGAGATATCGGCCTTTCCTGGGCCCCCGATGGCACGCAAGTGGCCTACATGTCGGATCACGACGGCAACTGGGAGATCTATTTGTTGGATTTTCCGTGGGGCAAAGTGGTGCGGATGACAAACAACAAAGCCGACGACGGGCTGCCTACCTGGTCGCCCGATAACCAGTACATCGCCTTCCTCTCCAACCGCGAAGGGACGTGGGCTGTCTATGTCATGAGCCGTGACGGAAAAACGTTGAGCAAGGTGCTGGACGTGGCGGTAGAGCACCCCGATTGGCTCCATGGCCGGCTCTCCTGGGCGCCATAATGAGCTTACAGAGACCAATTTATTGCCCTTTTGGTCTCTTGACAGGAGAGGGTCTCTGTGCTATAGTTGAATCGAGCCCAGCCGGCCGGGCGGTCGCGGGCGTCCACGAGACGTTCGAGGAAAGTCCGGACTCCACAGGGCACGGTGCTGGCTAACGGCCAGGCGGGGCGACCCGACGGAAAGTGCCACAGAAACATACCGCCGGTCCCGGACCTCGCTCTGGGCCGGTAAGGGTGAAAAGGCGGTGTAAGAGACCACCGGCGGGCCTGGTGACAGGCTCGGCCAGGCAAACCCCACCGGGAGCAAGGCCAAGCAGGGGGGAAGGCGCTGCACAAGCGCCGGGAGGCGGTTCGTCTCCCTCGACCTCCGGGTAGGCCGCACGAGGCGGCGGGTAACCGTCGCCCCAGATAGATGACCGCCACCCTCGCCCGAGGGGACAGAATCCGGCTTACAGGCCGGCTGGGCTTATTCTAT
>CAYNKW010000196.1:0-7833 GCA_964397845.1 uncultured Anaerolineae bacterium
CCACCCCCACACCCACCCCCACCCCTCTACCCGACGCACGCTTGCGGTTGGGCCATACCCTCCGTGAGCAGGGCAACTATACGGCCGCTGGCGAACAGTTCCAGGCTCTGCTGGCCGATCCGGGGACAGAACCCGACGAGGCAGCGGAAGCGCGCTACCGCTTGGGACAATGTTATTGGCTCGACGGCGACCCGTCGTCCGCAGCAGCCGCTTTCCAGGACTTTCTGGACGCCTATCCCGACGATCCGCACCGGCCGGCAGCACACTTTCAACTGGCCGAAGCGCACGCCGCCCTGGGGGAATGGGAGGCCGCGATTGAAGGCTACCAGACCTACCTGGCCGAGCGAGATGTCATCGCCAGCACCGTCCACGAGCGAATCGGCGATGCCTACGTGCAACTCAAAGACGACGAGCAGGCGCTGGAAAGCTACCGGGCGGCGCTGGAGAGCGTGCCTTATCTCGACCAGGCCCTCGCCCTGCGGGAAAAAGTCGCCGATCTCCATCTCCGCAACGAGGACTATGCCCTGGCCATTGCCCAGTACGAAAGGATCCTCGAGGTAGCCCAATCGGATGCCTACCGCGCTCAGATGGAGTATCTGCTGGGGCACGCCTACCTCCTGGCCGCCGACGCCGACGCTGCTTACCTCCACTGGGGCAGGGCTGTAGATCTTTACCCCAAGTCTCACCATGCCTACCTGTCGCTGGTGGAACTGGTCAACGCTGGCGTCGAGGTGGACGAGTTCCAGCGAGGTATGGTGGACTTTGACGCTGGCGTCTACGGCGTGGCAGTGCAGGCTTTCTACCGCTACCTGGAATCGGACGCCACCGAACGCCGTGACGAAGCCCGTTACTACATCGGGCGGGCTTATCACCTCTCCGGCAGCTACCGTCTGGCCATAACAGAGTACGACACCCTCATCGTTGCCTACCCTGACAGCTCTGTGGCCGCCGACGCCTGGCTGGAGAAAGCTCGTTCGTTGGCCGCGCAAGGTCACACCGGCAAAGCGGTAGAGACGCTGCAGGCGTTCACCGAAACGCACCCCGATCACGAATTGGCCGCCAATGCCATGTGGCGAACGGCTCAACTGCACGAGGGCTCGGCGGCCTGGGCTGAGGCAGCGACGGTCTACCGCCGCCTGCAGCAGAACTACCCGGCCAGCAATCGCGCCGCCGAGGCACTGTTCTGCGCGGGCCTGAGCCATTTCCGCCTGGCGGACTACCAGGCAGCCACCAGGGACTGGCAGAAGCTCGTCACAGACTATCCCGATTCGGATCGACTTTCTGCCACGCGGTACTGGTTGGGCAAAGCATACATCGCTCTGAACGACGATGTGCAGACGGGCAAGTGGCTGGCATTGGCGGCAGAATCGGCCTCTTTTCTACCCGATTACTATGCCCTTCGCGCCAGCCATCGCCAGGAGGCTTTGAAGACTGGAGCGAGTTCAGACTCGTTTGTCGGAAGCTGGCCTCCTGCTCGACCGAACCTCCTGCTGGACTTTGACGAAGCTACTGCACGGGCCGAGGCCGAAGCCTGGTTGTTGGATTGGGCCGGCCCAGGGGGAAAGGTAGGCGACCTCAGTACGCTGGCAGAAGCCCTGGCCCAGGACCCTCGCTACCAGCGGGCTGTGGAGTATTTGTCGGTAGAACTTTGCTCAGAGGCGCTGGACGAGCTTGAGACCATGCGAATGGCCCAGCGAGACGAGCCGCTGACCATGTACGTCTTGGCGCTGGCGAGCCGCAAACTAGGTATCTACCAGACATCCATCTGCTGTGCGCTCCGGGTGGTGCAACTTTCCCCTGTGCATGCCATCAGCAAAGCGCCCCGCTTCCTCCAACGCCTGGTCTACCCGATCTACTTTGACGACCTGGTGCTGGCCGAGGCAGCGGCCAATGGCCTCGACCCGCTGCTGGTTTTCGCCCTGATCCGGCAGGAGAGCCTGTTTCAGCCCGGTGTCCGCTCCTACGCTGAGGCCATCGGCCTGATGCAGATCATTCCCGCCACCGGCGAGTGGATCGCCCTTCGCCTGGGATGGAAAGACTTTGCCCCGGAGCACCTGACACGGCCCCATCTCAACGTTCATTTTGGGACGTGGTTCCTGGTCCAGGGACTCAACACCTTTCAGGGAGACGTCTTTGCTGCCCTGGCCGCTTACAACAGCGGCATCACCGCACCCAGCCGGTGGCTGGACGCCTCCGGCGACGACCCAGACCTCTTTGTGGAAACGATTGGCTACTCGCAGACACTTCATTACGTCAAGTTAATTTACCAATATCATGCCCTCTATCGCCAGATCTACCAGCCGGGCACCTGATAGACGCAGATCGGATATTTCCTACTTGTCCGTTCAAAGGGTAGAACGGATAAACCCAGAGGATGTGGGAAATACCCCACGGATCTTTGCTGCATTGCGAAACTGTATCCCAAGTGGAATCTCTGTCGTGGTCAATAATAAGGCCATTGGTTTATTGCACTAAGTCCTCAAAAGTGGTATAATGTTATCGTCAATTATTTACGCGACTTGTCGATAAGCATGGTGACAGGAGAACGATGACTGTTGTACACGAGACAATAAAATTGCTCTTGGAACCTCCCGGCGGGCTGGTCTATCATCTCCTGATCCTCTTTTCCCTGGAAGCAATTCTAGGCATAGCCGTGGGGGCCTGGCAGCGTCGTCGCGCCGGAGGGCCAGAGGAAATCCCTGGCATCTTTGCCGTGGCTGCGGCGGGGATGCTCCTGGCCCGGCTGGTTCTGGTCGCCGTGGCGCTGCCCGGTTTTTCGGAAATACATTCCGCCGTGAGGGTGACTCCCCCCCTGGAGCGGGCGCTGGACACGGCAGTCACCCTGTTATTGGTTTGGGCCTTGCTGCCGTGGGGACGCTACCGGGACCTGTCGTGGTTCTTCCCTGGTTTTGGCCTCCTGGGCACAGCCATTGTTTTTTCCCTGTTTCTCCCCGCCTGGCAGAGCAACCTGGCCGCCGACCCGTCACGATTTTACAACGGTAGCCTGCAGGAGGCCACCTGGATAGTGGCGCAACTGGCCCTGTTGGGACTGGCCATGGTAAGCCTGGTTTGGCGTGGAGGCCGGGAGCGGGGCCTGCTGCTGTCCGTGTTGCTGCTCCTGGCCGCTGGCCACGCCCTGCAATTGCTGACGCCAGACGTCAAAGTCCACGTGGCTGGATGGGAACGTCTGGCCCAATTGATCGCCTTCCCCCTGCTGGCCGTGGCAATGTATCGCCGCGTGATAGGCGATCTAAGCTTGCGAGCCTACGAGTTAGAGGAAGTCAGCCAGGACTCTCTGAGCCAGATTGCCGGGCTGATCTACCTGCTCGAAAGCAGCCAGCGGACGGTGGCCTCACTGGACATGGAACAGGTTCTGGCCCGCGCGGTGCGAGAAGTAGTGCGCCTCCTCAAGGTGGACATCTGCTCGTTGGTCTTCCCGGTGGACGTGGGGCAGAGCAAAGCCAGTTTGGCAGCCGCTTACAGCCCGCACAGCCAGGGTACCACCAACGTCGTCAAGTTCAGCCTGGCAGAGCATCCGGCGCTGGAGCATGCCGTCAAACGCAAGAAGCAAGTAACGATAGATGCAACGGCTGATAACAGCCGGGTCAGAAAGCTATACGTCCTCATGGGCAGCATCGGCGTTGGTCCGCTGCTGATCCAGCCGCTACTGTACGACAGCAAAGTCATTGGAGCGTTGCTGCTGGGCAACGATGCCTCCCAGCAGCGGTTCACCAGCAGCCAGAAGAAGCTGTGCCAGGCTCTGAGCCGCCAGGTGGCTGTGGCCATCGAAAATGCGCGCTACTACCAGGTCAGCGTGGCTGAACGAGAAACTTTGAAAGCGGAACTCCAGGAACGTCGGGAAGAGCATCGTCGCATTCAGGCCGCACTAAAGGCACAACTCCAGCAGAGTCAGGAAGACGCGACGGTCTTTGCCCGCCGTCTGGACGAGACGACAGCTTACATCAAGCGGGAGCAGCAGAACGCAGAGAGCCTGGCGAAACAATTCCAAAAGGTCGAAGAGGAACGCGTCCAACTCGAAGCGGAAGTAAACCACGCTCGCCAGGAAATTCAGTCCTTGCAGGAGCAGACCGCTCAGGCTTCGAGCACCCGTGCGGCATTGGAAACCCAGGTTGCCCAAGCCAGCGACCAAATCTCTCAGATGGCCCTCAGGCTGCGCCAGCAGCGTAGCCGCACCTCCCTGGCCGATGCGGTGCTCAATGTACTCTCTATGGGGCTCGTGATCGCCGACGAAAACGGGCGGGTGGATGTGGTCAACGCCGCCGCTGAGCGACTCTTGGCGCAGCCGATAGAGCAATTGTCGGGCAAGCCCATCGGTGAAATCTGCGACGACGTTCGCTGGCGTGAAGGGATCGAACGGCTTCTCGACAGCCAGACGGCCGTTTCTGAGGCAAGGTCTGACGTCTCCCTCACCATTGACGGGAGGGGCAACCCGCTGACGGCGGAACTATGCGTCCTGTGCGATGAGCATGGAAAACTCTCAGCCGTCATGGCCGTGCTGGGCGAGCGTACAGGAGCCGTAGACAAGCAAGCCAGGGACAAGTTCCTGGGCGCATTGGCGCAAGAGCTTCGCACGCCCATGACTTCCATTACCGGTTACACCGACCTGCTGCTGGGTGAATCGGTGGGCATCATCGGCGAGATGCAACGCAAGTTCCTGCAACGCATCAAAGCCAACATCGAACGCATGGGGAGTATGCTCAATGACCTCGTTGGCGTGACCGCTATTGACAGCGGGGAGCTTCACCTGGAGTCGGAACTAGTTGACGTGGGGACAGCCATCCAGGAAGCTATTGTTGGCGCCCGGGCCCAATTGGAAGAAAAAAACGTCTCTCTGCATCTGGGCCTGGAGAAAGACATGGGAACCATCGAAGTGGATCCCATCGCCTTTCAGCAGATCATGGGCAATTTGATCAGTAACGCTTGCAAAGCGTCGCCTGCCGGTGGTGAGATCGGCATTAGGGCCAGCTATGTGACCGAGGGTGGTCAGGCCCATGACGTGGCACGCCTGGTGATCTCTGTGACCGATTCGGGTGGTGGAATCGCGCCGGAGGATCAGCCCCGCGTTTTTGACCGCTTCTATCGAGCCGAGCAGGCCCTGATCGCCGGGCTGGGTGAGACCGGCGTGGGCCTCTCCATCGTTAAAGCCCTGGTCGAAGCGCACAACGGACAAGTCTGGGTAGAGAGTGAGAGGGGTCGGGGCAGCACCTTTGCCTTTGCTCTCCCTGTCGCTGCTGCCCAATAAAAAAAGAAGTGTCATCGGGGAATGAGTTGTTGCCATCGCTGGAGGGGTAACAGGAATGCAGCCCATGTCCAACGCCAACGGATCTCAGGCCAAGCGAACCAGCGCCCCCCGCCGCGCTTTCGGGACGGTCTTGATAGTACTGGTCGTGGTCGTCACGGTGCTGGCTGCCACTACACTCACTTACCTCGACCGGCCACCGGCACCGACTGCCGTGGTCGCATACACGGCCACCCACACCCCTGCGGTCAGCCCGACGCCCACTTCCACCGCACCGCCGGCGCCGCCCTCCCCCACCGTCACGCCGACACCCCGGCCCACGGCGACGCCGACCGAACCGTGCATCCCTCCAGCCGACTGGCAGCCTTATACCGTGCAAGAAGGTGATACCTTGCAGAGCCTGGCCCTGCGCCACGGCATTTATGTCTACCGTCTGGTGCAAGCCAATTGCCTGGCCAGCCAGACAGTTCTGCCCGGCCAGGTCATCTGGGTGCCGCCTCCCAACGTGACGCCAACCAACACCGTGAGACCCACACCCTGCGGGCCGCCGTCCGGTTGGCGCCAATACCCTGTCTATAAGGGAGATACTCTCTACTCTCTGGCACGGCGCCATCGCACCACCGTGCTGGCGATCAAGCACGCCAATTGTCTAACCAGTAACATCATCGTTGCGGGGCAAAAGCTATGGCTGCCGCCGCTGCCGCCCACTCGGACGCCGACGTTCACTCCAACACCCACCGATACGGGCACGCCAACGCATACCCCCACGGCAACACCAACGCCCACGCCGACGCCTACCAGCACCAGCGAAATCTCACCGCTGCCGACGCCGACCCCCACGCCGACAGGGACTCCTACGACAACGCCAACGTCTACGCTAACTGGGACGCCCACGCCCACGCCGACGCCGACCGACACCCCGACGGCCACATCCACACCAACCAACACACTAACGCCGATGCCGACCGACACCCCGACGGCTACACCCACACCCACACCGACTGGCACGCCGACTGACACACCCACGCCAGAAGCGTCTGCGCCTCCCGCCGCACCCTGAGCGAGGCACAGCCAGGTCACAACAGGAGAGAGGAGTATGGCAATCGAGTATCCCGATATTATGGGTGACTACATAGATGCCCGGCAGCGGTTCGATGCCGGAGGGCTGCACTACATCTGCTCCCTGGAGCCAGCCTCTATTGCGCCGGGTGGACTGGCAGAGCTTCTTTTCCTGGTGCAGTCAGCTCTGGATGTGCCGCTGGAGGCTGTCCTTCAAGCAGCGTTGCCGGTTCGCACTAGCCGGTTGGGGCGACCCGTCAAGTTCGAAATGACCCAGCCAGAGCTTCACATCAACATTGCTGCTGGCGAGGTAGGCTTGCTGCGCGTCCCTTTGACGTGCGCGCCCGATACGCCAGGCGGTAAATATGACATCAAAGTGACTTTCAAGGCCACAGCCAGCGGCCCAGGCGGACGCGTCCGCTCGAACCGCAGCCAGGGAAGATTGGGCAAGTCACTGATCCGCGATCCGGTAGGTCTGGGGATAGCACCGACCGTCGGCGTGGGTTACGTGGCCAAAACAGAGACGCGCCACATCCTCCACCTGCAAGTGGCAGGAGAGCCGGCGACGTCAGAAGCAGACCTCTCTCCTGATTTTGAGTCCCTGTGGACGACAGAGGAGTTGGGACGCCAGCAAATGGCCCAGCGCGAGGTGTCGGATCGGCGCATCCGCATTCTACCCAAACTGCCTGCCGACGCCCTTTACACAGCGTTATGGCAGGAAAGTCAATCGCTGTTCAAAGACGCCGGCTTGCCGTTGCGCATAGGCGAAGCCCTCTTCCTGGCCAGAATCCTCGCTTATACGGCCACGACGTTTCTCAACAAAGGGGACTCGTACGACGCTCTACTGGTGCCCGTATGGATGGAAGCCATGCGCAATGATTTACCCACCGGCGACCCGCTTTGGATCGTGACCCAGGTAGGCTACGAGCATCTCCTGCGGTTGAGTACGGCCATGAGTTTCGGATTGATGGACCGGGCCATGGGCCGCGAGGTGTGGAGTAACGAGGAGCAACAGGGGGTCATAGACCTGCTGTCTAACGCGGTCTGCCGGGGACAGGGCACGTTGCCGCCGGAATTTCTATACCTGCCCTTGATCCTGGGTGGCCTGGCCGTGGCTAGAGAGATGAGAATGCCCGGGGAGGACCTGAGCCAAAGCCTACAATTGCTGGCTCAGGCCCATCGAGATCGCGCTGCTGTTTTTGATGGCGAAGTGGCCCTGGTTAACGACTTGTTTGAGCAATTGATGCTAGAAGCGCGGCGGTAACCCCAATCGTATTATTCTACCCCCGCTGGCGCTTGCTGGATGATGGGGAATCGCGTCGCTAACTCTACCCGTCGGGCGGCACCCGCCCGGCGTGCCTCCTCCAGGATGGACTGCAGCCGCCGGCGGACTGTTTGCTGCAACTCGCCGCCCGATTGCGGCGCAAATAGCAACACCAACGCCACGCCCACCGTCGCGCCGAAGAACAATCCCAGTGCAAAATTCATCACTCGCCTCATAGCCTTGCCTCCTT
>CAYNKW010000197.1:0-1771 GCA_964397845.1 uncultured Anaerolineae bacterium
ATAATCCAAGGAGGCACAAATGAAAGACCTTCGAGAGAAACTAAAGATCTCAGCCGCCCAACTCGACGAGATCAACGCCCTCTTGCTGGACCCGAACACCCAGGTCATCAACGATTTCCTGGAGGTGGTGGCAAAATATGGCACCGTCGAGGAGATCAACCGCAAAGCGATTGAGGCGCGCAGCTTGCCCGACCTGATGGCCCGGCTCAAGGAGACCGGCTCACCTTACCTCAAGGACATCGAATGGCTCATTGAGCAGCGGGACAAGGTAGCTTTTATTAGCGTGGCCGATTATCGCCGCAAGGTGCTGGGCGACAGGGCCGATACGCTGGCTTTCAAAGACGACTTTGCCGTTACGCTGGAGATCAGTGCCCTGCAATACTTTCCCTTTCTCATCATGGAGGCCAGGCAGGCCATTGAACGAGGGGAACTTATGCCAGGCCGCTACATCCGCGTCCGCAGAATGAAAGAGCAGGAGGCGGACAACGGCGACATTCTGGCCGTGGCGGCGGCCATGCAGGTTGTCGGCGCCAGTTATGTGGAGACAATGGACACCAAAGGCACCGACGGCTCCAACATCCACCTGGGCGGACCAGAGACGATCACCGGCTACTTTGGCGGCGTGGGCCAGCCCAACGATTATGCTCTGAAGTGGCTCGACGAGTTCCTGTACTATTACACCACTTATGGCATCAAGCAGGTGCTCAATGTCAACCCTGGCACCGTGCTGTTAAGTTACTTTCTCCACAAACTGGGCGTGGACAACGAGTTCAAAATCTCGGTCTACATGGGCAACGACAATCCCTACGCTGCGCTGTGGACACTCATTGGGGCCAAGCTCTTTGGCCGCAAGGACGGCTCCACTTCCCTCATCGGCTTCAACTGGAGCAACTCGGTCAACAACGAGACGATCGAGATCACTGCCCAGGTGCGGAAGGCGCTTGACCTGGAAGACATCGTCCGCTTTGAACACCATATCGTCGAGACCTACAAGAGCATCGTCCGCCAGCCCTACGACCGCACCGCTGAGCTGGTAGAACTGGCCGATCACGTGGCCAACGTCTCGGCCAAGCACGAGGGCGCCGGCCCAGAGATAGACGAGACGCGCGAGCACCCCTCCGACATCCTGGACTACTTTCGCGACAAGGCAGAGATCCTGGAAGCGGGCGACATGCCTCACCTGGAGCGGAACTACTTGGACAAGCACGATGCGCTAAATCGTACGGCCTGGGCGCTGACGGAACGCGGTCTCTCCTTCCTCGCCGCGCAGAACCTGCACCGGTAGATAGCTGCCATACCTGGCACTGTAAGAGCCCGCGTTCTGATCAGAACGCGGGCTTGGCTTCCCATAGACAGAATTGAGAAGTTTAGACTATTCCATAAAAATAGCTGAGCGACCGGCAAAGCCGGTTCGGCTGTCGCTGCCTCATGAACCGGCTCAGGATCACCGTTCTCATAGGCCAGGTTACTACCTACCGCATACAAATTGAAGCCCACCCTCAGAGTTGTATGGGAAGGCGCAAAAGCGTTTCAAGTATATCAGAAACGCCGCGGAAACACAAGCTGTACCAAGACTAGCCTCTTTTGGCGAAATCTGGTATAATAATTGTCTGTGACGGCGGGTAGCTACCCGTGTTGGTGATGCAGAGAGACATCGCCATTAACTCTCTCCCCTCCCTCGCTCTGCTCCCCTCCATCAAACTCGGAAGAGGTGGGTTAAAGTGTGCCAAAAGGCCGTCAACACCCATCAGGGGGACTACCCAATGGTTAG
>CAYNKW010000197.1:1871-7828 GCA_964397845.1 uncultured Anaerolineae bacterium
TTAAAGTGTGCCAAAAGGCCGTCAACACCCATCAGGGGGACTACCCAATGGTTAGCCTCTTTTGGCGAAATCTGGTATAATAATTGTCTGTGACGGCTGGTAGCTACCCGTGTTGGTGATGCAGAGAGACATCGCCATTAACTCTCTCCCCTCCCTCGCTCTGCTCCCCTCCATCAAACTCGGAAGAGGTGGGTTAAAGTGTGCCAAAAGGCCGTCAACACCCATCAGGGGGACTACCCAATGGTTAGGTTGCACCATTATGGGCTGTTAGAGAATAGGAGGAATCAGTCAGCATGGAAAAGGCACAAGCGATAGCCGAAAAGGTCATCGCCAATGTGGAAAAAGTGATCATCGGCAAGCGTGAAGCAGTGCAGCAGACGATGTTGGCTCTTTTTTGTCAAGGCCACCTGCTCATTGAGGACGTGCCCGGAGTGGGCAAGACGATGCTGGCCCGGTCCATTGCCCGATCTATCGGCTGCACCTTTCGCCGCATCCAGTTCACGCCCGACATGTTGCCCTCGGACGTGACTGGTGTGTCGGTGTTTAACCAAAAGACACAAGAGTTCGAGTTCCGCCCTGGGCCAGTCATGTCCCAGATCGTCCTCACCGACGAGATCAACCGGGCGACGCCCAAGACGCAGTCGGCTCTGCTGGAGGCGATGGAAGAGCGGCAGGTGACGGTGGACGGCGTGACTTATCCTATGGAAGAGCCGTTCCTGGTCATGGCCACCCAGAACCCCATCGAATATGAGGGCACCTTCCCTCTGCCGGAAGCGCAACTCGACCGCTTTATGCTGCGCATCAGCCTGGGCTACCCCTCGCGTGAAGACGAAGTCTCTATCCTGGACTCGCAGCAATATACGCATCCTATTGAGAGCATCTCTCAAGCGATCTCTGTCGAAGAGCTGTTGGAGGCCCAGAACGCCGTTAAAGAGGTCTTTATAGATCCGCTCATCAAGGAATACATCGTCGCTCTGGTGACAGCCACTCGCCAACACCCGGACGTTTATCTGGGAGCCAGCCCCCGGGGCAGTCTGGCGCTCTACAAAACTAGCCGCGCCCTGGCGGCCTTGCAGGACCGCGATTACGTCATCCCGGACGATATCAAAGCTCTGGCTGAGGCCACGCTGGCCCACCGGCTCATCGTCAGCCCATCGGCTCGCATCAAGGACGTGAGGCCCAAAGCAGTGGTGGGAGAGATCACCCAGTCGGTGCCCGTGCCCGGCGCCCGCGTCAAAGTGGAAAGAAAAAGGTAGGCAATGCTCAATTCTCGGTGCACGATGTGTGGTCGAAGGAGATCCGTAGATGCCCAAAGCTGACCTCGTTCTGTTGCACGCGCCTAGCGTTTACGACTTTCGTAAGGAGTCTATATTGTATGGGCCGGTGAGCGATTTGGTGCCTTCGACACCGGTGTTTGAGATGTATCCCATCGGCTATACCACCATGGCCGAGTATCTGGAACGGCGTGGTTTTCGGGTAAGAATTATTAACCTGGCCGTGCGGATGCTCAGAAGCCACCGCTTCGATGCCGAGAAGGCCATCCGCCAGCAAAAACCCGTGGCCTTTGGCATTGACTTGCACTGGATGCCCCACGCCCACGGGGCCATCGAAGTAGCCAAGCTGGTGAAGAAACACCACCCGGACACGCCGGTCATCTTTGGCGGTTTCTCGTCGAGCTTCTACCATGAGGATTTGGTGGTCCGGCCAGAGGTTGATTTTGTGCTGTGGGGCGACTCTACTGAGGAGCCACTGTACTTGCTGATGCAGCACCTCGCCTTGGCCAACGGTGAGGGCCCGGCGCTGGCCGACATCCCCAACCTCACTTGGCAGGATGAGGACGGGAACATCCACGTCAACCTCACCACCTACAGCCCGCCTGACCTGGATCACGTGCTGCTTGATTACAGCTACGTGGTCAAGGCGGTGGTTCGCTACCGGGACATGGCCGGTTTTATCCCATTTGAGGACTGGCTGCGCTACCCGGTGACGGCCGCTCTCACCTGCCGGGGCTGCATCCACGATTGCAACACCTGTGGCGGATCGGCTACGACGATGCGGAACGTGTACGGGCGGCAGGGAGTGGCCTTCCGCTCCCCGGAGGCACTGGCCCACGATATTCGCAGCATCGCCCGGTGGAACCGGGGGCCGATCTTTGTACTGGGCGATATCCGTCAGGCCGGTATGGACTATGCCTTCAAGTTTCTGGAATTGGCCAAAGGGGTCAACGACCAACTCATGTTCGAGATATTCGGCCCGGCCTCGCGCGAGTTCTTGGAAAAGATGGCCGAGGCAGCACCCAGGTTCACCCTGGAGATTTCGCCGGAGTCGGCCAGCGAGGAGGTGAGGGCCGCCTTTGGTCGCCATTACTCGAACGCCGCGCTGGAACGCACCATCGAGGACGCGCTGGCCGTCGGCTGCCAGCGGTTTGACCTGTTTTTCATGATTGGCCTGCCCAAACAGACTTATGACTCGGTGATGGGCACGGTGGATTATTGCGAATACATCATGGAAAAGTTCAACACCGGCACGGACAACCCGCGTGTGATCCCGTTCATCTCCCCCATGGCGCCGTTCCTGGATCCGGGCAGCAAAGTCTTTATGAACCCGGAAGCTTATGGCTACCGGCTGATTCACCGTACCCTGGAGGAACACCGCCAGGCATTGGTGCAGCCCAGTTGGAAATACGTGCTCAACTACGAGACAAAGTGGATGAGCCGTGACGAGATCGTGACGGCGACGTATCAGGCCGCTCTGCGCTTCAACCGGATGAAAGCCCGCTATGGCTTGATCTCCCAGGCGCAGGCCGACGCCACAGAGGCGCGCATCAAAAAAGCCATCCGCCTCAGTCGGCAGGTAGACGAGATCATGGCCATCGAAGACAAAGCACGGCGGGCCAAGCTGCTGCAGGCCATCAAGCCCCAGGTGGACACGGCCAACACCTCCACTGTTTGTGACAAGCGGGAATTGGAAGTGCCGGTCGGCCTGCTCAAGCTGAACATCCCGCGCGCAGCGGGGATATTCCTGTGCGATGTGGTGGGCAATCTGCTGCGCCAGAAACGAAAGGCAGGTACAATGTGAGCACACGGCGAGCAGCCGTCGCCAGGCGATGGTCTTACCCTACTGCCCAGGCTCCTCCGAATGGATCAAAGAGGCGTCGAGCCTGGCACATTACTATTCAGAATCGCACTATCTTTGCGCTATGGGCCGCGGGCCTGGTGGCGGCGTTGATTACCGTCAAGAACGAACGGATGCGTGAGGTTTTCTACAGTCTCACGTATCTGTTGGCCGCGATCATTGTGTTCTCGTTTCTCTGGGCGTGGGTCAGCATCCGCTGGGTGGAACTAAGCCGCCAGACGAGAGCGCGCCGCTCGCAGGTAGGCAAGCCGGCCGAGGAAAAGTTCTTCCTTCGCAACCAGAGTTGGTTCCCCAAGCTGTGGCTGGAGATGCGGGATCATTCTGACTTGCCTCACCATCGGGCCAGCCGGGTGTTGAACGCCATAGGCCCTGGTCGGTGGCGCGGCTGGACGGTGCGAACTACCTGCCGTGAGCGGGGACTATTTCACCTGGGGCCGATGACTCTCTCAACGGGCGATCTCTTTGGCTTGTTCCACATTACTCGCTATCTGGATCAGACGTCACCCATTGTAGTCTACCCCGCAACGGTAGACCTGCGGGCTTTTTCTCCTCCCATCGGTCGCCTGGCCGGCGGCGACGCCGTCCGTCGTAGAACGCATCACGTGACAACGAACGTCGCTGGCGTCCGCGATTACGCTCCCGGCGACAGCTTCTCGCGCATCCACTGGCCCTCCACGGCCCGCAAAGACCGTCTCATCGTCAAGGAGTTCGAGCTTGATCCCACAGCCGACATCTGGATCTTTATAGACATGCATCGCGGGGTGCAGGTGAGCCAGCCTACTGAGGAGGGAGGAACCACCGTTGAACTGCCGGCGCTCTTTCAACCTCGGCGGCGGAAGCTCTTGCTGGCGCCGACTACCGAAGAGTACGGCGTGACGGCTGCCGCGTCGCTGGCACAGCATTTTATCCGGCGGAATAGGGCCGTTGGTCTGGTAGCCTACGGCCAGCGCCGCGAAGTGTTGCCCGCCGACCGGGGAGGGCGCCAACTGACCAAGATCCTGGAGTCGTTAGCGGTGCTCCGTGCCGAAGGCTCTGGCCCTCTGGCTCATGTCCTTGCCATCGAAGCCGACCGCCTGAGCCGGGGCACGACCCTCGTCATTGTCACCCCTGCTCCTGATGACAAATGGGTGCTCCTCAGCCGCGACCTGTCCCGGCGAGGATTGCGCAGCATCGCTGTGCTGATAGACCCCTCGTCGTTCGGCTGTCCTATCACCTTGGAAAAGCCTCTAGCGCTTCTCCATGCGAGCGGCACGCCGGTTTACGTTGTCCGTTGTGATGAGCCGCTGGAAATGTCGTTGAGCGTACCGGTATAGCCCTCGACAACCGGGAAGTCGGTAGGCTAAGAGGCTAAGCATTTCCGGTTTTTACGGAAAATTTACGGAAAATTTGCGCTAAATTGATGGACTTGTCTGAAAAGTGTGGTATACTTGTTATGAGCTTCAGAATATCTGCCGCAGTGCACAAAAATCTGTAGAATAAAGGAGAAATACCATGACGCTTTATGTTCGACCGATTTCCGAAGAAGAGCGCGCACATCTGGACAAAATCATTGCCGAGTCCAAGCCAGAGACTCTGGGCACTCGTGCTCACATTGTGTTGCTCTCCAGTCAGGGCTATAGCAGCACAGAGATCGCTTCGCTGGTTGGCCGGCACCCGGCCAGCGTGCGCAAGTGGATTCACCGCTACAACGAGCAGGGCATTTCCAGCCTGATCAACGCGCCCTCGCCGGGCAGAAAGCGATCTTATATCGAGGAGCAGGCGCAGAAAATGGTCGAAATCGCCCTCACCGAGCCCCGCGCGCTGGGCCAACCTTACAGCCGGTGGTCTTTGCACCGCTTGGTGCGCTACCTTATAGAAACCGGCGTGGTGGAGACCATCAGCCACGATACTGTGTGGCGGATTCTTCGCGCCAGGGGCATTCACTTTCAAAAGGGAAAAGGTTGGTCGAGAAGCGAGCCCTAATCGCGTAAGGCTGACGAGGACTGGCACAAAATCGCAGCCGACGGGTAAATCCATAGGTCTTTTTCTCTACCGGATAGTTTTTGTGATGGGATTCAGAAATCCGGTTTTTGGCTGAAAGAACGTGGCTTTTCGCATCCCGGAGAGTTCCAGAAGCAACAATTTGTCCATCCAGCCAGAAAAAAACCGGCTTTCTTCAAAAGTGTCCGGTGGCAAATAGGTCTTGGAGAAAAGCGTCTCTCAAAAACCGATATAGCCCCATAATACCTTCGCCGGGTAAAGGGGAAGAACGTATGGCCCGCTGGCAATGGACTCTTGTCGGAGCGTTCGCTTTCATCACATACTCTGTCTTTGTGGCGTTGATCGTGTCGCTCCTGGAATCACCAGCGCCGTTGCCCACGCCCACGCGCACACCGGTGCCTGCCTTCACGCCGACCGGCACGCCGCAACCGACTCCCATTCTCATGCCCACCCGACCAGCCACTGCGACGTCCACCGTCACCGCCACACCCACTGTCACGCCTACACCCAGCGTCCGCACCCACACGATACAGACCGGCGAGACGCTGGCCTCCATCGCCGAGGAGTATGACGTCACCGTCGAAGCGATTGTGGAGTTCAACGAACTTGCCAACCCCAACGTCATTGAGGTAGGCCAGGAGTTGCTGATACCACTGCCTTGAACCGCACGCACGTAAAAGCCCCGCCAGTGAGTGTGGCGGGGCTTTGGGTCTGGCACAGCAAGGTAGCGGCCAGGTTAGATAGTTGGATCTGGCCGTAGGCGTCATCGCCCACACGGCCCACCATACCTACCTGCGCGTCCAGCCGGACAGCCAACTCCTCTCAACACGGCCTGTAATGCC
>CAYNKW010000198.1:0-1918 GCA_964397845.1 uncultured Anaerolineae bacterium
TCCTCGGTGGGGCGTTGAATCGGGATACCGCCCATCCCTATCCTGGAGACCTCCAGGCCGGTCTTGCCCAGTCTTACAGTTTTCACTCTGTTTCTCCTACCATAGAGTTTACGAAACTATTATACAACTTTGAGTGTACTCCAAGTCAAGAGGCAATCGTGATATGCGTTAAATTGCGGGGAGACCGTCTTTCGACGAGTTCGCAGCGGTGTGGAGCGGTTAGGCTTACGTCAAGCTACGAGACACGCACCTTCCGAGACAGAAGAGACTACGAGCTGTCTCTCTACTTCGAATAGTACTCAATTTTGTGTTCAATCACTGCTAGATTGTAATTGAGTTTCTCAATTCTCCTCTTTACTTCACGCCGATGTTCCTCCAGCAATGCCAATCGCTCAGTAAGCGTGGCATCCCCTTGCCGCTGCAAATCCGAATACTGTTTCATCCTGGAGATCGGCATGCCTGTGGCCCGCAGCCGCATCAAGAAAGCGATCCATCCAACATCGT
The DNA here is from genome assembly GCA_964397845.1 of uncultured Anaerolineae bacterium. Classification (GTDB taxonomy): domain Bacteria; phylum Chloroflexota; class Anaerolineae; order CAYNKW01; family CAYNKW01; genus CAYNKW01. The sequence goes on from CAYNKW010000198.1 coordinate 505, forward strand.
CCCCCGAGTAACGGCGATGCCCGTTGGGAGCGCGACTTATCGGCGCGATCAGGCCGATACGCTCATAGTAGCGTAACGTATGCTCACTGAGTCCGGTTTCTCTTGCGACTTGTCGTATCGTCATTTCAGTTTCCATAGCAACCTCCATTATATTACTTTGAGTATACTCTAAGTCAAGAGCTTGTTGAGGCAGTTGCGCAAATTACGCACCATACTTGGCCAGCCGCCCCGCGTGGCCCAGGGCCAGGGGCATCAGGTCGGTGTGATGCACGTGGCCCAGCGCACCGTGAGCGCAGGCGGTTTCGCCGAAGGTTGCCACCTCGTCGCGGCGGACGTAGCGTGACCAAAAGATGACCGGTAGCGGGTGCCAGGAGTGAACTTTCATCACCGCCGGCGTCGAGTGATCGCCGGTGACAATGATGACGTCCGGGTTCAGCGCCCGTATGGCTGGCACCACAGCCCGGTCGGTGTGCTCGATGATGCCCACCTTGCGGTCAAAGTCTCCGTCCTCGCCGGCCGAGTCGGTCTTTTTGACGTGAAAGTAGAAAAAGTCATAGCCTGCCCAGTGCTTCTGCAGAGCCTCCACCTCGGTCTCCAGCGTCTCGCCGGCGTCCAGCACGTCCATGCCGGTGAGCCTGGCCACGCCTTTGTACATGGGATAGGTGGCAATGGCCGCCGGATGGAGGCCGTAGACATCTTGCATCCACGGCAGGCCGGGGTCTTTGGCCAGGCCGCGCAGGTTGCAGCCGTTGGCCGGGTGATGATCGGCCAGCATCCGGCGCGCCTCGGCCAGCCAGCGGTTGAACAGATCGGCGGTGGGCTGGGCCTCGGGACGCTCGGCTGTCACCGGCAGGGGCGGCACGCCGGTGCGCTGCGGGTCGGTTTCGGTGAGGCCGTCTTGTAGTCCCTCGCCGCGCAGCACCAGTACAAAGCGATATTCCTTCACCGGCTCCACAAAGACCTCCACGCCGGACAACCTGATCTGGCGCAGTAGGGTGCACAATTCGGCACCCTTTTCGGTGGGGATGCGCCCCGCGCGCCGGTCAGTGATGTTGCCATCGGCGTCCAGCGTGCAAAAATTGCCCCGCGCCGCCACGTCGTCCGGCTGCAAGTCAAAGCCGACGCCCAGAGCCTCCAGCACCCCCCGGCCGATGTCGTAGCGCAAAGGATCGTAGCCAAAAAGGGACAGGTGCGACGGCCCGCTGCCAGGGGTGACGCCAGGAAAGATCGGCGTGCTCAGGCCGCACATCGCCTCGGCAGCCAGGGCGTCCAGGTTGGGGGTGCGGGCGGCTTCCAGCTCCGTCGGGCCGTCCGGCTCGCGCGGCAGGCCGCCCACTCCATCTATCACCAGCATGACGATTTTGGTCGCCGCGGGCTGATGCAGTTCTCGCATCAATGCCAGGTTATCCATACT
>CAYNKW010000198.1:2018-7808 GCA_964397845.1 uncultured Anaerolineae bacterium
AAAGCACAATGCGCAATCCTGAATGGAATTGCGCATTGTGCTTTGAATCGGGTGAACGCTTAGCGGATGGCGACCTCGGTGTCCTGGTCAAAGATGTGCATACGATCCATGTTGATCACGGCGTCGAAGGCGCCGCCGATGCGGGCCCTGGTGCGTGGGTCCACGCGGGCCGTGAACTGCTTCTCGTCGGTGAGCATATAGACGAACACCTCGTTGCCCATCAACTCGGTCACGTCCACAGTCGTCTTTATGCGCTGATCGTAGATGTTGGGCGCAACGTACTCCGGGTCGTAGATGTCCTCTGGACGGACGCCAAAGACGACCTCTCTGCCCAGGTAGCCCCGTTGGGCGTAAACCTGCGCCCTGTCAGGCGGCACGCGCATACGGAAAGAGCCACCGTCCACGTACATCTCGTCTTTGGTGCCGGTCAGCGTCGCGTCAAAAAAGTTCATGGAGGGACTGCCAATGAACCCGGCGACAAAGACGTTGTAGGGCGTGTCGTACAGCACCTGCGGAGAGTCAACCTGCTGCAACACGCCGTCTCTTTGGACCGCGATACGGCTGCCCATGGTCATGGCCTCGGTCTGGTCGTGGGTCACATAGATGAAGGTGGTGCCCAGTCGCTGATGCAGCTTGGAGAGCACGGCGCGTGCCTCCACACGCAGCTTGGCGTCCAGGTTGGAAAGTGGCTCGTCCATCAGAAAGACCGCCGGGTCACGGACGATGGCCCGGCCCACGGCCACGCGCTGTCGCTGGCCACCGGAGAGTTGCTTCGGCTTGCGATCTAGCAGTTCCTGGATGCCCAGCATGCCTGCTGCTTCTCTCACACGCCGCCCGATCTCCGCTCTGGGGGTCTTGCGCAGCTTCAGGCCGAAGGCCATGTTATCGTAAACCGACATGTGGGGGTAGAGGGCGTAGGACTGGAAGACCATAGCGATGTCACGGTCTTTGGGAGCCACGTCGTTGACCAGCCGATCACCGATGTAGATGTTCCCTTCGGTGGCCTCTTCCAGGCCGGCCAGCAGTCGCAGGCTGGTCGTTTTGCCGCAGCCCGACGGCCCAACAAAGACCAGAAATTCCTTGTCCTCAATCTGGATATCGAGGTTGTTCACGGCGACGATATCGCCAAAGCGTTTGGTCACGTGTTCGTAGGTCACACTTGACATAATATTTCCTCCTGTTACTTATGTTTTTGCTATCTGCCAGCAGTGAATCACGCCAACACAACTTTTACATCCAACTCGGCCAGCTCCCACAACACGGCATTGGGTGCTTCACGGCCGGTGACGATGACATCGGCACGGTCCACGGGCGCGATGCGCGCCGTGCACGCCCGGCCAAATTTGGTGTGATCGGCGACGACGATCACTTCCGTGACAGTTTCCAGCAGCGTCTGGGCCATCCGCACCTGGGACAGATCGTCGCTGGTCAGGCCCTCGAGTGAGCTGACACCCTGCACGCTCAGGATCACCTTGTCGGCGTGCAGGCCCTCCAACACGTGCTCTGCCAGGTGGCCTGTCATGGCTGAGCCCTCACGACGCACCAGTCCGCCGACGACGATGAGTTCCACCTTCGAGTGTTCCGCCAGGTAGGCGGCGACGGAGAGACCGTTGGTAATGACCGTCAGGTCGGCTCGCCCGGCCAGGGCGCGGGCCACCGCCAGAGTGGTGCTGCCGGCGCCCAGAAAGATTGCCTCGCCGCTGGCCAACAGGTTAGCGGTGGCGCGTCCAATGTGGGCTTTTTGGTCAGCTAACGGATCGCCCGCCGGTTCAACGCCTTCCTCTTCTCGTTCGTCGCGCCGCGTTGCACCGCCATAGTCCCGCTCGATGAGGCCCTGCCGTGCCAGCTTTTGCAGATCGCGCCGGATGGTAGAGCGGCTGACGCCGAATCGCGCGCTCAGGTTGGCTACGCGCGCTGCGCCTTGTTCTTGTAGCAGTCGCGCTATGGCCTGTCGTCGCTCCGCCGTCAACATTCGCATCCTCACCTCCGTCGTTCACTGCTCTGCAACAAGACGGATGATACCACAAGTTGCGCGATTTGTCAAGTCGAGTTGCGTGGTGCTGCACGCTAGAAGGCTAGAGTTGCACAATGTTGCGCGTTTTGGCTCCACTCCCAGAGCGTGATGCATGTCTGTACGCAACACGCACCACGCAACATGGCAATCGGTAGCCCGGCGATGGAAAGCGCGGCTACTCACTCCGGTGACTTTTAGCCTGGTTCACCGGATCACGTCCATACCCACGTAGGGGCGCAGCACCGCCGGTACGACGATGCTGCCATCGGCCTGCTGGTAGTTCTCCATGACGGCGATCATGACCCGCGGCAGGGCCAGGCCACTGCCGTTGAGGGTGTGAACGTAGCGCGGCTTGGCCGCCAGCGCTGGCCGATAACGGAGGTTGGTACGCCGCGCCTGAAAATCCTCGGTGTTAGAAATGGAGCTGACTTCCAGCCATTCCTGGACGCCAGGCGCCCACATCTCCAGATCGTATTTCTTGGTCGCCTGGAAGCCCAGGTCACCGGTACACATCTCTGCCACGCGGTAAGGTATCTCCAGCCGGCGGCAGACGTCCTCGGCGTCCTGGCGCAGTTTCTCCATTTCCTCGTAGGAGGTCTCGGGCGTGGTAAGCTTGTACATCTCGACTTTGTCGAACTGGTGACCGCGCTTTATGCCTCGCGTGTCCCGCCCGGCGGACATCTTTTCGCGACGGAAACAAGGAGTGCAAGCCACATAGTTCAGCGGCAGTTGATCCGCATCCAGGATCTCGTCACGGTGCAGATTGGTGAGGGGGATTTCGGCCGTGCCGATGAGCCAAAAGTCGTCTTCCACGTCGTGATAGATATTGTCCTCGAACTTGGGCAACTGCCCGGCGCCGATCAGACATTCGCGCTTGACCACGACCGGGGGATAGATCTCGGTGTAGCCGTGTTCCTGGCTGTGCAGGTCCAGCATCCAGGTGATGAGCGCCCGTTGCAGGCGCGCCCCCAGCCCGCGCAGCACGTAAAAGCGGGTGCCGGCGAGCTTGACGCCGCGCTCAAAGTCCACGATGCCCAGCATCGGCCCCAGGTCCCAGTGGGGCAGCGGTTCAAAGTCGAACTCTCGTGGCTGCCCCTCGGTGCGGAGAACGACGTTCTCGTTTTCGTCTTTGCCCACCGGCACGCTCTCGTGGGGCAGGTTGGGCACCTGGAGCTGCGCGGCGTAGAGTTGCGCCTCCACGTCGCGCAGGTTCACGTCCAGGGCCTTGATTCGTTCGCCGAGCTGACGCATCTCCTGGCGGATGGTCTCGAACTCGGCTTGCAGCGCCTTTCGCTCCTCAGAGCTGGCTTCTTTTAAGCGCCGCTGGAAACGACCCATCTCCTTGGACGTGGCGTTGCGGCGGGCCCTCAGCGCCTCTACTTCTTGCAACAGCTTGCGCCACTGGGCGTCCAGTTCCAGAATGAGGTCAATCGGCGCGGCCGCGTTCAGCTTGACCATCGCGGCTTTGACCTCGTCCGGGTGCTGGCGGATGTAAGTCAGGTCGAGCATTAAGAACCTCCTAGTAAAACGTGATGCGTGGTCCGTGATGCGTAGCGTGCCATTGAACAGAACACGCAATACGCATCACACATTCCGAGAAAACAAAAGCGCCCCGTCCAGGAAAGGACGAAGCACTTAAGGCTCTCGTGGTGCCACCTTTCTTCGCCGTTGCCTTGCAACAACGGCCTCAGCGGATGCGAGAGTCAAACTTTTCTCACATCGTCGCTCTGTAACGGGAACGCCCGGCCCGGCCTACTGGGCAGACCCTTCGGCAAGCTCAAGGAAGGCGCCGTTCGGGGGGCGGCTCGGGAGGGGATTTCAACCGCAGCCAGCTATCGCCTTGCAGCGACCGGCGACTCTCTAGAAGCGGCGCGCGGTCTACTCGTCTCCGTCGTAGCCTTTGGATGTAAGCTCGAGAGATTATACACCGAAGGGAGGGAGGTGTCAAACCGTTGTGCAAAAAAAGCTTGCTACTGATTTCAGTTTGTGATACAATAGAGGCTGATGGTATAGTATGCCCTGTTCGCCAGGTCGGGGAGGGAGAAAAACCCATGAGGGACTGGCAGCCAGCCCCTAACCCGGGAGCAATCCCGCTGCGTGGCCGGCTGTTTTGTGGGTCAACGTGGATTTGAGGGACAAGACCTCCGAGGTTTGGCTACACACCAGCGTTTTACCGTGAAAATAGGCCATACAGTCGCTTTGCCGGCTGATTTTAGCCCACAGAAACCTCGGAGGTCTGGCCTTTTGCCCCACGAATCCGCGTAGAGCCTGTCTTGTTAGCCAGCGGGCAACCTTCGGAAAGATGACAGGTGAGGGCAAGATGCCCAGGGCAGTCTCCCTGTTCAGGCTCAGCGAAAGGAAGGAGCGCATGAGGCGCACAGTGCTCTTTCTCTTGCCAATGATCCTCATAGCTCTGATACACACGTTTACCATCGCACCAACCGCGGTTCAGCCCCCGGCCGCTTTGCTGGTCTATCCATACATCGGTGAAACCGCCACCACTTCGGTGGTCGTCTCCTGGGCCACAGACAGCGTTGGGGCCGGTGAGGTACGCTACAGCTTCGACCAAAGCTACAGCAACATAGTGGCTGCCATTAGCAGCACCTACGACGGCAAATACTGGCATTCGGCCACTATCAGTGGCCTGACGGCGGACACCACCTACTATTATAAGGTATACACCGATGGTGACGACGTGACGCCCTGGTCAGAGATCACCTTCACCACTGCACCTGAATCCACAGCGACGCGGTTCACTTTCGTCGCTTTGGGTGACGGCCGGCCCTACACTACAAGTTCGCCACCAGGCCAGGGGGCTCTGGACGTGGCGGCCGAGATGGATCGGCACAGCTTTGACCTGACTCTCCATACCGGCGACATCGTCAACAGAGGTGGCATCTGCTCTGGTAGCGACAGCTCGTGGAACCAGTACATCCGGGCCTATTTCGACCTCTACCGGGAGAGCATGGGCCATATTCCCTTCTATCCCAGCGTGGGGAACCATGAATTGGGCGGCGGTAGCTGTGGATACCAGGGCTACACCGACGTCTACTACCTGCCGGGGAACGCGCCTTCTGGTCACAAAGAGGAGTACTATTCCTTCGACTGGGGGAACGCTCATTTTGTGGCGTTAGACACAAACCAGGACTACGGCGCCGGCAGCACCCAGTACAACTGGATGGTGAACGACTTGCAGGCCAACACGCAGCCCTGGAAGTTCGCTTTCTTCCATCATCCAGCCTACAGCTCCGGCATCCACAGCAGCACACTTGAGGTGCAAACCCACCTGGTGCCCGTCTTTGAAACCCACGGTGTGGACGTCGTCTTTAACGGGCACGATCACCACTACGAGCGGACCTGCCCCATCCTCAACGGCGCCTGCACCACTCCCCAGGATGGAGGCGTGGTTTATTACGTCACAGGTGGGGCCGGGGCTCCCCTGTACCCTGCATTCGGCGACTGGTTCACGGTCTACAGCAACAGACTCAATCATTTCTTAAAGGTAGAGATTGATGACTGCCGGCTGCATCTGGATGCGATAGACACCAATGGCCATGTCTTCGATAGCTATGAGATTGACCACTGCGGTAGTCCCACCCCGACACCAACGCCAACGGACACGCCGACGCCGACCGGTACCCCGACGGCCACATCCACACCGACCAACACACCTACGCCCACGCCGACGCCGACCGGTACCCCGACGGCCACATCCACACCAACCAACACACCAACGAACACGCCGACGCCGACCGGCACCCCGACGGCCACATCCA
>CAYNKW010000199.1:0-7751 GCA_964397845.1 uncultured Anaerolineae bacterium
GAGTACACCTGTCTCGCGGCCAAGGCAGGCGCCAGGTACATTCTGTGCGAAAAGCCTATGGGAATCTCGCTGGCGGAGTGTGATCGCATGATAGAGACTTGCCAGGCTCACGGCGCCAGGCTGACCATTAACCACCAGATGCGTTTCATGCAGCAGTACACCGAGCCAAAGTGCATCGTCCATTCGGAACCATTCGGTGGCCTGAGCAGTGTCACTGTCGTGGCCGGCAACTTTGGCATGGCCATGAACGGCACGCATTACTTTGAGATGTTTCGTTACATGACGGATGAAGCGCCTTTGGAGGTGACGGCGTGGTTCTCAACAGAAAAGGTACCCAATCCGCGCGGGCCGCAGTTTCAAGACCGCGCCGGGGCTGTGCGTTTGACCACCGCCAGTGGCAAGCGCTTCTATATGGAGGTCGGCGCCGACCAGGGGCACGGGGGGAAGGTGATCTACGCCGGTCCTTATGGGCAACTGGTGGTTGACGAACTGGCGGGAACAATGAGTCTGGCTGTGCGTGAAGAACAGTACCGCGATTTACTCACCACGCGCTATGGGATGCCGTGGGTAGAGACCGTACACAAGATTGAGTCGGCCGATTCGGTTGGGCCGTCACGGGCTGTGCTTGACGCCTTGCTGCGCGACAAGAACCCGCCCACTGGCGAGGATGGCCGGCTGGCGGTGGCAGCGTTGGTAGCAGCCTACGTCTCAGATGAGAACGGGCATATTCCAGTGCGGCTTGGCGACGCCAACCTGCCGCGGGAGCGTGTGTTTCTGTGGGCCTGACCGAAATCCTGGAGGAACGCAATGACGATGCAAAAAGTTAAAGTAGCCATCATCGGGGCTGGCTATATGGCGCGCGAGCATATCCGCGCCTTTGCCGACGTGCCAGGTGTGGCGATTGCCGGTATCCATAGCCGCACCCGTTCGCGGGCCGAAGCGCTGGCCAACGAGTTCGGCGTGCCAGGGGTGTACGATTCGGTGTCTGAACTATACGAGCGCACGCAGGCTAACCTGGTGGTGGTGGCTGTGCCTGAAATGGCCGCGAATTCCGTCAGCCGGGCTTGCTTCGAGTTTCCCTGGACGGTGCTGCTGGAAAAGCCCCCTGGCTATAATCTTCGGGATGCAGAGGAGATTCACTCTGTTGCGACTGCTAAACGCCGTAAGGTGTTGGTGGGGTTGAACCGCCGTTTCTTGTCAAGCACCCGCGCCGCTCTGGCTGACCTGGCCCAGTACGACAGCCCGCGCTTTATCCACGTACAAGACCAGCAAAATTTTGAGGAAGCGGCATCCTATGGTCATCCCGGCCTGGTCGTCGAAAACTGGATGTACGCCAATTCTATTCACGTGATAGACTACCTGCGTGCGTTTGGCCGTGGCAAAATCACGTCGGTTGTTCCAGTCTTTGCCTGGCATCCGAAAACCTCTCAAGTGGTGGTGGCAAAGGTCGAGTTTGACAGTGGCGACAGCGGACTGTACGAAGGTATTTGGAAGGGTCCCGGTCCCTGGGCAGTGAGTGTTAGCACGCCAGAAAAGCGTTGGGAAATGCGCCCGCTGGAACAGGCAGCGTCCCAGGTATGGGGCGAGCGTCACTTGCAACCTGTTGGTGGGGTGCATTCGTGGGACCAGGATTTCAAGCCCGGTCTCAGGTTGCAGGCAGAGATGGCGGTCGCGGCTGTGTTGGGCAAACCGTCTGATTCACCTACACTCGACGAGGCGATGAAAACTATGCGCTTGATAAACGAGATATTTGGGCAATGAGTGAGGTTATAGGTCTCATCACCGCCCGTGGCGGTTCCAAATCAATCCCGCGCAAGAATGTCAAACCGCTGGCAGGCAAACCGTTGATCACCTGGACCATTGAAGCGGCGTTGCAAAGTCGTGGGTTGAGCCAAGTGATTGTCTCTACGGATGACCAAGAGATCGCCCAGGTTGCCCGGGAGTGGGGAGCAAAAGTGCCCTTTATGCGGCCATCAGAACTGGCTCAAGATGGCTCGCCCCACATTGCTGTCGTTGAACACGCCGTTCGTTGGCTGGCAGAACACGATAACGCGCACCCGGACTATATCATGACACTCCAACCTACTTCTCCATTGCGCACCGCCGGAGATATTGACGCCGCCATCCAGATCGCAGAAACACGTGCCGCCATCGCTGTGGTGAGCGTATGTGAGACAGACCATCATCCCTATCTTGCCAAGCGTGTTTTGCCAGACGGCACGCTGGCAGACTTTGTGTCCAGCGACATTGCCTATCTGCGCCGTCAGGCCCTGCCACCGGCGTACGTGCTGAACGGGGCAATCTATTTGAACTGCTGCGAATCACTGCTGCGCGATCAGACGTTCTTGCCAGAAGGGATGTTTGCATATATTATGCCCCCCGGGCGATCGCTGGATATTGACACCCAATTGGATTTCAGGTTCGCAGAGTTTATGCTGGGCTATTCCAAAGATGTGTCTGCTCTGTTCGTCTCTCCTCGGGTTTCGTTGCGTGATGTGCTCGTATGCCTTGATACCACCAAACGTGGTATTGTGTTGGTGGTTGACAGTGACCGTCACTTGTTGGGCGTGATCACAGAGGGTGACATGCGGCGCGCTATTCTGGCAGGGTTGGATTTGACGCTGCTGGTTCAAGAGCTACTAGAGCGCAAGGCGAGGCCTTCTAAACCGATCACTGCTTCTGCCTCAATGCCGCGCAGCGAGGTGATTGACCTGATGCGCAAGACCAGGGTGAGCCATATTCCTATCTTGGATGAAACTGAGCGAGTTGTCGGGCTAGTTGGGTTGGACGATTTGCTTCCAGAAAGCACTATGCCGGCGGCCGTTTAACTCACGATGTGAGGCTTTGACATGATAACAGTTGTTAATATCTCTGACCGTCAAGTTGGACCTGAACAGCCTTGCTTTATCATCGCCGAGGCTGGTGTGAATCACAATGGCGATTTGGGAATGGCTCGCCAGTTGGTAGATGTGGCCGCGCGGGCCGGCGCCGACGCGGTCAAGTTTCAGACTTTTATAGCCGAAAAGGTGGTCTCCCCTGCGGCGCCCAAGGCTGCTTATCAGATGGAAACCACAGATACCGGTGAATCTCAATTGGACATGGTCAAGCGTCTGGAGCTGCCCTTTGATGCTTTTCGAGAGCTTTATGATTATTGCCAGGCAAAGGATATCTTGTTCATGTCCACGCCGTTCGATAAGGAGAGCGTTGACTTTTTGGCAGACCTGGGCGTAGCTGTTTTCAAGATCCCATCTGGTGAGATCACTAATCTACCCTTTCTAACGCACGTGGCGTGCAAGGGCAAGCCTATGATCGTCTCCACCGGTATGTCTTACTTGGGTGAGGTAGAGGCGGCTGTGCGAACTATTGAGGAGGCCGGTAATCACGACTTTGTGTTGTTGCATTGTGTGAGCAACTACCCGGCCGATCCGGCAGACGTCAACCTGCGCGCTATGCAGACGTTGGCAATGGCTTTCGGAGTGCCCGTGGGCTACTCTGACCATACGACGGGGATTGAGGTAGCGCTGGCAGCGGTGGTCATGGGAGCCTGTGTGATCGAGAAGCACTTTACGCTGGACCGCAGCCTGCCCGGTCCTGATCATCGGGCCTCCTTGGAGCCGGGTGAACTGACAGCACTGGTGTGGGGCATCCGCACGGTGGAAGCGTCGCTGGGTCACGGGCGCAAGGAACCGGCGGCAAGCGAGGCCAACACGGCTGCGGTGGCCCGAAAGAGCCTGGTCGCCGCCCAGGATATCTCGGCAGAGACGCAATTGACCCGTGACTTGGTTGCCATTATGCGACCAGGAACGGGACTGCCGCCAACAGCGCTACCCTATCTGCTAGACCGTACTGTGCGCGTGGATGTGCCAGCCGGGGCGCTTTTTAATCTAGAGATGTTTGATTAGAGTAAGGTAATAGCGTGAGAACAATTGGTGTTGTGACCGTTGCCCGTTCTGACTATGGTCTCTATTTGCCGTTGTTGCGCGAGATCCAAGCTGATCCGGATCTGCAACTACATATAATTGTCTCTGGCATGCACCTCTCGCCGGAATTTGGGCTGACGGTCGAGACTGTTGGGGCTGATGGGTTTGAGATTGGTGAACGGGTGGAGATGCTGCTTTCATCGGACACGCCCGAGGGCATCGCCAAGTCTATGGGCCTGGGTACGATTGGCTTCGCACAGGCTTATGCGCGCTTTCGCCCAGACATCCTGGTCGTGTTGGGAGATCGCTTCGAGATGCACGCTGCGGCCCTGGCAGCCCTGCCTTTCAATATCCCGGTCGCTCACATTCACGGCGGCGAGATTACGCAAGGAGCCATTGACGATGCTCTGCGACACTCTATGACCAAGCTCAGTCACTTGCATTTCGTTTCTACTGAGGAGTACGCCCGCCGCGTGCTGCAACTGGGCGAGGAACCCTGGCGCATTACTGTCTCCGGTGCTCCTAGCCTGGACAATCTACACTCCGTCGACTTGCTGGAGATGGACGAGCTTGAAGCCCAATACGGATTGCGCGTAGAACGACCGCTGCTGTTGGTGACGTTTCACCCGGTGACCCTGGAATATGAGCAGACCGGATGGCAAACAGGCGAGTTGTTGGCTGCCTTGGATATGAGCGGACTGCCAGTGGTCTTTACTTTGCCCAATGCAGATACTGGTGGTAGAATCATCGTTCGTATGCTCAGGGAGTTTGTCCGGACTCACCCCTCGGCCCAGATCGTGGATAATTTGGGCACTCGAGGATACTTTAGCCTGATGGCATTAGTAGCAGCGATGGTGGGCAATTCATCCAGTGGCATTATCGAGGCTCCTTCGTTCAAATTGCCTGTCGTCAATATCGGTGCCCGCCAGCAGGGCCGGGTCAGAGCCGCGAATGTGATTGACACCGGCTACGAACGTGGTGCAATCCTGAAGGGTATCAGAAAGGCCGTTCAGCCCGAGTTTCGAGAAAGTCTGTGCGAACTGGTCAACCCCTATGGTTGTGGACGAGCTTCTGACAAAATTGTCGAGCGGCTGAAGAACGTTGTTTTGGACGACAGGGTGATAATAAAACGCTTTTACGACATGGAGATTCCATCGTCTGTTGGCGTCGGCATCGGAATACAAGCATGAAGACAGACCATAACGCAATCTGCGTTATTCTTGGGGGAGGAGGACACACCCGCGTACTGCTTGACAGTTTGCAGGCCAGTGGCGTCGCCGTCCCTTATGCTATCTTGGACTCTGACCGTACCCGTTGGGGTCAGGATATGTTTGGCGTTCCCATCCTGGGAGACGATGACTTGCTGCCCGAGGTGGTAAGCCGTGGCGTCAATTGCTTTGCGGTTGGTCTGGGCTCGGCCGACGACAACCGACCTCGCCAGCGATTGTTTGAGCTAGGGCTATCCTATGGTCTGGAACCGTTGACGGTTGTGCATCCTACAGCCATCTGCTCACGATGGGCGACGGTGGGGTCTGGGTCGCAGCTCTTGCCCAGTTGTATTGTCAACGCCGGTGCTGAACTGGGCGTCAACGTGATAGTCAACAGTGGCGCTATCGTGGAGCACGACTGCGTCCTGGGAGATCACGTCCACGTGGCGACCGGCGCTCAATTGGCCAGCACCGTCTACGTCGGTGTGGGCGCGCACATTGGCGCCGGCGCCACTGTGAGACAATGTATTACTATCGGTGAAGGGGTTGTCGTTGGGGCTGGCGCTGTGGTTGTGAAAGATGTCCCCCCGCACACGGTTGTGGTGGGTGTGCCAGCCTGCCCGTTGCGTGAACAGAAGTAACGAATATTGTTACGGAGGTAACGAAATGCGATACTGTACACGTTGTGTGATGCCAGATACACGTCCGGGCATCAAGTTCAACGAAGCAGGTGTGTGCTACCCATGCCTGACGCATGAGAGGCGCGAGCAGATTGACTGGGATGCGCGATGGCAAGAGCTGGAGCAATTGGCCGACAAGTACCGGGGGTCGAATGGGGATTATTATGATTGTATTGTAACAGTTAGCTCCGGCAAAGACAGCCACTATCAAGTCTACACGATGAAAGAACGGCTGGGGATGAACCCTTTGCTGGTCTCGATTGACAACTTTAGCTGGACCGAAACCGGGCGACAGAATGCTCGCAACATGAGCGATGTTTTTGGATGTGACTTGCACATACTGTCGTTGAGCCGCAAAGTTGCCAGGAGAATGTTCCGCAAGGCGCTCGAGTACCAACTCATCCCGTGCTGGTATTGGGACCGGGCTGTATACACTTATCCGTTGCAAGTAGCGATCAAATTTGGTATTCCTTTGATTGTCTACGGCGAGAACATCAACTATGAATATGGTGGAACTCAAACTGAAGAAACGTATAGCGCTCTCGATCAAATCCATAACGACGTGGCAAAGCCGGTGCCCTGGGAGGTCTGGCTGGACGACGAAATCCAGATGAAAGACTTTAATCCCTTGATAAACCCAACGATCGAGGAGATTGAGGCAGCAAAGCTGGAACCGATCTACTTGAGCTATTTCGAGCCCTGGGACGGCTATCGCAACTTTGAGATCGCTCAGAAGTTCGGGTTCAAGTCGCTAGAAGACGAATGGGTACGCGAGGGGCTGTCTGAAAGCTACGAGCAGATTGATACCATAGGCTACAATGTACATCCGTGGCTCAAGTTCATCAAGTTCGGTCACCAACACGATACGGATATACTCAGTCAGTGGGTGCGGTCGGGGCGTATTACCCGCGAAGAGGCTATTGAGCAGGTCAAAGAACGAGAGCATATCCTTGACCGCAGGATGCTGGCGGACTTGCTGGATTTTACTGGCTACACGGAGGAAGAGTTCTGGCAAACTGTTGACAAGTTTGCCAATCGAGAGATCCTGGAGAAACGGGATGGCGTGTGGCGGCTCAAGCCCGCCGTCGTCAGGGCGCTGGAAGAGGGCGGTGAGGTCAGTTTATGATAGTTGCCGAACACTCTAATCTGTGCATTGCACCCACTAGCACTATTCGCCAGGCCATTGTCTGCATTGACCGGAACGAAACAGGCCTCGTGCTAATTACCGATGAAGAGCGGCGATTGCTTGGCACGATCTCCGATGGAGATATACGCCGGGCCGTGTTGGCAGGTGACAGTCTGGACACGCTCGTCAGCGAGTTATTGGCTCGCAAGGCCGCCTCGCCTTACCCTGAGCCGGTGACCGCGCTGGTTGGAACCGACCGTGCTGCCTTGCTGCAACTGATGCAGGAGCGCGTTGTGCGCCAGGTGCCCTTGCTGGACGACGACGGGCGCGTCGCTGGTATGGTCACGTGGGACGAACTGCTGCCCGACCAGGTGTTGCCCTTGCAGGCGGTGATCATGGCCGGGGGCTTTGGTACCCGTCTGCGTCCGTTAACAGAAGATTTGCCCAAGCCAATGCTACCTGTAGGCGACCAGCCGCTGATGGAGTTGATCATAAAACAATTGCACCATGCCGGCATCCGGCGGGTCAACGTCACCACCCACTACATGCCGGACAAGATTATCGAGCATTTTGGCGACGGTCACGACTTTGGTGTGGAACTAAACTATGTCACAGAAGAGCAACCTCTAGGTACTGCCGGTGCATTGGGGTTGATGCAAATTCCTGATGAACCACTACTTGTGATCAACGGTGACATTCTTACCCGTATGGACTTTCGGGCTATGTTGAACTACCATCACGAACATAGAGCCGATCTCACTGTCGGCGTCCGCAAATACGATCTGCGAGTACCTTACGGCGTGATCGAGTGTGAAGG
>CAYNKW010000200.1:0-7745 GCA_964397845.1 uncultured Anaerolineae bacterium
TCCTGGCCAAGGCGGTGGCCCTCACCCAGGGGGAGGGAACGGACAAGCAGTACGGCTTCTCCGGATATTATTCCGAGATATTTGCGTTGCACTCGGTCGTCGCCCTGCAGGGCGGGAGCCTATGGGATGCTGGTGACACTCCTCCGCGGCCGCAGTTCGACGACCCGGCGGTGGTGGAGGCCGTGAGGTGGTACGCCAATCTGGCTCGCGTGCACGGCGTCATGCCCGCTACGCACCTCCCGATGAACGAACACCCGGCGGACATCGTAAATGTCATGCAATTGGTGGAAGCGCGCAAGGTGGCCATGTGGTTCTGGGCCCCTGGCGGGTATGTGCAGCCGGCCGTTGCCTCGGCCGGCATGGCCCCCTTCCCGCAGCACGATGGCCGCAGTCCGTCGTACACGAGCGCATTTGTTCACTACATCTCCGCCCAGACAGAGCATCCACAGGCCTGTTGGCAGTGGCTGCGCTTCCTCAGCGACCAACTGGGACCGGTGGGGGCTGTGCCGGTCCGCCGTTCCCTGGCCGAGTCGGCGGCGTTCCGGCGGAAGGTGGGGGAGAAAGCAGCGGACGTCTACCTCCACGCCCTGGAACAGGCCGGTGATCCTGTGTTCCACGTGGAGCTCCAATATCCCTGGACGCTGCGGGCTCTGCGTTGGTTCTACCAGGCCTACAGCGCCGTGCTGGACGGCGCGGACGCGGCCCAGGCGCTGGGCGAGGCGCAGTACAAGGCCGAGGCGTTCTACCTCTGCCTGGCGACGCAGCAGGGCTTTGACGACGCCAGACTCCGCCTGACCTGCGCCCTGGAGGTGGATCCCGACTACCCGGTACACCCGTCGGAGAAGCACCTGCTGGAGGAGGAGCCGTGAGGAGAAAGGCTCTTTTCCTGGTCTTGGTTCTGGTCCCTCTGTTGACCGCCTGTGGCGGCCCAGGCCAGCCGGGGCCGTCGCCGACGACCGCTGTGCCCCGGCCCGTCGAGCGGACGACGATCACCTTCGCCTGCATGAGCTATCTACACGGACGGTATGCCGACCTGGCCGATAGATTCCACGTACAAAACCCCAACGTCACCGTCCGGGTCATCTCTGCGGATGAAGCGAGAGATGCCACGGCGGGCACCGAGTTGGCGCGCCTGGCCAAAACTGCCGACACCTTTTTGACCTCCGTCCCCCGGCGGTACCACTTGCGCCAGCAGCAGAGTGCCTTGTTGGAACTCACTCCCCTCATTCAAGAGGATCGCCAATTCAACCTCGACGACTTTTATCCGACCATGCTGGAAGGGCTGCAATTGGGGGAGGCCCTGTGGGGCTTGCCGGTCAGCGGGAACATTGACATCATCTACTACGACAAGGACGCCTTTGACGCGGCGGGACTGTCCTATCCGCAGCCCGGCTGGACCTGGGACGAGTTTGTGCAGGCAGCCGAACAACTGACGGTGCGCAATGGAGAGGAGGTCACACAGTACGGCTTCGTAGACCTGGTGGGCACGCCGCTGCTGGCATCTCTGGCTCTGCAACGCGCCGGGGCGCTGTGGGATGAGCGGGAAGCCCACCCCGTACCCCGGCTCCAAGACCCAAAGGTAGCCGAGGCACTAGAGTGGTACGTCGCGCTGGCTACGACCCACGAGGTAATGCCCAACCCGGTCAAGACAGAACACGACCGCCTACAGGTCATGGTGAAGGACAGGCAGGCAGCCATGTGGGCAGACGCCGTCGCGAGCTACGACGGCTACGGGCACGACCCACATCTCTGCGTAGGCATGGCTCCATTGCCGGAGATGGGCAAAGCGGCACATCCCATGTGGACACGCGGCTACTTTATCAGCGCCGGCACCTGGCATCCCCAGGCCAGTTGGCGCTGGGTCAAGTTTCTCTCTGAACAGCCGGTTGAGCAATACTATCTTGTTCCTGCCCGGCATTCCATGGCCTCGGCGTCGTCTTTCTGGCAGGAACTGGACGGGGGGAATCGGGCAGCACTAGAATACACCCTGACCCACACAGCCACTCCGAACGACGAGGCAGCCGAGGGGCTGGAAGTGGCCTTAAAGGCCATGCTGGAGGACGAAAAGCCAACAGGCGAAGCGTTGTCCCTGGCCCAGGAAGAGGCGGTGGCTCTGTTTCTAGAAACCTCGGCTGTCTCGTCGCTCCCGGTGACTGTAGCCACGCCTGAACCCACCCCAGAATCCTCCCAGACTCACATTACCTTCTTCCCCAAGGGAGACTGGCAGCGGGCGGTCTATGACAAATTGGCTTCACAGTTCAAAGTGGCCCATCCCGACATCGAGGTGCGCATAGGGTCACCGCCTGTATGGGAAGACGATATGACCTGGGCGAATTACCTGCAAAAGTTGAGGCAGGAAGCAGATTGCTTTTCTCAGATGATCATATCTTCCCCGCTAACGGAGGGGATATTGCAGCTAGACCCCTTTGTTGAGGCAGATAGTACGTTCTCCTTGGACGATTTTCCACCCGCTATCCTCGCGCGTTGTACCGATCAGGGCAGTCTGTGGGCTCTGCCCTACGGGAGCAATCCGCTTTTTCTGTTCTACAACCGCGATTTGTTTGCCGCAGCGGGAGTAGAAACACCGAGAGCCGACTGGACGGTCGAAGACTTTGTATCGGCGGCTCTTGCCCTGGGCAGCCCTGACGAAGCGAATGAGACAGATAGGATTTATGGCTTTCAGGCCTTTCCTAGTGACTGCCTTGAGGCGTTCCTCGCGTTTCTGTATGGTTGGTACAATACAGCCTGGATAGATGCCTCCGGCGGAACAGTCCGTCCCTTTCTAGACAGCCCACCCATGATCGAGGCGATGGAGCACTTTAGGACGCTGATTCAAGAGACTATGTATCCGCTCCCTGTTGATCTGGGCGGTGTTTTCGAGGCGGTTTGGGGAGGTCATGCAGGCAAGGTAGGCACGGGCCAGGTGGCCATGTGGGTAACCTGGTGGTTCCTCTACGACATGGCGCCGCCGCTCGATTTTGAGGTGGGCGTCGTTTCGTGGCCTCAAAAAATGAACGGTGGTTTATCCGTGAGCGGATTTTACATCTCTGCCGAAACCGAATCGCCCCAGGCCTGTTGGGAATGGATCAAGTTTCTAAGCACCACTCAACCAGAGTTGATAGACGACCTGCCGGTGCAATGGTTGGCGCTGGAAGACCCAATGCTTGAGGAGCGGATGGGAGAGGAGGCACTGGCCGCTTATCTGACTATCCTGGAGTCAGAGTCTCTGCCCCCTCGTGGCTCTTTACCCATGTGGGCCGATGCGATTCCCTACTATTGGCTCAAGGATGCCTTCCGTGAAGTCCTGGAAGAGGGCACTGACCCGTCAGCCGTGCTAGCTGAGGCGCAGGCAGAGGCTCAGGCCTGGGTGGATTGCCTCAATCAGGCGGACGACAACGAAGAACAAAAGCGGGCTTGCTATCGGGATGCCGGACTACCAGACCAGCAGGTACTGGGGGGACGAGAATAAGCCAGCATGACGCTTGACGCGAATGAAGAACAGGGCCAATCCCTCTTTCGCTCTCCAAGAACCCTTTTCGCCGGCGCGGTCCAAATCCTGCCGCTGGTGTGGGCCTGCAGCCCGGGTCTGACCCTGATAACAGCCCTCGCCACCCTGGCGCAGAGCCTCTTGCCGGCCGCCTCGGCCTACGTGGCCAAGCTCGTCGTTGACAGCGTGGTGCAAGCCATCGGCGACCCGACCCTGGGCTTACGCAGTGTTCTGCCGGCCGTTGCCCTGGCCCTGGCCCTGGGGTTGCTGGGCACGCTGCTGGGTCGCGGCGGACAACTGGCCCAGGAACTGCTGCGCGACCTGCTGAGCAACCGCATCAACGAGACGATCATCGAACAAGCGCTCACCCTCGACCTGTCCTTCTACGAAAACCCCCGCTTCTACGACATGCTCCAGCGCGCCCAGAGGGAAGCCGGTTTCCGCCCGCTGATGCTTCTCACGCAAACGCTGACCATTGCCAGTTCGAGTATCACCATCGTCTCTCTGTTGGCCCTGCTGCTGCGGTTCAACGTCGCGGTGGCGCTTGTTCTGGTGATCACCGCCTTGCCTGCCCTGTTCGTCCAGGCGCGCTACGGTCGGCAGGCGTTCCACCTGTTCAGTTGGCGGGCTCCGGAGGCACGCAGGCTGGCCTACTACAGTCGCCTGCTGACCTCAGACCAATGGGCCAAAGAGATCAAACTCTTTCACCTGGGGCGGCTGCTATTCGACCGCTACCGGGCGCTCTTTGCCCGGTTCTACCGTCAGAACCGGGGGTTGGCCGTGCGTCGCAACTTGTCTGCAGCGCTGCTCTCCCTGCTTTCTACGCTCGGCTATTACGGCTGCTACGTCTACGTCATCCGCCAGACCGTCGTGGGCGAGGTAACCCTGGGCGACCTGACGCTGTACGCCTCGGTTTTCCAACAACTTCAGGGCGCCCTCGCTAACCTGCTGAATGGGCTGTCCACCATCTACGAGAGCACCCTGTTTATCAGCAATCTCTTTGCCTTCCTGGAATTGCGCCCCTTGATCCCCCCTTCGACGGACGGTCGCCGCCCACCGGAGACATGGCAGGAGGAATTCGTCTTTCACAACGTTTCCTTCCGTTACCCAGGCACAGAGAAGGATGTGTTGCGTAATGTCAATTTGCGCCTCCGTCCTCAGGAAAAGCTCGCCCTCGTGGGGAAGAACGGCGCCGGCAAGACGACGTTGGTCAAGTTGTTGTGTCGCCTGTACGACCCGACTGACGGCTACATCACCCTGAATGGCATTGATCTGTGCGAATACGACCCCGCCAGCCTGCAACGGCGCATAGGGGTCATCTTTCAGGACTTTGCCCGCTACTACCTGACGGCGCGAGAAAACATTGGCTTTGGCCAGGTAGAGATGATGGACGATCAGTCCCGCATCGAGGCAGCAGCGAGAAAAAGCGGCGCGCACGAGGTCATCAGCGCCTTACCCGATGGTTACGACACGACACTGGGGCGCTGGTTTGACAACGGCCACCAGCTTTCCCTGGGTGAGTGGCAAAAGGTCGCCCTGGCCCGGGCCTTCATGCGCGACGCCGATTTGCTCATCCTCGACGAGCCTACAGCCAGCCTGGACGCACGCACCGAGTACGAGATCTTTCAGCAGTTCGCCGAGTTGACCCACGGCCGGGCGGCCATCCTGATCTCCCACCGGTTCAGCACCGTGCGCATGGCCGAGCGTATCATTGTCCTCGATGACGGCCACGTCATCGAAGACGGCACGCACCAGCAACTCCTCGAGCAGGGTGGGGTCTACGCCACTTTGTTCAACATGCAGGCCGAGGGGTATCGTTGACCAGTGTTCCCCTGGCAACTCCGCCCAGGTCCCTGATGGACTACCGGGTGTCCGGCTACACCATGGATGACCTGGAACTGGTTGCCTGCCTGCACGCTGCCAACCCTCTCACCGTCTCCGATTCTAACCAGAGCCCACATCCTATGCCACATGGACTCCATCTCCCTTTCCAGGTGGAGTCCATGCCTTGCGCTGCTCGTATCCCGGCAGAGACGGTCAAGATAATCTTCCCTGTGTGCTTTGCGACCTCGGCGGTTTATGTTCATGCTGCGACTTGGGTAATCACCAGATCGGGATGATTTGCCAGATGCGCCACTCTGCACTATAATGCGCTCTTGTGCGCCTCACAATAGGCGTGCTAATCTTCACCTCAGTAACCCAAGGAGGCCCCGTGGAACTATCTGTCCTGGTCCCGGTGTACAACGAAGCCGAAACGATCGCCGAGATACTGCGTCGCGTGCGGGCCGTAGACACCGGCCTGGAACTCGAAATCGTCGTCGTGGACGATGCTTCCACCGACGGCACGCGGGAGATCCTGCAGCAGCAAGGATCCGCTGGGGACACCATCGTGATCTATCACGAGGCGAATCAGGGCAAGGGCGCGGCCGTGCGCACGGCGTTACAACACGCCACGGGCGACATTCTGTTGGTGCAAGACGCCGATTTGGAATACGATCCTCGCGAATATTCCGACTTGCTCAAGCCGATCCTGGAAGATCGCTCGCAGGTGGTCTATGGCTCTCGCTTCCGAGGCGGGCCTCACAAAGCGATGTTCTTCTGGCACATGATGGGCAACAAGTTCCTGACGCTGGTGACCAACGTCCTGTACAATACCATCCTCAGCGACATGGAAACCTGTTACAAGGTCTTTACTCGAGAGGTGGCTGACAGGCTACGTCTGAGATCACCCCGCTGGGGCTTTGACCCCGAGATCACGACCCAGATCCTCAAGATGGGCTACCGCATCTACGAAGTGCCTATTTCCTACACCGGGCGCGAGTTCTACGAGGGCAAAAAGATTTCCTGGCGAGACGGGTTAGTGGTGCTGTGGACACTGCTCAAATATCGCTTTTTCGGCTAATCACACATCACACATCACTCCTCGCACATCACATTTCACGCATCGCCTGGAGCAGGCTCTTGCTCTGGGCGTTGGTGATGGGGGGAGCGGCGCTGCGGTTGAGTCTCATCGCCGGACAGCATTTCCACGGCGACGAAGCAATCTATGGCTACTGGGCGCAGTTGATCGCCTTCGGGCAGGACCCATTGCTGCTCTCGGTGCCGCTGGACAAGCCCCCCCTGTTTATCTACCTGCTGGCTGGGGTCTTTGAGTTGTTCGGCCCAACCGAGGTTGCTGCCCGCCTGATCAGTGAGGTGGCCAGCCTGGCAGCAGTGGGACTGGTCTATGAGCTAGGCCGGCGGCTATACGGGCGGCCGGTGGCCTTGCTGGCGGCGGGCGTGATGGCTCTTTCGCCATTCAACGTCCTCTTTGCACCGACAGCCTTCACCGACCCGCTGATGGTGGTCCTGATCCTGATTGCACTGAATCTGGCCGCCGCCAGCCGGTGGGGCTGGGCTGGCGTCACGGTGGGGCTGGCCGTGGCGACCAAGCAACAGGGCATTCTGTTTGCGCCGCTGGTTGCGGCTACGGGGTGGATAGCTGCCCGGTGCGGACGTCCCAGCCCTTCGGCAGGCCCTTGGTCCTTTGTCTCAGGCCCCTGGTACTTTGTCCCAGGGACAAAGTGGACAAAGGGCTCAGGACACGGCTTGCTGGCATCCACGCGGCAAGCCCCTGGTCCCCTTGGTCCTCAGGCCCAAGCCCCTGGTCCTTTGGCCCAGGGACAAAGGGGGCTGAGGGTTTGGGCCCAGGGACCAAAGGCCGCGACGTCCAGGATCTGGGGTGTGGTCAGGATGGGGCTGGGCTTCCTGAGCGTGATGCTCTTGCTCACCGGCTGGGATGCGCTGCGGTGGCGGGTGCGGGCCAGCTTTTGGGAGCAAAGCACCGTCAGCCACGGCCCTCTGCACCTGGTCAACTGGTGGGAGTTGGGCGAACGTCTGGCTGGCTGGTCGGACCTGCTGGGCTACGTCTTTGGTTCGCCGGTGCTGAACGCGATCGTGCTGCTGGGTGTGCCGCTCCTGCTGTGGCGTGGCCGGCGGGCAGTGCTCGCCGCCGGGAATGGTAGCGAAGCGTACCGAAATCAAGCGGGCGGCGCTGGACTCGCTCTCTCTCAACGCTCCCCCGGCTTCTATGTGCGCCCGGCCCGGACCGATTGGCTCCTGGCCGGCTTTAGCGCGCTCTTTGTCCTGGCTCACTGGCTGCTCAGCTTTAGCGTGTGGGATCGCTACCTGCTGGGTCTGGTGCCGCTGATCGCCCTGCTGCTGGCACGGGTGGTGTGGCAGGCAGCCGTCCGGGCAGGTATCAAACGGGCAGGCCTCG
>CAYNKW010000201.1:0-7736 GCA_964397845.1 uncultured Anaerolineae bacterium
ACGACGGCTCTGACTGGCAGATCGAGACGGTGGACAATGATGGGGACGTAGGCCAGTATACCTCTCTGGCCCTGGACTCAAACGATCGCCCCCACGTCAGCTACTACGACGTGACCAACGTTGACCTCAAATATGCCGTCTACAATGGCACCACCTGGCAGGTTGAGACAGTAGACAGTGCCGGCAATGTAGGTTATTTCACCTCTCTGGCCCTTGACTTGGACGACCGCCCGCGCATCAGTTACTCGAGTGTTCAATCCGTGAGATACGCCCATCACGACGGCGCTGACTGGCTCTTTGATACGGTTTACGAGAGCAGCAGCCGTCCCTCGCTCTACACCTCATTATCGCTGGATGCGGCGGATGTGCCGCACCTCAGTTGGTATCTTGGGACGCCCATGACTCACGTCGTGCATACACTGATGTACGCCACCTATGACGGCTCTGCCTGGCAGGGTGAGGCGGTGGACAACGAGGGAGTTGTGGGGCTATTTCCGTCCTTGGCCCTGGACCCGGCAGGACATCCCCACATCAGTTACTATGGCGCAAGCAATCTAAAGTGCTCCTACTATGTTGACGCCGCCTGGTATATCGAGACGGTGGACGATGCCGGCAGCGTAGGCAAGCATACCTCCCTGGCGCTGGACTCCGCCGGTCAACCCCACATCAGTTACTATGACGAGACCAACGGCAACCTCAAACATGCATCGGATGTCCCTCTGCGCTTTCAGCGTCGGGCGGCGCAACTGATCGAGGAAATGCGCGGCACAGATATGGCGCCGGGGTGGGATATGGCTCAGTTGGGTTCGGAGGTTCGGCCCCTGTACCGCCCAGACGTAGAAGGGATAGCGTATTATGACTTTCCGGTGGTGGTTTTAGGTGGCGCTCAGCCGCAGTCGGTCGGGTTCATCATTGTTTCCACGGACGACCATGACTTTCCCATTCCAGAGTGGGATTTTACCGGAGAATCGCCCACCCAGGAATTGAAGCAAAAGGCCGAGGAGGGCGGCAAGAGCGCGGCGAGATTCTACAAACTCGATGTGCTGACCTACGCTGCCGAGAACGAACAGGGCGAGCTGGTGGCCATGTTGGGAGAACAACCGCCCAAGCTAAGCGGGGTAGACCCTACCTGGCTCAATGATCCGCCTCCATCGTTCGAAGTCATCTGGACACCCAATGTGCAAGCGCAAGACGATACCAACGCCGCCGAGATCAGCGGCACGCTCTTTATCAGCGGCACAATCACACCACCTCCCTCGCTGGAGTGGAGCGGGTGGGAGTGGGACGAGCTGAAAACAGGCTATGGCGAATCGTTCGACATTCCACTCGAATGGTTGCACCGTGAGGCCGAGGGGGCGTGGCAGGCCGAGTCTCAACTCGGGGAGGGTAGCGAGGGGCTGCAGAAGGGAGAAACGCGCACCCTGACGATGCTTTGGTCGGAGCCCGATGTTTCAGTCTCCGGTGAGGGAGCAAAGTACGTCCAGACCGAACTGGTATCACGCGAGGGGCTGCCACCAAAGTTAGAGATCACGGTGATGGAATCGTTTCCAGGACAGGAACTGCCGCTGACCGTGACCGTCGAGTATCCAAACGGGGTGACGGAAACGTTCAACTTTGCTATTGTACAACCCTGTATGGTTTGGCTGCCCCTGATAACTCGGGGTTTTGGTGGAGGGGCGGTGACTTTTTCAGCACAGAGAACAGAAAGCAATGTTCGACCCCAGGGTGGAGGCTGCTTTCACTGGACAAGCTGGAGTCACTCATGGGCAGGCGAGGATTCGGATCAACGCTGGTACGAGCAGGTCAGTTGTAACGACGCGGTGAACACCTCCAGCTATTGGAGCGGCTGTGGCGCGACTGCCTGGGCCATGCTGTTTGGTTGGGCCGATTATCAAGCCTCAATTGGCAACCCTTACTGGGAGGGACGTTGGGGACTGTATCTCCAGAATGGCGGTCTTGGACCCACAGACGCCGTGGCGCCCAATGCCATGGACGAAGGTGTCAAGAATATGACCTGGGAAATCCGTAACGATATTGACACCTGGTGTGTATATGTCAAGGCGGATGGTTGCTGGCAAGGTGCGACAGACCCCGGCGATATGTCCGACGCCAGTGACTACCTGGACGGGCGTTCTCACACACGCCTGTTCACTTGTGGCAACACTCTGTGGCCCACGAAAAAGTGCCGCAACCGGGCGTCCGATGCCATCAAGCGCGGTGGGGGGCAAGACACGCCGGCCGTCATCGGAATAAGCCTCACCGGCGGGCCGCATTACGCCCTGGCTTACGGCTACAAACAGCGCAAGCTCAAGGGTTGCTTTGGGGAAACGTGGTGGACGCAACGCGAGTTCTATGTCAACCAGGGCTGGGGCGGTGGCAGAGGCTGGGTCAACGCCTACTTTGTCTGGTTTGCCGGCGAAATACGCCCCTACGCGCCGCCCCAAACCAATCTGGTTGACGACGTGGCTCTCTACCGCACCTCCGATCACAGGTGGTACTACGACTATGGCCACAATGGCGATACGAACGCAGTGGGCGGGGCCTGGGGAGTGCAGTCAGGCGATTTGCCCCTGGCCGGGGACTTTGACCGCGACGGGTTCGTTGACGACGTGGCCATCTTTCGCGTCTCTAACGGCACGTGGCACTATGACTATGATCACAGTGGCCACACGAATGAGCAGGGCGGGCCTTGGGGATCGGCGACCAACCTGCCATTGGCCGGGGACTTTGACCGCGATGGCTTTGTTGACGACGTCGCCATTTTCGATACCTCGTTCCAGATATGGTGTTACGACTATGACCACGACAACACGGCGTATCTCTGCGATGAGTGGGGCGGCTCCTGGGGGCAGGGAGGCGACCTGCCTTTCGCCGGGGATTTCGACCGCGATGGTTTCGTTGACGACGTCGCTGTTTTCCGGCCCTCTACCCACGTAGCCTACTACGACTACGACCACAATGGCACTACGGATGAGGAGGCCACGCATTTCACCACCGAAGCCGGCATACCCGTCGCCGGGGACTTTGACAGCGATGGGTTCGTTGACGACGTCGTTTTCTTCTTGCCCGACTGGGAGCCCACGAGTATATGGTTCTACGACTATGACCACAACGGTCCTGCAAATGACGCCTCGGAGTGGGGATGGGAAGATGGCATTCCCCTCGCCGGAGCTTTTGGTGGGGATCAGGACCCCTAGACTCCTTCAGGTGCCAGGCACTTTTGAATCTTCAGGAAAGGCCCCAACTGGGTGGTCAGCGCTTTATGCGGCCACATGGTCGAAATATCTTGCCAACTGTCAAACGAGCACCCAAGTGGTGCTCGTTTGACAGTTGGTGGAAATTGGACAGATACGCTCCTGGCGCTTACGGCGGGTCGTACAGCACGCTGACCGAGCCAGCGGCATAGTTAGCCACCCATACCCAGTTGCCAACGGCAGCCACCCCCTGCCCGCCGCGCCGCTCTTCCCCTTCGTGTTGCTGAGGGAGCGGCCACACGGTGCCGGTGTGATAGCCGCCAGGCCAGACGATGTGCAATTCGTCGTTGTCGGCGGCGACGACCAGGAGATGCTCTGTCGTCGGGTTGTAGGCGATGGCAAAGGGCGGCGCGTCCAACATGTCTTTCTTGCGTAATGGATTTCTCTCGCCGTAGGGCGGGTAGGCCGAGACTTCGTACAGGCCCGGCAAGTCGTCGCGGCGGCTCAAGATGATCAAAGGGTTATAAAGCGCCTGGGGATTGGGATAGAACGTGGCGGCAAAGTAGCCCCACTCTTCCCTCAGACCATAGACCTCATCGCCGTCGTCACAGACCACCGTCACGCCTTCTGCACCCCCGCCGTGGTTGGGCACGTAGGCGCAGTCACCCCAGGCGGCGGGGAAAGCCGGGTTGACACCTACCGCAACCGTGGTGATCACGGTGTTGCTGACGGGATCAATGATCGACAGGCTGCCGTCGGCAAAGTTGGTCACATAGACGCGGTCGCTGGTGAGTGCCACGCCAAAGGGTTCGCTGCCCACGGTGATGGTTTGTAGCGTGGTCAGGCTGATGGCGTCCATGACAGAGACGGTATTCGAGCCATTGTTGACGATGTAGAGCGTGTCGCTCAGGATGGCGATGCCCATGGGACGGCTGAGGCCGGCGGTCGTTTTGGTCAGCACCTGGTGCGTGTCCAGGTCTATGGCCGCCAGCGCGCCGCCCCCGCCCGGATTGCCACTTCCGTCGTCGTCAAAGAGGGTGACATAGACCCGGTTGTGATCCTCAGAGATGGCCAGCGATTTGGGATGCGCGCCGACCGGGATAGGCGGTGGCAGTTCGAGCGTGGGATAGTTGCGCACAACCAACGGCAGGAAAAGGGTATTGTGGGCCACAGTGGCCGTGAGGGGAAACGTGTTGCTGACAAAGGTGGTCTCTGTCAGGAACGCACCAATGCTAACCGTATTGGTTAGAATTGTAGTACTGATGTCAGAGGGCACATCCAGGCTGAGTTGAAAGCTGCCACTCCCCACGCTGAGGGTGGGCGTGGTCCAGATCGCGTGAGTCGTCGTCTGCGTGCGGGTGAAACCCAGAGTCGGGGCCGTGTCGTCCTGCCAGGTGGTGCTGATTGGCAGCGCGTCGGTGATGGTGACGGTAGTGACCGACGTGCCGGTAATCTGGTAATAGATGGTGTAAGTGATGGGTTGACCTGGGATGACCAGGTTGGTCTCCAACACCTTGGTGATGATCACATTCTGGCCATTCAGAGGGGTGACGGACGGTGGTTCCTGAGTGCGGGCTTGAGGTACGACAATGAGTGCGATGGCGACAATTATGAGGGGTAGAAACAGCCCTGCCACGGCCTTAACAGCTCTATAAATGCTCATCGTCCTCTCCTTCCATGGGCAAATTGTCGCGGATTCATTGCCTTCATTGTAGCACGAGAGGACCAGCCGGGGGATTACCGTTGGGTTACAATTCGGTCATGGCGGGGGACACGCCCGAAGCGACACGTCGTCTACGTACATGCGCGTGAGGTCGTCGTCGCCATCGTTGTAGACGCCAAAGCGAAGGGTGAGAGTCAGGCCGGCATATTCGGTGAGGCCGGCCTGGGCGCTCAGCCAGGTCTGAT
This sequence comes from uncultured Anaerolineae bacterium, assembly GCA_964397845.1. Classification (GTDB taxonomy): domain Bacteria; phylum Chloroflexota; class Anaerolineae; order CAYNKW01; family CAYNKW01; genus CAYNKW01. The sequence continues at coordinate 5,103 of CAYNKW010000201.1, forward strand.
CGTCCGCACTCGCCCAGAGCAGCGAGTCGAGGATAGCTCCGTCACCATCCAGGAGCAGAAGGTACTGAAAGTCGTCGGCATCTTTGGAGACAGGGTACCACCAATAGGTAAGCATCGCGCTGCCCAGGCTGGCAGGCAGGGCTACAGTCTGTTGTGCAGAGCTGTAACTTCTTGTGATGTAGCCTCCCGGTTCGAGGCCTGCCCGCAGGCTACGAGAGCCGCCGTGCGCCCGAGCAGTGCTGTAAGCGGCGGGGTAGGAGGTATTCAGGATCTCCCACGCCGCTGTCTCCTCAAAGCCGCCGTTGGCAATCAGTTCGCTGCAGCCAGCAGCAGTATATGTCTTGAAAACCAGGGGCAGGTAAACGGTGTAGGATTCAAGACCCCGGTAGCCCAGCCAGGCTTCGTCCACCAGCACCGTCGTGGGCGTGAGGCTGCCACTCTGGGTAAGCTTGAGTTGCAGATCGAGAAAGCCTCCCCACCCAGACGGCACGCCGGCCCAAAAGTGAGTCCAGCCAGTAGTGCCTGTCCTGAGCCCAGTGAGAGGCAAGGTGTAGGTGAGGGCCGCTGTCTCCCTGCCGAGCACCACCTGGAAGGCCGCGCTGTCACCAGCCACGGGCACGCGGTAGACCAGCGACAGGGTGGGGGAAAGGGCGTTGGTTGGCAGATCCACCGTCTGCGAGAGCCAGACGGCGCCGGTAAAGGCGCTCCCACCCAGTTGCGCTGCGCCGAGGCCGGTGTGGGCTGCCGCCGTGGAGACCGGCAAACTGGCCGTGATGCCGCCGCGTGCCCAGCCAGTCAGGCCGTTTTCAAAGTCCCCGTCCGCGACCAGGTTGACAAAGCCTTCAGGCGCGAGGACAAAGGGGTACGCCACGTCGCCGTCCGTCGCGTCCACTCCATAAGCAGGAGGCAGGGTGCCATAACCCTCGGCGCTGGCGGTGAGAGTGTACGCCATGCGAGCCAGCCGGGGCAGCGTGTAGGCCCCATTGATGTCGCTGGTGACGGCCATCCAGTTCGGCAGCGCCACCTGGCCGCCGCTCACCGGACGGCCGCGCACGTCCAGCAACTGCCCGGAGATTGTCACCGGCGGTGTGTCCGTGATGGCAAAGGTCATCGTCAACAGGGGGCTGGCGGCATTGGCGTCGTGGAACCAGTCAACGTCTTCGTGCACCATATCCCAGGCCAGGGTATAATCGCCGGAGGTGATGGGCGTCGTGACCAACGCCGGTGCGAAATCGTAGGTGTGACCGAAAGTGAGGTCATGATCCAGCGGGCCGCGATGGTCGTCTTCCGGCGGTTGCACCACCGGTTGGCCACCGCCATCGAGCCAGTGGTAGCCCAGGCGCACGGCGTTGGTGATGCCGGCCTCCGGCCAGGTGAGCCAGCCGGTGTTGCGAACGCTCATCGTCAGGCTGTAGGTCTCGCCGGCCAGCAGGGTATGCGGCGGCCTGTCCCAGGCCAGCCAGTCCACGTAATACCGGTCGGTGTGGGAGACGATGCGCTGCCAGGCCGCCTGGCGCAGACCGGGTAGTTCGGCGTAGAGATAGTCGCCGGGACATGCGGTGGTGCCGGGTGGATAGTCACGGTGACCGGCCAGGTTGGGCGTGGCAGCGTCGTAGAACGGCGCGCTTTCCAACGGATGGATGAGGCTGCGGTTCGCCTCCCAGGCGCCCAGGTCGGCCAGGGTGGTCAGGGACTCGACGGTAGGCGGGATGCTGGTAGGAGTGTTGCCGTGACTGCCGATAGTGCCGATGCCCATGCTGCCATAGTTGTAACCATAGACGTGGCCACCCACCACACCCGCGCCACCGTAGCGTCCCTCGTAGACGTTGCCGTACTTGTCCACCAAATAGTTGTAGCCGATGTCGCCCCACCCGCGTGTGATGGCGTGGTAGTAATAGATGGCGCGTACCAAACCTGCCGCTTCATCCTCGGTGTAACTGTTGGTCGAGACAGTGTGGTGGACAACGATCTTTTCGACAGTGCGGTATTCCAGCGGCCAGAGCAAATAGCCCTCGTCATCATACCGCAGGCTTTCGTCAGCCCCCCATCCGTCACGGGGGATAACCGTGGGCTGAGGGACGCCCTGGGCTGTGACCTGGCCTGGCTGAGCCGCCACCCTGGCCTGGGAGGTAGTCGGCCCGGCGGTGGCGTCAATGCAGGTAATGGTCACCTCGTCCAACATGGGAGTCTGACTACCGACGGTGGCGGTCATTGTCACCCGGTATTGAAACTGCTGCCCGCCCGACAGCAGCAGCGGTGTTTCGGGGTAGAACAACCCTGGGGCAGCGATCCAGTCGGCGTCGTCAAAGGGATACCAGGGCGACCAACCATCGCCAGCCGTGTAGACGCGCAGCTCAACGCGCAGCGCGCTGCCCTCAGGGACGACGGCGCGCCAGTGGGGGGCAACGGCGTTGAAGGGGAAAGCAGCCACGACCACGGTCGAGGTGTAGACGCCGCTCGTCACGCCGGGGGCCAGGCGCAACTCGCCGCCCGCCAAGTCGGTGACGATGACGCCAGTCGCTTCGCCCGTTCCAAAGTCAGCGGCAGTCGTCTGCGTCCAGTCGTGACTGCGGACTGCGGCTGCCTGGACATTCGTGACCTGGGGTAACGTGCCGGGAAGCAGTGCGATCAGGC
>CAYNKW010000202.1:0-7650 GCA_964397845.1 uncultured Anaerolineae bacterium
CCCTATGAGCCGGACGCTAAGGAGAGCAGTGTCGTCTGCCTGCCTGGAGCGGATCCCCTCCAGGCTACCTTGGCTGGCCGGCTTTTTCTTTCAGGAGGTGTTTCTGTGCCCAATCCCCTGCTCAAGATCCACCAGGCCTACATCGTGCAATCCTCGCTCCTTTACTTCCCCGCCTTTCTCGAGGATCTGAAAGCATTGCTCAAACCCCTGCGCTTTCTGGCCCAGGGCGATATGCGATCCCTGCGAGAGAGGAAGGAACTGAAGGCTGTTCGGAGACGAATTCAGGGAAAGCCGCACGGCAAGTCGCCATTTATCCGCTTTATCGGGCCGATCCTCAACCCGCTGGCAAAAAGTAAGGTCCGGTCAGTCGACGATGAAGCTCCCTGGAAAAAGGTCTGGTCCATTCCCACTATCAAGGCAGCCCATACGCAGCGTGGACACCTGCCGTATCTGGTGCCAGCAAATTGGTCTTTTCGCCTGGCCGAGCCGCCAGCCGGATGGCCCAGATTCCGCATTCGCCCGACGCTCAAGCTACACATTTTCCCTTATGGCGTGATTGACATCTTGCTGTGCACCGAGTTCTCCTCTCAGCAAGGGCTTGATATGAGCCAGTTCATACAATTGGTCAACAGCCTCTCCCACATTCGGGCGACGAGGGAGCAAAACGTCGTCTTTGATGTGACCAATGCCAAGCTCTCCTTCCGGCGCAACACACTGGGCATCATGCAAGAGGTGGGGAGCACACTGCGGGAAAAGTTGTTTGAGAAGGGAAACCAGCCACTCCATCGTCAAGATCCGCGAGATGCCCACACCCCCCTGGCTGTTGTTCTCTTTCTCAACCAGACAGATCCACCACTGTCACCGGCTGACCATGCGACACAGATTTGTGGGCTGGTAACCGGTGACGAGCGCTGGGAAAAGATCGCCCACGATTATGCGGAGCCGTACGCCAAACGCGATTACGGCAAATACGCAGGAGACTTTATCAAGTGGGGACGTCTCCACTCGGTCGTCAGCGTTGTCGAACCCCGGCACCGTGGGGGCCGGCGCCTGCTGTACTGGAAAATGCTGAGCCGGATCCAACTGGCGCGGGTGGAGGCATTTCTTTTCAGCCTCTATGTCGAGCGACTGAATAAGATTTGGCGCGAGCAGCAGCAGGACAATCAGAGAGCCTGGGAGGCGTTCAAGCATTGGGCCTCGATGAAAGACGATTACATGCCCCAGGCGAGCCTGTTCTACTTTTGGGATGACTTGTTAGGGTTTTCTCGCCAGCCATTAGGCGGGCACAACAGAGTCTACGAACAAGCGGCAGCGCTGGCCAGTGTCGAGGAACGGAAGAAAGCCTTTGCTGAAGAATTGAGCGCCTTCATGAAATACGGACTCCAAACCGAGCCCCAACTGCTTACCGTCTGGAAGCGATTGATCCCACTCTACAACCTGGTCAAGCCCTTCCTGAAAGGAGGTGCGCCTTGATAGATATCAAAACCTTTGTGCGGGGCATGGCCTGGCACGATATAGGTAAGCCTTTCTACCTGGGAGGGGAGCGGCACAGCCGCCTGGGCTACCTTTTGCTTGATGCGTTGGGCTACCCTGCCGAGGCGCTGGTCACCCTGGCTCACTTTGGCAGAGATCGCGAGGTACACCTGAGCCGTTATTCGACCTTCGAAGAGGCACTCCCCAAGATGCCCGCCATTCTCACACTCGCCAATGCAATCGACCGCGCTGCCGCCGTGACCTACTCGTTTATGGGTCAGGAACCGCCGAGGCCGCGGGGAAAGACGCGCCATTCCTGGCAGAACCCCTTTTCACGCCTGCCCCAGAAAAGCCTTGCTTTCAAGGGACCGTTTGAGGTGACCCTGCACCAGATGGATTCTGATGAGGTGAAACGCCGGTTCGCCGCCTTTCTCAGGCATTGGTGCGATGGCAAACTGTCTGACGACGCCTGGCCGATCCTCTCGGATGCCCTTGAAGAGGCGACGAGTAATGACGACTGGGAGCCGGTTGGCAAAATTCCGTCCACGGAGCGCGATTTGGCACTCCAGGCATTGCTCGATTGCACGGCGCAGTATCCCGAACGCACCTACCCCCCCATGAACGACACCACGCTCAAGCAGCACGCCCACCTCAGCGGCGTGCTGGCCTTTGTGCTCTACCGCAACCTGGAAGCCCGTGAGCCGGAATTCCTGGCTCAACCGCTCGTCTTGGCAGACGGAGCGGTGCAACTGAATGGCCGCTCCCCTTCCGAGCGCGACGATCAGGAGTGGGTCATGGCCAACCTCGACGGCTTCCTGGTGCGCATTTCGCTGGAGGGGCACCACGACATGTTTGCCAACGCCGTGCGCCTCGATGACCTCCACGGGGCGCGGGCGCTGGCGGAACGCACCCTCGACGCCCTGATCGTGGCGCTGGCAGAGCAACTGGACGTGCCTGAATTGGCCGGCTTTTTGGTCATTACCCGAACCCCGTTCGACGTGACCTACTATCTGCCGGCCAGCCTGGGCAAAGAGGGAATTCGCCAGGCCATCACGGCGGCCTACGACGCCGCCCTGGGCAAGGTGACCGGCGACCTGGTGGAGGATCTGGAGCAAGACTTTAGGGCAGCAAAGGAGCGGTTGGACTGGTCGTCACAACGGAACGACCTCAAGCGGCAACTCCACTCCCTGGCCTATGGATTGAGCGTGCTCCCCGTGTCCGTGGACGAACGGGCCGACTTTGACACGTTTAACGCCAGTTTTGCCCAAGCGCTGGTCACGGCCTATGAGAACAGCCTGGAGGCCTCTCCCTTCCCACGCGATGAGCTGCGCCGCGTGCGGGCCGACCTGGAGCTGCCGGGAGGAGACGATGGCTCGGTGCACGATATCTGCCAGGTTTGCGAAACGCATCCCATCTATCTGGCCTTCAACCAGCAGATGGAGCGTGACGAGTACTTGCGCAAAGCCATTCACACCTTCCGGGGCGAGCCGGAGCAGATCTGCGTCTCCTGCATCGCCCGGCGCATCCTGGCCCACGGCGCGGTGCAGTCGGAGCCTCTTCAAGATATGCTCTGCTTTGACCGGGATACGCAGACTGTCTATGCAAAGAAGTCAGAGAAAGGCCCCTCTTTACCACCCAATCTGGCCCGAACCGCGCGCTTTGAATCACCCGGCGACCACCTGGACATGGGGGCAGCCTTTGTGCGCCAGCGAGATGGGGGAGAAGGCCTGAGTGTCTTTCCCACCACCCACTATGCCGCCGACGAAACGGGCAACATGGCTCTGCTGACCCTGGAGCCGACTCAGGCTCTCTTTGACATCTATATGTATGTCAAAGCTGTTCTGTGGCCGGAAAGACTGATCTCAGATAGAGCAGAGCCTTCGCCCGGCGTTGACCAACTCTGGGAGGCTTTCAAGCACACGTTTTTGGCTTATTATGGTCAGGTCAAAGAAACTCGGGCTTTGGCCAAAAAGGTCCGCCGGGTGCACCCGCACCTGGCCCGCGTGCTGGCGCGCATCGCCCAGGTGGACCGCTTTTACACGGCGCTCCGGAAGCGGCTGGAGAAGTATCCTCTGCGTGTCCTGCCCATCGACGCAGAGTACCCCACCGCCCGGCTGATGGTGCCGGCTGACCAGATCGATGCTGCGCTGGAAGTGCTTGATCGGGCTGTGGTAGAAGATCTGTTCTCTGGGCTTGCTGCTGATGACAAAAAGCCTGTTGGTGAATCAGTCCGTGCGTTTCTCAGCCGTCTGGTGCCGCCGCTCCTGCGGGGCAGTGTGGTGGTTATGAAAGAAAAATACCCCCTCTACCTGGCTCTGGAGGCAGAGAGAGTATTGATGCAACGGCTGGAGGAAGCACCGGCGAACCAGTACTGGGGAGAACCGCTTTCTGAAGATGAGGAAGAACCAAAACCACAAGACAGTTGGTTCGGCCTGCGCCTGGGCCTGTGCGACCTGCGTGGCACGCTGGCCGAGCGGGGGCCGTGGCAGGGGCAGGTCTTGTGGGAGGATATGGGCGAGGTTGTGGGTTTGGAGAGAAAGGTAGACCGCGTGACGGTGCTGCGCAAGGCGATCCTGGAACAAGAGCCGGCCATGAAGCCGCTGGCCGACGCGCTGACCCTGATCCGGGCCAACGTCGCGGGCATCAAGCTGGCTGACGCCGGACGCCTCAAAGATCCTGCCCTGTTTCGCCCGGTGCTGTTCCTGAAGCGACTCACACGGGAGGGAAGGCAATGACAAATCCTATTCAATTGGCCTACCAGGCCGCCAGATACGTCCCCACCGAGGCCTATCGCACCCATCAAGATCGCCGCAAAAAAATGTACAACCCGGTCAAGACCGCGCCGACGCTGGTGCAGGCCATGACCCACCTGGGCGAGGGAGCCATGCCCCTTCCCGATGCCCGACAGCGCGCCCGGGAAACGATCCTGGAGCCGGAGGCGGCCACATACATCAATTCAGTACAAGGTTGGTCCCAACTGCGCGATTTTCTGGACACGCTGGCGCTTTTCCTCAAGGCCGAGGTCGAGGTTAGGGTAGGGCGCAAGAAACGGAGGCAAGCCATGCGCAATTTCGTGCCAAGAAGCGATGAGCGATGGAAGACAAAAAAGTTAGTGCCGCGGGCCCAGGATCTGGCTCAAAAGATCCGCCGGCGGGGCAAAGACATCAACGAGAACAAGCTCAAAAAACTGGAGAGCCGGATCAAGGGTTGCCGTGACAAGTGGGAGGTTCTGGCCAGCCTGGCCCAGTACTACCCGCTATCCGGTGTGCCTTCCGAGGCCATTGACGATTTGGTGGATCACCTGGGCGAGATTCACCTGGACACGTTCAAGCAACTGGTTTCATATACTGTCGTTCTCTACCGGGCGGATAACATCAAGAAGAGAAAGAAAGGTTAGGTGACGCCATGACCGTCGGACACGAGCGAGTGGAAGACCTGGAAGTTCGACTGTACAAGCTGACCACCAAGAGCCACCTGCGGGTGGGCGCCGGGGAAGGCTCGGTAGACATCTCGGCGGCGGATAACGCCATCATCCGCGCCCTGGTCTACGAGGTGCCGGAGGAGGGGGGCGAGAAACAGCCCGCACGCGTGCCCTATATCCCCGGCTCCAGCCTGCACGGCGTGATCCGCTCCTGGGTGGAAAAAGCCCTGCGCAGCAGCGCCGAGCCTCTCTCTGTCGAGGAGCTGAAAGCCTGTCTGGGGAAGCTGGAGGAGCGCAAGGAAGAGGTGCTCGCCAAGGCAAAAGAAGAGATCGAGGCGCTCACGGGCAAATCTTACAAGGACGAGGCATGGTTTGAGGATTGGAAGGTCTATGTGGACGTCTGCGATCCCATGTCGGAGGTAGACCGCTGCGAGCGCATCTCGGCCCGCGAGGTGGAGCGACGTCGCTGGAAAGAAAAATGGCAGGAGGCCATCGAGCGGGGCACGCGTGGTTGCAAGGTGTGCCGCATCTTTGGCTACACCGGGCAGCGGGGCCGGGTCAAGATCATGCCCGCCTTTCCGACGACGGACAAGATCCCCATTGACATCATAACCCGGGTGGCCATCAACCGCCTGACCGGCGCGGCTGACGAGGGCAAGCTGTTCGATATGGAAGCCATCCCGCCCGGCGTAGATTTCTACTTCTTTGCCGTGCTGGAAAACCTGAGTCCCAAAGAAAAGAAGGACTTTGAGATGGGCATCCGTGCTCTTTCTCTGCAACTGGCCACCGTTGGCGCCCACTCGACCATTGGCTTTGGCATGGTCGAGGTCGAACGGCTGTTCAAGGCCAAGATCGACAAATCGGTATTCCAAAAGCCGGTGGAAGATAAAGTTGATGAGGTCCTTAAGCAGTACCAACTCAAAGTGCCGCTGGACGAGACCAGGTATCCCCGCTTCTTTTTGGCCCTGGCTTCGGAGGACGGCAGCGGACAGCATCCCGGATTTGACAACACCGTGACCTACAACCCGGAAACGGAATAGGAGGTCAGCGATGGGATTAGACACCGTACTGACCGTCAGACTGCGTTCGTATGGCTTTTTCCATTCGGGGCGCGAGCGGCTGCGGGTGCGGGTGGTCAAGCGATGTTGGGAGTTCATCCCCGGTTCGACGCTCTACGGCGCAGTGGGCGCAGCGCTGATCCGGCTGGACGGCCTGGATCCGGCTGGACCGGTTCCCCTCCAGGGGAATGGCGGCTACCAAAAGTTGCTGCAGGCTGTTGCTGAAGCGCAAATCCGCTTCACACCGCTGCTGCCAGACGTGGGCGGCGAAATGGCGATCCACACGGCGGAGGGCTATTGCCGCACGGGCTTGATGTTGCAGACTGCGCTCTATGGTGACCCACTGCCCGATGACCTGGCGCCTCTACCTGAGCAACTGCAAAGACTGCGCGCCCTGATGCAGACCACACCGCACGCGCCGCTCGACCGGCGCACCCTGCAAGTTCACGAGAGCGATCTCTATGCCACCGCCGTACACCGGCAGGGGCAGGCCTACACCGGCTTTATCTTCACCGGCGCGCCCCACCTGCCCGATTTGCTGCGTCCGGCGCTGCGCTACCTGCCGTTGTTGCCCTTTGGCGGCAAGGGCAAGTTCACCAGCGTCGAGGCCAGAGCGGAGGGACAGCCGGGCAACCTGGCTGCTTTTCAAGACGATTTGAGAGCCTATCTTGCCAGGCTGAGTGCCAGGGGGCCGATCGAGGCGCGGTTGCTCACCCCGCTGGCTCTACAGAGCGGCGACGAGTCGCTGTTGATAAAGACGGCGGACGAGATGAATTTCGTCCGGCTCCGCCGCTACCGCGCCTGGCGCATGGGCCATTATTATGCCCCTGGCAACCCGAAAGCCGAAAACGGCTTTATGCCCGTCGGCCTCGACCGGGAAAGCGACGGCCCTGGCGGCACAGAGAGTACGCCCGTCCTGGGGGTGCCCGAGCGCAGCCGGTTTCGCTTCCCTGCCGGCGACGAGGAGCTGCCGGAACGGTTGACCAGGGTATTCATTGAAGGAGATGGCAACCCAGGTTGGACGTACCTGGGTTGGGGACAGGTGGTGATGGCATGACGGATAAACCGCGACTCAATCCCAAGCCCCCACGAGACGATCCCGGTCGTCGCCCCAGCCAGACGCTGGCCAGAGAGGCTCTGATCGGGGGCACGGCCTTTGGCGTGGGCTGCCTGTTGGCGGCAGTGCGCGATTCTCAACCCTACAGCAACTATTCGCTGCCCGAGACGTTCCCCGAATTTGCCTTTACGCTCAAGGGGTTGCTGCGGCTAGAGATGATGAACGTTGGCGGGGCGTTCGCCAAGTCAAGGCGTCTCTTTGGCGCGACGACCAGGGCGCTGGAGAAGAACATACGGCGCTGGCGCAGCCGGGTGTTTCCTCTGGCCTTTGAGAACGGCGCCGCTGCCCGCGCCCATCTGGAGGCCTGCCCCTTGGGGCGTTGGTGCGCCTCCGGGCGATGCCCTTTGCTCCGGGCCAGGTTTCCTGACAAGGGCTGGCTGGTGCTGCTGCAGGTGGACGACGTGTGGCTCGATCAGGCCCATACGGTGACCTTTGGTCAGATGCTGGGGCTCTTTTTAAAAGAGGAATCGCGCGCCCTCAGGCTGGTGGAGGCCGGCAGTTGCCTCAATCCGCTGCCGTTGAAAGGAGGCCGCGATGAGTAAAGTGGCCAAACTCTACTTTACCTGGCAGCCGGTTGGCCC
>CAYNKW010000203.1:0-7650 GCA_964397845.1 uncultured Anaerolineae bacterium
GCCAGTTCTTCCGGTGAGAAGACGTGTTCCGGCGCCGAGAGGTAGACAGGGCACTCGTGACAGCGCTTATCGTTGTTGCGAGTCACATTGGGCAGATGCCAACATGGTGCGCTGCGATCCTGCCGGGTTGGACAGGAGACGCAGGTAGGGGGCGGATATTGCTTGATCTCCCAGCAAGGTATCAGTGCCAGCAAGCGACGCAGTCCTTCCTGGTTCAGTCCTTTTTCGTGGATGAGGTGACGGATGCAACGCACCCACGCCAGGTCATGGTCGGAGTAAAGGCGGCGGTTGTTTCGCCGTGCAGGCTTGAGCAGCCCCTTTTCTTCATACAGGCGAAGAGTACGCGGGTGAACGCCCAGAAGCTCGGCAGCGATGCCTATTGTGTACAGGGGGGTGATTCTCTCGGGCATCTTTGCCTCCCTTCGTCTTGATTCGTCTCCGAGCAACAATTGCGCCATTTTCTCAAGAGAGCTTTCCTGGATTATATCATGTTCATAGTTTATTGTCAAACATATTGGTAGCTTTTATGCCTGCCACGCTTTCAAGGCGTATAGTCACGCAGGATCGATCGGCCGATGAACTCTCGAAGGATAGAGTTGTCCGGGATGGGATCGGGCTGACAGGGTAAGAACCATTCCAGGAAGGCCAGCAGTCTTTTGGCTTCCACGTAGGTCATCGTACCTGGTTCTACCTGGCGCAACAGCGGCTCGGCGAAGGGCTTGAGGACGGCCAATTCGTAGGCCAACGCGGAATTGAACATGACGTCGGCGTACTCCTGGTAGGGGAAAATGTTCTGCTCTTCACCCCGGCGCACGCTTTCCCACCGTTCGATGGTCTGCTGGGCCGAGTAGCCGCGATAGGTGGCGTCTCGGATGAGGCGGCGGAGCAGGCGGGTGTCGGTGGTGGGCACGCGGTTGTGGTGGTCAATGTTCAGGTTGGTCAGAGCAGAGACGTACACTCTGTAGATGCGCTCGGCCGGTATGGCTGGCACCAGGTTGGGGTTCAGGCCGTGAATTCCCTCGGCCAGGATAACCTGATCCTGGCCCAGGGTGAAGGTATGTCCCTCTTGGCGGCTGCCCGTGTGAAAGCTATAGTGGGGCAGCGTGACTGGCTGGCCGGCCATCAGTTGCAGCAAATGATCGTTGAACAGCGGCAGGTCGAAGGCGTGCAATGACTCGTAGTCATATTTACCGTCCGGTGTGCAGGGCGTCTTTTCCCGCTCGACAAAGTAATCGTCCATGCCGATGACCGCCGGCCGGATGCCGTTGGCCAGCAGTTGGACGGCCAGTCGCTTGACGAAAGTGGTCTTGCCGGAGGACGAAGGCCCGGCAATGAGTACCAGCTTTGCCTCGTCACGACGGCGGGCGATGTCACGGGCGATCTCGGCGATGCGCTGTTCGTGGAGCGCTTCGGCGACCAGGATCAACTCGCGGATGCGGCCGTCCTCGATGGCCCGGTTGAGGCCGCTGACGCTCTCGACTTCCATCAGGCACAGCCACCCGCCGTACTCGCGAAAGACGGCCGCCAGGCGGGGCGAATCTTTGAACGGTGGCAGCTTTTGGGGTTGGCTGGGAAGTGGATGGCGAAGGACAAAGCCTGGTGGGTAATGTGTCAACTCGAACCATGGCAGATAGCCGGCCGAGGGCACCATGTAGCCGTAGAAATAGTCCACCATCTCGCGCAGGATGTAGACGGTGAGGTAGTCCTTGCGCCGGTAGTTCAGCAGCCGTACCTTGTCCTGGTATCCCTGAGCCTGGAACAGGGCCAGGGCCTCTTCCATCGGGATGCGTCGCTTGGTGATGGGCGCGTCCTCCTCCACGATCTCCCGCATGCGCGCCTCGATGCGTGCCAGGTCGTCGGGCGTAAAAGTCTCCCGGTCCTGCACGGTGCAAAAGAGTCCCCCGGCCGTCACCGAGTGGTCTATGACGATCTTGGCGTAAGGAAAAAGCTCTTTGACAGCCGTCACCAGCAAAAGAGAGAGGGATCGCTGATAGATGCGTGTCCCGTCGCTGGAAGTCACGGGAATAGGCACCAGTTCGGCATCGGTTCTCAGGGAATACGTCAACTCGCGCAACTGGCCGTTGACCAGCGCTGCCACAATCGGCGTGGCTTTGTTCAAGACGTGGCCGGCTAACGCACTTTTGACAAAAGCTTCGATGGGAGCACCGATAGGCGCTTCGTAGATCGCGCCGTTTGGGAAGTGGGCCTGTACTGTCTCTCGTGGGACGGCGGGTGCGGCCTGGGGCAAAGAGCGCCTCTCTGCCGTCGTTGTCATCGTTCCCATTTATACACCTCCTCTCTTCACTGAAGGGGTCAATATTCCACTCGCTGCCCCAGCACCCGGCCGGCGGTCTCTTCCACGACAGCAATAAGGATCATAAAGAGCGCGTCCACCACAGCAGCCAACCCAAAGGCATAAGCCAGGTAGCCGGCCGCTGCCAGGAAAGTCGCCTTTACGCGCGCCGTGACCAGCGATAGACCACCCACCAGCACAAAGACAGCGGTCACGCCGGCCAGGAACAACCCCATCATCGGCCACGCTGCCCGGTCCGATTCGCTGGGCAACATGGCGTTGGCGATGGCAAAGATGAGGTACAGCCAGAGCAAAAAGTCGGGCACGCGCCAATAGGCGACCAGTTCTCCCCACAAGTCGGTCCAGGTGCCGTGAAGGAGCAGGCGGCCCAGGTCACTGACGCCCAGCACGAGCTGGCCCACCGCCAGGATGACGAGGCTGCCCATGACCAGCGGCGCGACGCCGATGAGGCTGGCCCGCAGCGGATCGGACGCGCCGACGCTCACCGAGCCCAACCGCACCTGCCCACGACGCTTCTTTTTGGGCCAGAGGGAGAGTTTGCCCACCGGCACGCGCAGGAGGATCGCCACCACCCAATGGCTCAGCTCGTGCAGAACGATGCCCGGCAGCAGCGCCAGGAAGTAGATCATGGTGGCGCTGTCGCTGTCGCCGGTGAGCAGCAGGCCCAGCCCTTGCAGATGCCGGTTGATCCAACGCTGCATCAGATAAAGAGGTGGCAGCGTGGCGATGAGGACAAGTAGGGGCAGCCAGTCGTTGAGCATGGCGGGGGTTTTACCGTTTGGCCTCGGCGGTGAGGCGCACGATGTGCACAAAATCGTCGGCCTTGAGGCTGGCACCGCCCACCAGGGCGCCATCAATGCCGGGCCGGGCCATGAACTCGACGACGTTGGACGGCTTGACGCTGCCGCCGTACTGCACCCGCACCGCCTGCGCCACCTCGTCGCCGTACATCTCGGCCAGCGCGCCGCGTATGGTGCCCGCGATGACGGCATTGGCGTCTTTGGCGGTGGCCGGCACGCCGCTGCCGATGGCCCAGATCGGCTCGTAAGCGATGACCAGCCGGCGCACCTGACCGGCGGGAAGGCCCATGAGCGCGGCCTGCACCTGGTCGGTCACCCACTCTTCGGTCTGACCGGCTTCTCGCTGTTCCAGCGACTCGCCCACGCAGACGATGGGGGTGAGCCCGTGGGCAAAGGCGGCGACGATCTTGCGATTCACGCCGTCGTCGGTCTCGCCAAAGTGCTGCCGTCGCTCCGAGTGACCCAGGATGACGTATTGGCACAACTCGGCCAGCATGACCGGCGACACCTCACCGGTGAACGCGCCTTTTTCCTCCCAGTACATGTTCTGCGCGCCCAGGCCGATCTCTGCATTGCCAATGGCCTCTTTGGCGGCACTCAAAGCCATGAACGGCGGGCAGACGACTTTCTCCACGCCAGGGATGGCCGTCAGCCGGGGCGTCATCTCTTTAACCAGCGCGACCGCTCCGGCCACGGTTTTGTTCATTTTCCAGTTGCCAGCGATGATAGGGGTTCGCATAGCTTCCTCCACATTTCAGAACTGCTTTGCCCGATCATATCACACAACCGCACCTTTGGCAACTGTCCTTTGGCGCGCCGAAAGGTGCATTCCAATTTTGGAGCGAGTTGGGCGTCATGGCAACTTGGTATCGTAGCCGCGATTTCTATATCGCGTGAGGCCTGCGCGTTGTGGAAAACGCGGCTACTTTAATGCCCTCGCGCTCATTTCACCGTTATCTCGATTTGTCTGGAGCCTGGGACCAGGCCTGAGGGTTTTGACAGAGTTATCAAGGGATCGTATAATGGGGGCAAAAGGGATCAAATGAGCAAAATGTACACCGGTAAGGGGGATGATGGCTTCACCAGCCTCCTGGGGTGCGAGCGCGTCCCCAAGTATGATCTCCGTCCCGAAGCCTATGGCACCGTAGATGAGGCGCAGGCGGCCATGGGCGTGGCGCGGGCGGCCGCTCAGCACCCCCGCACGCGAGCGATTCTCCTGGATGCGCAACGCGATCTGTACCACGTGATGGCCGAACTGGCCGCTGCTACGCCTCAAGTCGCTGCGCGGGTGGACGGCTTGCCCCAGGGCCGGGTGGAGTGGCTGGAACGCAACATTGATGACCTGAACGAGGAATTGCCCCCGCTGCGCGTTTTTGTGGTGCCTGGCGACAGCCCTGCCAGTGCCGCGTTGCACCTGGCGCGCACCGTCATCCGCCGGGCGGAGCGCCAGGTGGCTCGCCTGTTGCATCAGGGCGGTGTGCCCAGCGCCGAACTGGTGCGCTACCTCAACCGCCTGTCGTCGCTGCTCTTTGTGCTGGCCCGCTGGGAGGACTGGCAGACAGGTTTAGAGTCGCCAGCACAGGCGCAAACGTAGAGTAAAATGTTATGAAGATCAGCCTGATCACCGGCGAGTTTCCTCCCATGCAGGGTGGCGTGGGCGATTTTACCCGCGAGTTGGCCCGTGCCCTGGCAGCGCTGGACCACGACGTGCACGTCCTGACCTCTCGCGGTGGAGGCGGAGTGGGGCAAGAGGAGGCCAACGAACCGTACACCACCCACCGCGTCGTCCCTGGCTGGGGTTGGGGCTGCACGCGCGCGATCCGTCGCTGGATCGCCGGGCACCGCCCCGACGTGGTGAACGTTCAGTACCAGGCCGCTGCCTATGCCATGCGTCCGGCAATTCATCTACTTCCCTGGTGGCTGCGAGGGCTGGCATACCGGCCAACTGTCGTCGTCACCTACCACGATCTCAAGGTGCCTTATCTCTTTCCCAAGGCTGGCCCCCTCCGCTGGCAGGCCGTCCTGGCCCTGGCTCGCTGGGCCGATGCGGCGATCGTGACCAACGAACAAGATCACCTTGCCCTGAAGCGCTATCCGTCCCTGGCTGCGTCTATTGCCCTCATCCCCATCGGCAGCAACATCGCCGTTCAGCCACCGGCCGGTTACGACCGCGTCGCCTGGCGTGCTCGCTACGACGTTGCTCCTGACGACTTTCTTCTGGCCTACTTTGGCTTCCTCAAGGAGTCGAAAGGAGGCGAAACCCTCCTCCGTGCCCTCTATAGACTGGTTGTTGATTCGTCTTTGATACCGGGGACGGATCCGCATCTGCTGATGATCGGTGGCCGGGTCAGTTCTTCCGATCCCACCGACCAGGTCTACCTGCGTCACATCGAGAGTCTCATCGCCCAACTTGGATTGAGCGATCGAATCCACTGGACCGGCTACACATCGCCGGAAGAGGTCTCGGCCAACCTGCTGGCCGCCGACGTATGCGTCCTGCCCTACCGTGATGGGGCTTCCTTCCGTCGTGGGAGTTTCATGGCTGCCCTGGCCCACGGCCGGCCGGTCGTCAGCACCCGCCCAGGGGTGCACTTGCCGGAACTGCGCGACGGCGAGAACATCATCCTTGTCCCCCCCAGTGATGCCGATGCCCTGGCTGCTGCCGTGGGCCGCCTGGCTACCGATCCTGCCCTGCAGCAGCGGCTCGGCGACGGTGCGACCGAGTTGTCACGCCAGTTCACCTGGGATCGCATCGCCGTCCGCACGGTCGATCTCTTTGTTCAGCTCCGGAGGAGTGAATGAAGCCACTTTTCTCCCGCCCCTGTCTACGGGTGTGGGTCGGGCTTTTGCTGGTGACACTGTTCACCCTGCCGGCCCTTTCTCCCCTGGGGAGACTTGCTCTCCCCCAGGGCTACGACGGCCTGCACCGGCTGCACCGCCTCATCGAGTTCGACCAGGCGGTGCGCCACGGGGTGTTCTTTCCCCGCTGGGCGCCTGACGTCGTCTATGGTTACGGCTATCCGATCTTTAACTACTTTCCCTATGCTCACTATTATCTGCCAGAGTTGTTGCACCTGCTGGGCTTGTCCTTTTCCCGGTCGCTGGGCGCCGCCTTTTTGCTCTACACCCTGCTGGCTGGATACAGCACGTATCTCTTGTGCCGCGATTTCCTGGGCGAGGCGCCTGCCCTGCTGGCTGCCGTGGCCTATGTCTATGCGCCATACCAGCTTCACAACAGCCTGGTGCGGGGCAACCTGCCGGAGCAGTTTGGCCTGGCGCTCTTTCCCCTCGTGCTGTGGGCTTGCCGGCGGCTGGTTCACCAGGGAGGCCGGCGCTGGTTCGTGGCCAGTGCCACTCTCTACGCCGTGTTTCTTCTCTCCCACAACGTTCTGAGCCTGATGTTCACCCCGCTGCTGGTCCTGTACACAGTGGGCGTGGGCCTGGCGCGGACGCGAGCCGCTTCCGGGTGGCAGCGATGGCTGCCGGTGGCTGCGCTGGGGCTTGGCGGCAGCCTGGCTGCTTTTTTCCTCCTGCCGGCCCTCTTTGAAAAAGAGTGGGTTCGCATTGGTCAGAATCTCGATCAGATCGCCAGTTTTAGCAACTATTTCCTCTCCCTGGAGCAACTGTTCAGCCCACCGCCGCCGGCCCTTGTCCGCCTGCTGCATCGTCCCGACTACGAAGCGCTCGGCTGGGCGCAACTGGCCGCCGGCTTGCCGGGGGCGTTGCTGGCCTGGCGGCTGCCCCACCGCGAGGCACGAACGTGGGCCGTGCTCTCGGCGCTGATCCTGGTCGGTTCCGCCTACGCCACGCTCCCCTGGTCGGCCTGGCTGTGGGAGCGGCTGCCGCTAATGCCTTACGTCCTCTACCCCTCGCGTTTCCTGGGCCTGACCAGCCTGGCGTTGGCCCTGCTGGCCGCTGCGATGGTAGCGGCGCTCCCGCCCGGCAACCGTTGGCGGCTGGTCGCGCTGGTCGCTGGCGCGACAGGCATTCTCCTGCTGGCTTTGCCGTTGCTCTACCCCCACTACTATCCGCCGCACCTGCTCAGCCAGAATGTGACAGATGTCCTTGCCTTCGAGAGGCGCACGGGGCTGTTGGGCACCTCTTCTTACGCCGAATATCTGCCGCTGTGGGTGAAAGAAACGCCCACCGACTCACCCCTCCTGCCGGCATACCAGGCCGGTCGGCCGATGGAAGCCATCGAACGCTTCGACGCGACCAGCCTGCCGGAGGGCGGGCGCGTTATTGAGGCGCGGTACGGTTTCAACCGCGTCGAGATCACCGTGAGCAGCCCGCAGGCGTTTCAGGCCCGCTTTCACACCTTCTACTTTCCCGGCTGGAAAGCGACCGTCAACGGCGAACGGGCCAACCCTGCGCCGGCCGGCTCATGGGGGCTCCTTGGTCTGACCCTGCCTGCCGGAGAATCCCGCGTGAGGCTCTGGTTCGGTGACACTCCCTGGCGAGCGGCGGGCAAGGCAATCTCGCTGATCAGCGCCGGGCTGCTGCTGGTCCTCGTCCTGAGCCGAGATTCCTGGACGT
>CAYNKW010000204.1:0-7643 GCA_964397845.1 uncultured Anaerolineae bacterium
GGTGAAAGTTGGTGATCAGCACGTCCACGGCGCGGAAGTGGTAGCCGGGATGAATAAAGAGGTCGGTGGGGCCTTCAAAGGGAGTCAGCGCCTGCCAGGCACAGGCATCACTCTCCGGGGCGCAACTGGCTTCGTCGTGAGTGCCTGTCCTGAGCCCCTCGACCCTTCGACTTTGCTCAGGACAGGCTTTGCTCGGCATAAACTCTGCCAAAGGGCTCAACCGAACAGCGGCGGCACTCTCCAGCACGCGGACGGCGGTGGTGCCCACGGCGACGATCCGTCCCCCTTGCAGCCGGGTCTGATTGATCTGCTGCGCGGCCTCAAAGCCTAACCTGCACCACTCGGTATGCATCACGTGGTCTTTTACGCGCTCGGCTGTCACCGGGCGGAAGGTGTCCATGCTGATGTGCAGCGTGACGAAGGCAAAGCCCACGCCCGCGTCGCGCAGCTCCAATAACAGGTCGGGGGTAAAGTGCAGGCCGGCCGTCGGCGCGGCAGACGAGCCAGCCAGGCGAGCGTAGACGGTTTGGTAGCGTTCCGGGTCGGCCAGCGGCTCGTGGATGTACGGGGGCAGCGGCACTTTGCCCAGGTCGTCGAGCAGTGGCTCCAGGGGGCGGTTGAAGGTAATGAGCCGCCCGCCGGCTTTGGTGACCGCCGTAATCTGGCCGGTGATGCGCGTCTCGCCGTCGCCGATGGCGATCCGCTGACCGGGCATGGCCTTGCGTCCTTTGACCAGCGCCTCCCACTCGGTGGGGTTGCCCCGCGCGACGAGCAGCAATTCCACCTTGCCGCCGGTGGGAACTTTGCGCGCCCTCAGCCGGGCGGGGATAACGCGCGTGTCGTTAAAGACCAATAGGTCGCCCGCTCGCAGGTACTCTACAACGTCGCGGAAGGTGCGGTGGGTCATACGGCCGTCGGCGCGAGAGACGACCAGCAGGCGTGAGGCATCGCGGGGCTCGATCGGCGTCTGGGCGATGAGGTGTGGGGGGAGGAAATAGTCGAATTCGCTGGTTTTCATTATCGGTTCAATAGCCTGATGGCGATGTTCAGCAGCACCGTCAACAGCAGGCTGAGCAGAATTGACGTAACAATCGGGATGAAGCAGTTGAAGCCCTCCCGCTCGATGCGGATGTCCCCCGGCAGACGGCCCAGCCAGGGCAACCTGCCGCCCAGAGTCAGAACCAACCCCAGCAGAAAGATCGTCCCGCCGAGAAGCAGTAGCACCTTGCCTATGTCTTGTAGCTCTGGCATCTCTCACCTTTTATATCCGTTCAGGGGGTAGACCAGAAACCTACATAGTGTCAGGTGACCCCCCAGTTCCGCCCTGGGGGTGTATACCACAGCCAGTAGTAGTATGAGATTGCAGAGCACCTACTACTAGCAGTATGCCAATCGCGTTTCCATGTCGCAAGGTGTCATTTGACACTATCCCGGTTTCTTGCCCCCCGTGACACGCTTACCACCTTTTCACTGACAGGCCCCCTGTAACACCTCACTTGGCGCAGCGGAAGCCGTGGTCCGGCGCGTAGCCATCCGGCCCGCCGCTGTGCCGGTGGACGGTGCGCACCTCCCAGGACGGATTTCTGAACGACCCGCCTCGCAACACGCGGCTCACTCCCTGCGGGGGTCCGCCGGGGTTGTGCGTTGGTGAGTGGCTGTACCACAAGGGATCGTACCAATCGGCCGCCCACTCCCAGACGTTGCCCGCCATGTCCATCACGTCGTAGGGGCTGGCGCCGGTAGGATAGCTGCCCACGGCTGTTACACTTCCCGGACCGCCGTCGCTGGTGTTGGCACGCCCGGATTCCCAATTGCTGCCCCAGGGCCAGATGCGACCGACGGTGCCGCGCGCTGCCTTTTCCCATTCTGCCTCGGTGGGCAAGCGTTTGCCGGCCCATTGGCAGTAGGCATTCGCGTCATTCCAACTCATCCAGACGACGGGATAGTTTTCGCCACCAGGTGTGTTGAACGTGCGCCAGGTCTGAGCCTCGCCTTTCTTCTCGGCGTCGGTTACATGGCCAGTGGCGGTGACGAATGCCGCGAACCGTTCGTTGGTGACTTCCCACCTGTCAATGTAGAATGCATCCAGGTAAACAGTCCGGCGGGGCGTTTCGTCGGCGAACCAATCGTGTGAGTGCGGGCAATTGCCGCCGTAGGCATTGTCGCACATTTGGATGGCGTCGTCAATCTCGGCGTCCAGGCTGCCCTGGATGAAATTGCCGGCCGGGATGAGCACCATGCCCGCCGGTATGGACGGCGGCGACGTGGGCGTGTTGGTGGGTGTCGCCGTGGGTGTGTTGGTTGGCGTCGCCGTCGCGGTGGGGATGGGTGTCGCCGTGGGTGTGTTGGTTGGCGTCGCCGTGGGCGTGACGGTGGTCGCGGGCGTATCGGTTGGCATCGCCGTGACCGTCGGTGTGGCCGTGGGTGCGACGGTGGGAGATGGCGGCGGTTTAGTCTGCGTTGGCTCAGCGGTGGCCGTAGGCGTTACCGAAGCCGTGGGAATGGCTGTCTCAACGGCGACGGCCGTTTCGGTCTGGGTGGGGCCTGGCGTCGCCGTGGGAGACAGTGGCGCAAGAGTTGGCGTGGGCGTCACCCAGGTGTGCGTTGGCGCAGGCGTGACGGCGACCTGACGAGCCCGTGTGCTGGTTGGTGTGCGCAGTTGATCCAGGTTGCCCAGCAGCAAGAGGGCCGCCGTGCCACAAACCAGCAACCCGGCCAGACCCGCCACGATGATGCCCACCACGGCCCAGCGCATCCCACCGTTGCGCTTCGAGTTGCCGGAAGGGGGCGGTGGCCCGGTTTTGGCCTTATAGCCTTTCCGTTCTGTTGCGCGATACGGAGAAGGTGCCGGCCGCTCGCTGACCTTGAGGGTTTCATCGTGCGGGGTAGGCGTTGGCGCTTCACCGATCTCTGCGCCGGCTTTAGGGCTGGCAACTGCTTTTTCCAGGTCACGGATAAACTCTTCGATGGTCTGGTATCGCTCCGAGGGATTCTTGAGCAGGGCCTTGCGCAGCACCGTTTCCACCATCAGCGGAATCTCGGGATTGATGGAGCGGGGAGAAGGCAGGGGGTCAACCATGTGCTTCAGGATGACCGGCGCGGGCGTGTCGGCGTCAAAGGGCACCTGACCGGTGAGCATCTGAAAGAGGACCACGCCCAGCGAGTAGATGTCGGAGCGATGGTCAACGGGCAACCCTTTGCCTTGCTCCGGCGACATGTAATGGGGAGTGCCAAGGGTCTCGCCAGACTGGGTGATGGGAGCGGCTCCCTCCACGTGGGCCAACCCAAAGTCGGCCAGGTAGATGCGGCCATCGTCGGCGATGAGAATATTGCTGGGTTTGATGTCACGGTGAAAGACGCCGTGTTGGCGAGCGTGCGCCAGCGCCGCGCCTACCTGTTGAGCGATGCGCAGGGCCTGGGATAGAGGCAGCGGCTCCGTGACGTAAATCTCTTCCGAATCGCCGAGGAGGACTTGTCGCAGCGTTTTGCCCTGCACGTATTGCATGACAATGTAAAAGGCTCCTTGCCACTCGCCAAAGTCATACACCGGCAGGATGTTAGGGTGATTCAATCGAGCGGCCGCCTGTGCTCCCCGGCGAAAGCGTTCGATAATTCTTTGCCGCTGGGGATGATGGGCAAAGGCGTGCAGCATCTTGACGGCAACTGGGCGGTCCATCTTTTCGTCGTGAGCCAGGTAGACGACGGCATTGCCGCCTCGCCCGATCTCTCGCAGGATATAGTAGGTGCCAATTTTCGTGCCAATGAGACTTTCTTTTACCATGACTCCTCCTTGCTTCGGTGTAGGCTGCGATAAGAGAGCTTTGGTCGAACAGACTGCAAATTCAAGGAGCGTGGAAAAGCGTTGGCTGCTCTGGGCGCTCAGGATAGGGCAGGCCCAGGTGCTCGTAGGCATGGCGGGTAGCGACGCGCCCCCGGGGCCTGCGGTCGAGAAAGCCCAACTGGAGCAGGTACGGCTCGTACACGTCCATGATGGTATCCGATTCCTCAGAGATAGCTGCGGCAATGGTCTCCAGTCCTACCGGCCCGCCGTCGAACTTTTCGATGATGGCGCGCAGTACCCTGCGATCTGTGTCTTCCAGTCCCAGGGCGTCCACCTCCAGCAGGGCCAGGGCTTCCTGGGCCACGGTTTTGGTGATGGCTCCGTTGGCGCGCACCTGAGCGTAATCCCGCA
This sequence comes from uncultured Anaerolineae bacterium, assembly GCA_964397845.1. Taxonomy (GTDB): domain Bacteria; phylum Chloroflexota; class Anaerolineae; order CAYNKW01; family CAYNKW01; genus CAYNKW01. The sequence goes on from CAYNKW010000204.1 coordinate 4,193, forward strand.
CGCGCCGGAGCAAGCGGTTGGCTACACGGGGCGTGCCTCGCGCCCGCCGTGCGATCTCGCGGATACCGGCCTCGTCGGCCGGCACTTTCAGCAGGCGGGCCGAGCGGACGACGATCTCTTCCATGGCCGGTTGGCTGTAAAAGTCGAGGCGGTACACCGCGCCGAACCGCGCTCGCAGCGGCGAAGTCATCAACGCCAGCCGCGTGGTGGCGCCGATGATGGTGAAACGGGGCAGTCTCAACCGGATGCTCCGTGCCCCCGGCCCCCGGCCGATGATGATGTCCAGGGCAAAGTCTTCCATGGCCGGGTAGAGAATCTCTTCCACCACCCGGCTGAGGCGATGCACCTCGTCAATAAAAAGCACGTCCTCCTTGCGCATGTTGGTCAGGATGGCGGCCAGGTCGCCAGCCCGTTCGACAACTGGCCCCGAAGTGACTCTGATGTTGACGCCCATCTCGTTGGCGATGCAGTGAGCCAGCGTCGTTTTGCCCAGCCCCGGAGGGCCGTATAACAGCACGTGATCCAGCGCCTCACCGCGCCCTTTGGCCGCCTCAATGAGAATGGTCAGGTTCTCTTTGACTTTTTCCTGGCCGGAGCACTCTGCCAGCCGTTGGGGGCGCAATGAGACGTCCGGGGCGACGTCTTCCTGGCGCGCTTTGGGCGAGACCATGCGGTCGTTTGTGGTATCCTGGGGCATCAGGAGCCTTTCTCCTTACTCTCTTTGCTGACGTGCCGTGTTGGGCAATTCTACCTGTGATTATACCAGAAAGTGGATTGTCAGGCAATTATCGAGCTCTCCGGGTTTGACAATCCCTATCTTATGTGGTATCTTGTTGTATAGGAAAGTATATCCGCTCTAAGCTCGTCCTCGGGCCGACGCCCCCGCGGACGGGGGCTGGAGCGAAGCTATGTTTTCTTGTGTCCACGTCAGTGCGAGAGCGACGAACAACAGTCTTTGACGATTATAAGGAAGGGAGAAGCTCTATGGAAGCCAAATTCCGAGAACTCGAGGCTCGTCTCATCGAGATCAACGACCTGGAGTCGGCTGCTGCGCTATTGAGCTGGGATCAATCAACTTACATGCCACCGGGTGGTGCAGCGGCCCGTGCAAGACAACTTGCCACACTGAGGCAGATCGCTCACCAAAAGCTCGTTGACCCGGCCATCGGAAAGTTACTGGAAGACCTGCGGCCTTACGAGGAGAGCCTGCCCTACGACGCGGACGAGGCCAGCCTCGTCCGTGTCGCGCGGCGCGATTATGAGAGAGCCGTGAAGGTGCCATCGTCTTTTGTGGCACAGCTCTCGGCCCATGGATCCCAGTCTTATGAGGTCTGGACCAAGGCCCGGCCGGCGAACGACTTTGTTGCTGTGCAGCCTTACCTGGAAAAGACGCTCGATCTGAGCCGGCAACTCGCCGATTTCTTCCCCGGCTACGAGCACATCGCCGACCCCTTGATTGACTTTTTGGACTATGGCATGAAAACCTCGACGTTGCGTACCCTCTTTGCTGAGCTGCGCGAGCAACTCGTGCCTATCGTGCGGACGATCGCTGCCCAGCCGGCGGCGGATGATTCTTGTTTGCGCCAGAGCTTTCCCGAAACGCAGCAGTTGGCGTTTGGGATCGAGGCTGCCAAGCGCTTCGGGTACGACTTGAAGCGGGGACGAGAGGACAAAACCCACCATCCGTTCACGACCAAGTTCTCGATTGGCGACGTGCGCATCACCACCCGCGTCAAAGAAAACCACCTGGGCGAAGCGCTGTTCAGCACCATGCACGAGGCCGGTCACGCGCTGTATGAGCTGGGCGTTCGGGAGGACTTGGAGGGCACGCCGCTGGCCGAGGGGACGTCGGCGGGCGTCCACGAGAGCCAATCTCGACTGTGGGAAAACATCGTCGGACGCAGCCAGGGTTTTTGGAAGTTCTTCTACCCCAGACTCCAGGCGGTCTTTGCCGAACAACTGGGGTCAGTGTCGTTGGAGACGTTCTACCGGGCCATCAACAAGGTCGAGCGCTCGCTGATCCGCACCGACGCCGACGAAGTGACCTACAACCTGCACATCATGCTGCGCTTCGGCCTCGAGTTGGACATGCTGGAAGGTCGCCTGGCCGTGCGCGACCTGCCGGAGGCGTGGCGTAAGCGCTTCGAGGCTGATTTTGGCATCCTCCCACCGGACGACCGCGACGGCGTTCTGCAAGACGTGCATTGGTACGACGGCATCATCGGTGGCGTGTTTCAGGGCTATACGCTGGGCAACATCCTGAGCGCGCAGTTCTTCGAGTCTGCTCTGCTGGCTCATCCCGGGATTCCGGCCGAGATCGATGAGGGCGAGTTTGGCACGTTGCACGGCTGGCTCAAAGAGAACATCTATCAACACGGGCGCAAGTACACCGCGTCCGAACTCGTCGAGCGCGTCACTGGCGGGCCGATGAGCATTGAGCCGTACATCCGCTATCTGCGGGCAAAATACGGCGAGTTGTACAACTTGTAGACCATCGGACGCAACCAGCCGGCCGGGACGCGGTGCTCAGAGCGTGCGTGATCTGGCGATGAGGCGCACGATCCGGGCAAAGGTCGCCGCGTTCCGGCCGCGTCGTGTCGCGCCCAGGCCGTCTACATCGGGACAGGCCAGCAGGTCGGCGGCGTACTCTGGCGCGACGCTCCCGCCGTAGATGATGCGCCCGCCTTTGGCCACGGCGTTGCCCCAACGTGCGCGTAACCAGTCCCGGATGAGCCCGCACCCGGCTGCCACGTGCTCTGGCGAGGCAGGCGCACTCATGCCGATGGCGCCTTCCGGCTCGTAGACAAAGGCCGTCGTCGCCACCTGCGCTGCCTGGCAGCCCGCCAGTACGCGCGCCAGTTGTCGCTCCAGCGCCTCCGCCAGCGGCGATTCGTCGTCGTGCGCCTCGCCGATAAGCAAGATGGGTGCCAGGCCCGCGTCGAGCGCCAGGTGCACCTTGCGGTTGACGACCGCATCGTCGTCACCCAGGTGACGACGGATTTCCCAGTGCCCCAGCATCACCCAGCGGCAGCCAAGATCGGCCAACAGCGCCGCCGATATCTCGCCGGTGCGGGCCAGCTCGGCGGCCGGCGCGATGTTTTGCCCACCCAACTGGATGCGACTGCCGCGCAGCGCCTGCGCCACCGGCCACAGCGCGGTGAACGGCGGGCAGATCACCACGTCTACCTCGTCGAGCAGGTGGCCCGCTGTCGCCTGAAAGTCACGGACGAAGGCCAGGCTCTCGGCGATCGTCATCGCCATTTTCCAGTTTGAAAGCGCCAGGGGTTTGCGGAGCATCATTACTCGTCCGTTTGTCAATATCCCGCCTGCAAATCAACCCTATTTGGCATTGCTTCCCCTCTCGCTGCCGCATTGAGCAAGGCGGCCAAATGCGTCATGCGCAGCATCTCCCTTTCGTCGAAATGCCCAGCTCGATGCGGACTCATCACCA
>CAYNKW010000205.1:0-7625 GCA_964397845.1 uncultured Anaerolineae bacterium
CCGCCGAGGCCCTGGGGAGTCTGGGCGACCCGGCGGCGGTGAAACCGCTCATCACTGCCCTGAGTGACGAAGCCAGCGACGTGCGCAGCTCCGCCGCCCGAGCCCTGGGGAGGCTGGGCGACCCGGCGGTGCAGCCGCTCATCACCGCCCTGAGCGACAAAGATAGCTCCGTGCGCAGCTCCGCCGCCGACGCCCTGAGGAGACTGGGCGACCCGGCGGCGGTGAAACCGCTCATCACCGCCCTGAGTGACGAAGACGGCTTTGTGCGCAGCTCCGCCGCCTACGCCCTGGGGATGCTGGGCGACCCGGCGGCGGTGGAACCGCTTGTCACGGCCCTGAGTGACGAAGCCAGAGACGTGCGCCACTCCGCCGCCTCTGCCCTGGGGAGGCTGGGCGATCCGACGGCGGTGGAACTGCTTATCACAGCCTTGAGTGACGAAGCCAGTGACGTGCGCAGTTCTGCCGCCCGAGCCCTGGGGAGTCTGGGTGACCCGGCGGCGGTGAAACCGCTCGTCATCGCCCTGAGTGACGAAGCCAGCGTCGTACGCCGCTCCGCCGCCGAGGCCCTGGGGAGGCCGGGCGATCCGGCGGCGGTGAAACCGCTCATCACCGCCCTGAGTGACAAAGACAGCGACGTGCGCCGCTCCGCCGCCGACGCTCTGGGGAGGCTGGGCGACCCGGCGGCAGTGAAACCGCTCATCACCGCCCTGAGTGACAAAGACAGCCTCGTACGCCGCTCCGCCGCCTCCGCCCTGGGGAGGCTGGGCGACCCGGCGGCGGTGCAGCCCCTGATCGCTGCTCTTAGTGACAAAGGGTTCCAAGTGGGCTGGTCCGCTGCAGAGGCTCTGAGCCAACTGATGGCAACAGAGGCTGTCCCGATACTCGTAGCAACCTCGACAGCAGAGTATGATTTTGAGGCGCAAGGATATGCCAGAGCTTTGACACACCTCGATCCGGGCAGTGCACTGCCGGTCCTGGAGCGCTATGCGCGGCAGTTCCGGCGGCAAAGCTGGGTGCCGCGGTTGCGCGGGCAGGCGCTGTGGCGGCTGGGCGATCTGGATGCGGCCCTGGCCAATTTGAAGGAAGCAGTGGAAAGAGAGGACGACAGCACTAACCTGTTGGCGCTGGCCCACTTTTATCTGGAAGAAGGCGAGCTAGAGGCAGCCGGGGAGCAGGTGCGTCGCGCGCTGGAGAAAGCACCCCGGGGCGCGCTTTGCCTGTTGAGCCAGGCCGTCCTGCTGTGGGAAAGGGGTGAGGTTGCAGAAGCGCTGGAGTACCTGGCCGGGGCCCGGCAGAAAGACTGGCGTATCACCCGCGCCAAAGGCCTGGCGCACGGGCATTTCTGGGGGCCAAAGGCGCTGGCCGCGGTAGAAGCGATGCTGGCGCAATCCGCAACCGGCGAAACCGCGACCCATCAGGTGCCAGCGCATTGAGGCAAAACATCAAGACTTTACGCTACCCACTCTTTAACGATGGGTGTCAAGACGCCGGGTGGGGCGTCACCGTCATCCGGCGGCGAGTCGAGTTCGCGGGTCGGCGGCGGCAGGTTGAGGGCGGCCCGTGCCGCGCCCAGGCCACGCAGTGAGCACAACTACCCTTGCGAAGGTTGTGAATAGCCTTGGTAACAGCGCAATTCTTGGTGGACGAGGATACCTTCCGCCTGAAGGCTGCCTCCAAACCTTCGCAAGGGTTCCCCAGCGCCTCCAGTTCCTCGCAGATGCGCAGATTTTGGTGTTCAAGACGGTCAGCCTGGGCCACCAGGCCAAGGCGTCGCCGTTGGGCCGGCGTCAATCGCACAGGGTAAGTGACTGTCAGTGATTCCATCATTCCTCTTTTACAACGCATTGTGTTGCAGTCAAGCGAAAAAAGCCCGCATCCGGCGGCTTGCCAGAGTGGGGCCCTAGCTCCCTCGCTCCCAGTTCAAATCAAAAATTGACACCGGGCAGACTTGGGGATATAATATGATCCCCTAAAGGAGGAGCAATGGCGATAGAAATTCCCCGTCCCAAGTAAAGCGCCATTGCTGGCCCGTAGATGCCCCACCATCTACGGGCCGTCTTTCTTTTCAGCAGATAGCAAAAAACCGCCCATGCCACGGGGTGGCGGCCCCGTGGCTGCCCGGCGTATCTTTAGCGCTCACACGTCGCCGCTTGTCCTCTGGTAGTATGGGATCACAATGCCGTGATACAGGTCCCACCCCGCGCCGCTTCCTGGGGCAGCCGATAAAGCCGATAGTCGTCCACCCTCTCCATAAACTCTCGCATCTGAGCAGGAGCCACGTCAGGGGCAGCCACGCCGTCTGTCAGCTTGGTCCACACAAAACCGGCCGGTTTCGTCACCCCGCCCGGCCCGTGCCGCGCCCAGGCCACGCAGCACCAGCCGCGTACCGCCTCCAGGTCGCAGGCTTGCGCCAACTTGAGCGCCTGGTCAGAATCCATTTCGATAGACTCGCAGCGCAGGCAACAATACGCCTCCACCTGGTTACCTTCCAGAATGAGAGGCGAGAGAGAAGCCGCTGCCCGCGCAGGGCCATCATCATCATCAAACTGCAATATAAAGGATGCAATTTTGGACGACCCATCTGGGGTCTCGACAAGGACTTGTTTGGGTTCTTCGGAAGACCCATTTGGGTGTTCCGGAGACTCTATGTGGGTTTTCGGCTCGTTTCCCATCAGCCAGGGAGTTAGGATTTCGTAACCGAATGATGGAGCGTGCACTTCTATGAGTTCTTTTCTTATCTCTTGCGGAGGATCGAGCACAGTGATCTCGGTGGTATAATGTCTCAGTCGGTTAAACCCCTCTGGCTTTCTGATGCTAACAAAACCACACTCTTCTAGCGTGCCGTTGATCTTTTCCAGCTTGGCTTTTCCGAGCCGGCACTTCCGAGCAATCTTTTTGAGAGTTATTCCTTTGACCGCGCCTCCTCTTTCGAGTCGGCAGTACATACCATAGACGCCGATGGTAACAGCCCCCAATAGGGGCAGCCACATGTCGTAGACATAGTTTGGTATCCTGACGTCACCTATGCGGCGTTCCGTGTGGAGGATAACACCGCCGTTCTCTGTCTCGCTATAGAACTTCTTTCCCTTTTTAGCCATCGTTCACCCCCTCACAGTCACCGCCGCCAGCGCGGCTCTCTCGGGCGGGAGCGTCGGTCGGCAGCAGGCCGCGGTGGGCCAATTCGCGTCGTAGAATAAAGCGCGTCTGATCCCGCGGGTTCCGCATCTCGGCGGCGGACAGTGTGCGCAACGCCTCTGCCTCGTCGCCCACTAGCCGGAAGTGAATCAAAACTCCCTCTGTCATGTGTCACCTCCAAAATAAAAGCTCAGGTTGAGAACCTGAGCCTAGTATACCAGACTGGGAGGGGAGAATATAGGGATTATTCCCTTTTTTCCCCGTTTTTTCCTGTAGCGCATCGCCTTCTTGAAAGAGTCCAATGGATCAACCATCTGCGATCTACGGCTGTCAGGAATCTTTTCCAGCCACTCTTTGTATACCTCCGTTTGGTTGCGTCCTGCTTCTATTTCCTGGTATGCCCAATCATTTTCGGCGTTAGGTGGTCGTCCTCCAGAGGGCTTGCTCCCACCACCCCCGTCCGGCGTCGTGACCTGGCCTTCTGCCTGTGCAGTGCACCGCCCCACGATCCAATGGACTTCCCTGAATACTGCCCAAAGAAAGTCCTCGAAAACTTCCCCCACGAGTTTGGGCTCCTTCAAAAACCATGCTAGATCGCGGCCGTCGCGATACATAACATTCGTTCGCTGTCCCTCCGGCGCTAGACGTGCGTGTATGGCTGCGCAACGGCCGCGGTCTTTCGGATCCATTGATTTTAGCCTTAAAGCCCAATCTCCAAAACCTGAACTGGGGTTACCATCTGGCAGCCACTTGCACTCACATATCTCTACGCAGTCACCATATGGCGATACCCACTTTTCCTCGGGTGCCAGCCGGCGTATTGCTTCCCGAATGATCTCAACTGTACCAGGATAACTGAAGTGCGGTGCGACTTCGCGTACCATAGACAAAACCCGTCCTAACTATTGCCAGAACGGGCCCAATATGCTATACTGAGGTCGCCAGGGCGTCAAGCCCGCTCTGGTCGCTGCCCCAGGTGCCCCCAACACCGTGGGGCCTTTTCTTTTGTCACCTACGCCCCGGCTGACCAGCTTCTCCCTCTGCTGCTTACTAGAACCTTTGTTCCCACAAGGCCATTATACACTATTTTGGCAATAGGGCAATCGCATTTGGATTTGAACCTTCCTCAAGCTGTCATTCTGAGGAGCGAAGCGACGCCTGTCCTGAGCACAGTCGAAGGGAAGAATCTCGTTTTTCTTGGCCAGAAACGAGATTCTTCGCTCCCTATGGTCGCTCAGAATGACTTATTTGACAGAGCGCCTTTCATATGCGATTGCCCTAATTTTAGCAAGACTTTGCAAGCGGTGTTTCCTCGAATGCTCATGTCTAGCACACTGGTAACCGTTCACCTGGGGGTCAAGAAACCGGGTTTTTTGTACAGAAAGACACCCCTGCCAGGGGAAAAGCGCCCGCAAGCAATACTACTCTGCTTGTGGAGCACCAAAAACCCGGTTTCTGGTCTGCCCCCCTGCCGATTTTCGACAGGATGGACAAGATTGACAGGATTTTTCGCCTGAATCCTGTTCATCCTGTCCGGCGATTTTACCTTTGCCCGAGCCCCTTGTCGGCCAATGAAGAAAAAGCCAGGACTTGCAAACCCGTGCCTTTTGTGATACACTGTTTAAGATGACTAGTGCTCTTTCCCAAAAGTTTTTGGGGTGAAAGGCACTGGGGCAAAAGCGGCGCGATCCTGTTGCCACCCCCAGCTAAAGCTCAGGGCTGAACGGCCCAAGCCTGCTGGAACCAGGCTAATGTTTCACCAAAACTGAGATTCAGGGCGCTTCAGCGCCCTTTAGCCTCTCAGCCTGGGGGTTCAGTCCCAGGCTGATGGGCAGCACTATATCCTAAAAACTTTTGGAACGGAGGTCTGGCACTGTAGAACGAGTTGCCAACCCTTCGTCCTTGGGCCGAAGCCCTGGGTCCTTGAGCCCCAGGATCAAGGAGACCAAGGGCTCGTTCTACTGCACAAGTAAATAAAAAGGCCTCGCGGCTCTTACCCGGCCCAGGGCATGACCGGGGCGGATGAAGCGCCCACGGCGTTGCTATTGTACCACCATAGCCCACCGTCAAGCCCCGGCGTAACGGGTTTGTCCTTTCAGGAGACACCCATGACCACGCATACACAACAGCGCGTCTACGACCTGCTCGGCCGCATGCCGGCCCACGGCCTGGCGGCGGCCAAGCAACTCTTCTGGACCGAACTGAACTACGACCGCGCCAACGCGCCGCTCTCGCGCCGCAACTGGCCCGACCGCGCAGGCGATGCCCTGGACGGCGATCCGATCATCCTGGCTCAGCACCAGTCTCAGTTTGGTTCCTTCGACGTGGTTTACGGCCGGCTGGCTGCGGCGTACCGCGGCCGCGACTTTCCCCTCTCTCTCACGGCGGAACGCCTGGCGGTCAACCAGTTCCTGAACGACCACCCCTATGCCCTCTTTGTCTTCAGCGACACCGACGAGCGGCACTGGCACCTGGTCAACGTCCGCTACGATGCTGCCGGGGCGCAGGGCGAAGGGCCCGCCAGGCGGCGCGTGTTCCGCCGCATCGCCGTTGGCCCCTACGAGCGGCTGCGCACCGCCTCAGAGCGGGTGGCCATGCTCGACCTGTCTACCCTTAGCCCCGACCTTTTCGGCCTCTCGCCGCTGGCCATCCAGCAGCGCCACGATGAAGCCTTTGACGTGGAGGCGGTCACCAAAAAGTTCTACGAGGACTACAAGCGCGTGTTCGGCAAGTTGTGCGACGACATCGCTCAGCGCAATCCTCGCCGCGAAACCGAAGCCGAGATGGAGGCCCAGGTGCTCCTCGACCGGCTCATGTTCCTCTACTTCATTCAGAAGAAGGGCTGGCTTGACGGCCAGCGCGATTATCTTTACCAGCACTTCCGAGCCCAGTATCAGGCAGATTCAGAGGGTACCGGTTTTTTCAGTGATTTCCTCTTCCCTCTGTTCGTCGCCCTGTCTAACGAGGGCACAGCCTTGCCTGGTCTGGGTGACGTCCCCTTTCTCAACGGTGGCCTGTTTGAGGTACCGGCCGATACTCTCCTGGTCAATCAACTTGTCGTAGGCAACGCGGTTTTCCAAAAGGTATTCGATGACCTCTTGGAGTGCTACAACTTTACCGTGCGCGAGGACACTCCTCTGGACGTGGAAGTAGCCATTGACCCCGAGATGCTGGGGCAGATCTTTGAGAACCTGGTGCTGGGCCTGGAGCGGGGCGAAGACCGTCGCAAGGCCACCGGCTCCTACTATACGCCCCGCGTCATCGTTCACTTTATGTGCCGTCAGGCCCTCAAAGAATATCTGGCCGCCGAAAGCGGCCTCGAACCGCCGCGCATTGAGGCGCTGATGGACGTCGGCCCGGCCGAGCAGTTGACGCCCGAAGAAGTAGCAGAACTGGCGGAGACACTCACCGAGCCGGAGGCCCGCCTGTTGCGCGGTGCTGTGGAAGGCGCGTGGGTACTCGACCCTGCCGTCGGATCGGGCGCTTTCCTGGTGGGCATGCTGTACGAGATGGTGGCCTTGACCAAGCTGCTCGACGTGCGGTTGCGCGGCCAGCAGCGGGCCCAGCGCCGCAATTACGACTATGACCTCAAGCGACGCTTCATCGAGCGAAGCCTGTACGGGGTGGACATCCAGCCCGAGGCTGCCCGCATCTGCGAGCTGCGGCTGTGGCTCAGCCTGATGGTAGACTATGAACAGCGGGCTGGCGAAGCGGTGCCCACGCTGCCTAACCTGAGCTACCGCGTGCGCGTGGGCGATAGCCTCGTCGAGCGGCTGTTTGGCGAGCCGGTGCAACTGGACGAACTGGCCGACGATGCCGTGGCCCGCCAACTGATTGACCGCATCCAGACGGAAAAGCAAGCCTACTTCAAGGAACCCAATCTGTGGGAGAAACAACGGCGCGAACTGCGCATCTTGGGTCTGCTGTGTGAGTTGGCGGCCAAGCTGGTGGGGGCCAAGCGGGGCGCTGTCCTGACCAAGATGTCGGCTGAGGTGCCGGGATTGTTTGATGTCTTTGGCGAGGGGCTGCTGACCAAGAGGCAGTTGAAGGCCAAGCGGGAAGCCGAAGCCGAGTTGGCCCGCTACGACACCCTGATGGAGCAGGCAAAGGCCGTGTACGACAAGGTACAAGCCATGCAGTCGGGAGAAGTGCCCATCGAAGCCCGCGACGTGGATGCCCTGCGGGAGCACCTGGGCCTGTCCTTCATCTGGCGGCTGGACTTTGCCGAGGTGTTTGCTGATAAAGGTGGATTTGACGCGATAATTGGTAATCCGCCGTACGGTATTGTGTTCGATGAGTCAGTCAAGCACTATCTGGAACAGCTTTACCCCACCTTCGTTCGTAACAACGACGTGTATGTTGCTTTTTCACAGAAGGGCATCGAACTCCTGAAATCCAACGGAGTGTTTAGCTTCATAATGCCCAATACTTTCCTTCTAGCAGTCTGTCGGAGAAATAAGGTTGACAGAGTATTTCAGGTAAAAACCGGC
>CAYNKW010000206.1:0-7579 GCA_964397845.1 uncultured Anaerolineae bacterium
AGCATCCCAAAGCAGGAAAGGAGGTGAGCATATTATCAGAGGTTCAGCATCAGCAAGGAGAGAATAGGATCCGTTGTTAATTTGTACGTAGGAGGAGTATACCAATGAAACGCCTAAGTTTTTTGATCAGTCTGATCATGATTACGTCTTTGCTGTCGGCCTGTGCTACGCCGACACCAGTTGAAAAGGTCGTCACTCAAATCGTTAAAGAGGAGGTTGAGGTCACGAGGGAGGTGACCAAGATCGTGGCAGGCACGCCGGTCGTCACAACGGTGGTCGAGACCAAAATCGTTGAGAAGGTGATCACGGCCACTCCGGAGAAGGAAGAGCCAAAGGAGCCAACCGTGGTGATCATTGGAGACCCACAGTCGCTGGAGTTCCTCAACGTCATGTACACCCAAGGTGGGAACTCACTGTGGGCTTCCAAGCTGGCACAACGAGGACTGCTCTGGCTCGATAAGGAGGGCAACTGGGTTGGCGAGGCGGCCAAAGAGGTTCCTTCGGTGGAGAACGGCGGCATCGTGGGCACTAGCATCATTTACCACCTTCGGGAAGGTTTGACGTTCCACGATGGGTCACCGCTGACCACGGATGACTTTAAGGCCACCTGGGAGGCGATCATGAACCCAGACAACACTCCCATCACCCGCACTGGCTACGAGGTGATTGAGTCAATCGAGACTCCGGACGACTACACGCTCAAGATCAACTTCAAGGAGCCCTATGCTTCCTGGCCGAACCTTTTCGACTTTGTCTTCCCCAGGCACGTTATTGAGGAGAACTCACCTGGGCTAGACGAGTCGGAGGCCATGCGAGAGCCGGTCGGCATCGGCCCTTGGAAGGTCATCGAGTGGAAGCCAGGTGAATACATCGAGTACGCAGCCTTTGACGACTATTGGCGGGGTCGGCCCAAAATCGACAGGTTGATCTGGCGCATCATTCCCAGCAGCGAGGCCCTGGTGTCCGCGCTCGAAGCTGGGGAAGCCGATATTGCCAGGTCAACGCCGTCGTCGTACATGCCCCATCTCAGGGAACTTGAGGAGCAGGGCATCCTCAAACTATACCCCCCGCTTGGTGGGGGCATGGGTTCTGAGCGCTACCACATGAACCCCGAAGTGCCCATCTTCCAGAACCGCAATGTGCGTCTCGCTCTCCAACACGCTGTAGACAAGCAGATGATCATCGACAAAGTGCTGGAAGTGGATGCCATCATCCCCTATCCCAGTGAGTGGAATGGCAATCCTTACTGCAACACAGAACTGGTGGATTACGAGTACGATCCAGATCTATCCCGCCAGTTGCTGGATGAGGTTGGCTGGAGGGATGAAGACGGTGACGGCATTCGCGAAGCTCACGGCGTGGGATACGGGGGCATCGAAGATGGCACGCCTCTCAGCTTTGTCCACACCACCACCACCGAGAGCACACGGCGGGAGAACGTCCAGCTCGTGGCTCAGCAGATGTTCAAGGAGATCGGCGTCGACATGCAGATCGAGAACCGCCGATCCTCGATCCTCTTCACCACCTGGGACCAAGGTGGTGGGTGGTCTCACGGGGACTATGAGATGGGGGGGTGGTCCGACTCGATCAGGACCCCCGAACCTGAGGCTTCTCAGCGATACCTGTGCAGCGAGATCGCTTCTGAGGATAAGCCGGGTGGGGCGCAATGGATGCGCTACTGCAATCCGGAAGTTGACGAGTTCCTCTTGGCTCAGCAGAAGGAGCTCGACCCGGTGAAGCGGAAAGAGCTTGTGTGGAAGGCCCAGGAGCTCATCCACGAGGAAGCCTATACCATTCACCTCTACAGGACACTCAGTGACCTGGCGGTCAGTGCCAGGCTAAAGAACTTTGAGAACCGCCCCTTTGTTTCCTTTGTAGGGAACGTTCACGAACTGTCGTGGTAGTGATCCTGACAGGGTAACCCAAACAGATCTCCGAGGACTCCTGGCCTTCATCGGCCAGGGGTTCCTCGGAGGCCTAGCCGTCCTATGCCTGCAGGAGCAAAGAGGGCATAGGGAGAACGAGCAGATTATGCCAGCTCGCTCTGGTCCAGTGGCCAGGGATGTGAGTTTGAGTTAAGATGTTGTTGGTTGATCATGTGAGAAACTTGGGGGTTAATGGAACATGACAGCTTATGTCGTGCGCCGGCTGATCCAGACTTTACCAATTATCTTTTTTGTGTCACTCGTTGGTTTCATGATCATTCACGCGACCGGCGACCCGTTGGCAGCCTATACCGTTGATGCCTCTCTAACAGGGGAGGACATCGCCCGCCTGCGGGCCAAATACGGGCTTGACAAGCCGGTTCCCATCCAGTACTTGAACTGGTTGAAGAACTTGATCACCGGCGACTGGGGCACCTCGTACTATACCAAAATGCCGGTTATCGACATGGTGTTCGAACGGTTGCCGAATACGCTCATCTTGGTAGTCATATCCTACACCGCGACCTTGGTGGCAGCTATTGTGTTGGGCATCGTGACGGCTGTTCGCCAGTATTCGATCCTCGACCATGCAATTACTGTGATCAGCTTTGTCGGGATCGCGACGCCAGATTTCTGGATGGGACTCATGCTCATCATCGCCTTCGCGGTTCAACCAAAAGCAGCGGGGCTACCATACCTACCTGTTGGAGGGATGTTCGACCACCGGGTCGGCAGAACAGTCCCACAAGTACTTTGGCACGTGATTCTACCTGCTTTCGCACTTTCTTTTAGCATAACCGCCCGTTACCTTCGATACATCCGCTCTTCAATCCTCGAGGAACTCCACCTCGACTATGTAAGGACAGCACGCTCAAAAGGACTGAAGGACCGGGCGGTGCTGGTACAGCACGTTCTGAGGAACGCGCTCTTGCCTTTGCTCACGTTGATCGGGCTCAATATACCGAACCTCTTATCCGGTACCATTGTTATCGAGTCGATGTTTGCCTGGCCCGGGATGGGACGTCTCTTCTGGAGGGCGGCGGAGCGGGTTGACATCCCCATCTTGATGGCGCTGCTGATGTTTGTGTCGATTCTGACTGTTTTCTCGAGTGTATTGACGGACATCCTCTATGCGGTCGTCGATCCAAGGATTAGATTCCATGACTGAAATAGAAGAGAAACCAAGAACCCAAATCTCGGCTGGCTCCACCACTCCCGCCCAACAAGTTGATGTAGGGCAAGTTGTCAATAGGATGAGCCCAAACGACTTTGTGATGAAGCCGGAAGAATCCATGTCCCAACTAGTGTGGCGACGCTTTCGCCGACACAGGCTTGCCGTAGCCAGTGGGCTCGTTCTGTTTGTTCTGGCCGCGATCTGCTTCATTTCGCCGCTCTTTATCTCGGAGGAGGCAGCGAATACGGTTGACCTGAACAACATGCTTCAACCACCCAGTTGGAAACACCTCTTTGGAATGGACGCTGTCGGGCGGAACATGCTTATGCGCTGCATCTTTGGTGGTCGCATATCGTTGCGCATCGGCATCCTGGCAGCACTCATCGCGGTGACGATCGGTATCGCTGTGGGCGCGGTTGCAGGCTACAATGTGGGTTGGATAGACAACATTCTGATGCGCTTCACCGAGGCGATAATGAGCATACCCACGCTCTTCATTCTCATCGTCCTGGGTCGCATTCTTGGGCCAAGCATCGCCATCACCACTGTCATTATCGGCGTGTTGGCCTGGATGGGCACAGCACGGATCGTCCGCGCCGAGATCCTGTCGCTCAAAGAACAGGACTTTGTGCTTGCAGCCAGAGCCATTGGGGTACCCCCGAGAAGGATCCTGATCCGCCATCTCTTGCCGAATGTGGTGGCGCCGATTGTGGTTTCCGCGACACTTCGTGTCGGCCAAGCGATCATTATGGAAGCAGCCCTCAGCTTCCTGGGGCTTGGTGTTCAACCACCAACGGCTACCTGGGGCAACATGCTCAGCCGCGCCCAGGGTTACCTACGCGATGCCCCATGGATAGCGTTCTTCCCCGGCCTCCTGATCCTGATTACGGTGCTCTGTGTCAACTTTGTCGGTGACGGGCTGCGCGATGCGATGGACCCTCACGCGCTTCGTTGAGCGAGGTGAAACTCTGGAGCAAAAAGAGCAGCCCTATGTGATATCATCCGTGCGCAACCGAGTGCAACGGAATGGCAAAAAAGGAGGTATACAATGCGAATCTATCAAGCAGATGTGCTGATCGATGGCAGCGGCAGCGAGCCGCAGCACAATGTCGAAATCTTTGTCAACGACAACGGCGTTATCCAGGATGTCGCGCCGGCCGGAACAAAAGCGCGGCCTGCGGACGCCGTCGTCTACGCCAATCCCGGCAAGACGGTGCTGCCGGGCTTCATTGACGTCCACGTGCACCTCATGTTTGGTGAGGCCGGCCGCACCTACAAAGACGTGTGGCACAACGACACCGACTCGCTGATGGCCATGCGCGGGCCTCGCAACGCCTACATCCACCTGCGGGCCGGCGTGACCACGGTGCGCGATGCGGGTGCCGTGCGCGACGTGGGCTTTGCCATCAAGGAAGCGGCACAGGCGGGTCTGTTTCTGGCCCCGCGCATCCTGGTAACTGGCCGCCCGGTGACGGTCACCGGCGGGCATTTCTGGTGGTGCGGCCAGGAGGCCGACGGCGTGGAGGGCGTGCGTACTGCGGTGCGCCAGTTGGTGAAGGATGGCGCCGATGGCATCAAGATCATGGCCAGCGGCGGTGGGACGGTCGGCACAGATGGCACACGGCCCTCGTTCTCCGTTGAGGAATTGAGAGCGATTGTGGATGAGGCCCATCAGTTCGGCAAAAGGACGATGGCTCACTGCGTCGCAGCCGAAGCCGTGGCGCGAGCGGCGGAGGCCGGCGTGGATGAGATCGAGCACTTTAACTTTATGTACCCCGATGGCAGCCGCGTCTGGGATCAGGCAGCGGCAGACAAGATCCTGGAGAAGGGCCTGTTTGTCAGCCCCACCATCCAGACGGGCTGGCGCAGGATCGAGGAATTGCAGAAGAAAGAGCAAGAGGGCTCCTTGACATCCTCGGAGCGCAAGCGGCTCGACGCCGCGCTGTACAAGACCAACACCAAACTGAAATTCATTGGCCGCTTCCACGAGATGGGCGTGCCCATCGTGGCCGGTACAGACTCGATCTCCCGGTTTGGGGACTATGCGCTGGGCCTGCAGTTGCTCCACCGTGCCGGCCTCACGCCCATGGAACTCGTCGTCTCGGCCACCAGCCTGGCCGCCAAGTCGATAGGTATGGATGACCAGGTTGGCACTGTGAAGCCAGGTCTGCTGGCTGACCTCGTTTATCTCGACGGCGATCCCTTGAGCGATGTCGCGGCCTTCGTTCAGGTCGGTGCAGTGGTATTGAATGGGCAACTGGTGGTCGACAAGCGATTCGACGATCGCTCGGTCGACGGCATTCCGCCCATCCCCGATGGGACCATTTTCTATTTTGACCAACCTTAGCTCGTAAGGATGATAAGTTCGAACGACTAGCACAGAAAGGAGAATGACGCTATGAAGAAAGAGGTAATCTTGGGCAGACCGGGTGCCCCCTATGCCAAGGCGGTGAAAGCCAATGGCTTTCTGTTCGTCTCCGGCAACGTGGGCGTCGATCCCAAGACAGGTAAGGTGCCTGGGGGAGACATCGAGGCGCAAACACGTCAGATACTGGAGAATCTGAAAGAGCTCGTGGAGAGCCAAGGCTCGTCGCTGGCGGACACGGTCAAGGTCAACGTGTATCTGGTGAATGTGCGAGATTTCCCCGGCATGAACGAGGTCTACAAGAAGTATTTCGTGCCCGACCCGCCGACCCGCACGACGGTTGTGGTCCACGAGCTGTCTCGTCGAGATTTTCTGATCGAGATCGACTTGATGACCGCGCTCTAGGCGCAAGGGGTGAGCCTGCACCGCGCCGCAAGTGCAGAGTTGACGAGAATCGGGCCTGGTCAGTGGCAGGTTTCTAACGGGTGGTAGACAGCATCTGGGCCTGACTTGGGCCCAGATGCTGTTGTCCCGCAAGGCCCTCGGCTGAATCGCCTTCTCTGAGCGCTGCTGTTCTATCCTATTTGAGGGGGCTGGACGGACCCGCGTTTGGAGGGGTGAGCCAGAAAGACCAAAAAGAAAGGACAGCTATTGTGACAGAAGAACTGGCTTTTGCAAATAACCTGATTGACTTTATTCATACGAGTCCCAGCCCGTTTCATGTGGTGGCGAACATCAAGGACATGCTTACCGCCGCTGACTTTGGCGAGCTGACGCTCACAGACAAATGGAACATCTCGAAAGGTGGTAAATATTTCATCACCCGGAACGATTCAGCCATCATTGCCTTTATCGTGGGCAGCGGAGAGATCGAGGAAGAAGGTTTTAGGCTGGTCGGAGCTCACACCGATTCACCGTCGTTTAGAGTCAAGCCCTCCCCAGAGATGGTGGTGGAGAAAGCCTACCTGAAACTCAACACCGAAGTCTACGGCGGGCCGATCCTCAATACGTGGATGGATAGACCCCTTTCAATTGCCGGTAGAGTCAGTTTAAAGACGGATGATCCGTTCCATCCTGAGACAAGACTTGTCAGCATCGGCAAGCCCATTTTGACCATTCCCAATCAGTCTCTGCACATGAACCGAAAAGTCAATGAAGGCATAGAGCTCAACAAGCAGAAAGACATGTTGCCCTTGCTGGCTTGTGTGAATGAAGAGTTTGAAAAAGACGGCTTCTTGGCAAGGTTGATTGCTCAAGAGTTGGCCGTGGACGTAGACCGCGTCGTTGATTTTGACCTCTTTTTGCGCGAATACGAAAGGGGAAGCATCATTGGCGTGAACGATGAGTTTATTTCATGCACCAAGCTCGACGATCTGGCCATGGTTCACGCCGGTATCCACGCGCTGCTCCATTCGAAACCGGCAAGAGCAACTAATCTGATGATTTGCTATGACAACGAAGAAGTCGGCAGCCGAACCAAGCAAGGTGCCGCATCTCCGATCTTGCGGACTCTGCTGGAGAGAATGGCCATCGCTCTGGGCAAAGACCGGGAGGATTTCTTCAGAGCGATATATCGATCGTTTCTCATCTCGGCTGACATGGGACACGGCGTGCATCCCAATGCGGTAGACAAGCACGACCCTGAAAACAAACCGATCATCAACCGCGGCCCGATGGTCAAAATTGCAGCCAATCAGAACTTCACGACCGATAGCAACACACATGCCGTCTATGAAACCATCTGTCAGCAAGCGGGCATTCCCGTGCAGAGGTTTGTCAGCCGTTCCGATCTTAAAGGGGGGTCAACGATCGGCCCTATTTCGGCCACCCAACTGGATATTCGCTCGCTGGATGTGGGCAATCCGGCTCTGGCGATGCATTCCATTCGGGAGCTGTGCGGGGTTCTGGACCATTACTACATGAGAAAATCCTTTGAAGAGTTCTATGGGGCGTAGCGTTTGTGGGGCATGGTGCTCTCAGGGAGGTTGGTTTCAATGGGTATGGCGTTTGACATCCAAGAGTATTGGGACCTATCCGATGCTCAGGCAGCGTTGGAGGCCGCTCTCCGCTCTTCTTCTGAGGACGCGATTCCTGAATTCGAGAGTGCGTTCGCAG
>CAYNKW010000207.1:0-7573 GCA_964397845.1 uncultured Anaerolineae bacterium
GTTATTGAGAATTGCCTCGTCCTCAGACCTGGTGATGGAGTTGACGGAAGAGTAGTTCGACAACGTCACATTAGGCTATGTCACTCTGAGCCCTTCGACTACGCCCCTGGTCCTTTGGCACTTAGTCCTGTACGGTCTAAGTACAGGGCCCAGGGACAAAGGGCTCAGGATAAACTCCGCGAAGAGTCTCGTTTCTGGTAAGACAGGGCTCCCCGCTGACCACGAACGAGATTCTTCCCTTCGACTTTGCTCAGGACAGGCGTCGCTACGCTCCTCAGAATGACACCTGGAGGAGGCGACATATGCGTAATCTGACGTTGTCAAGGTAGAAAGGGTTCCCATGTACGAGTTGAAAATCACGGTCACCAAAGTGCTGGGAGTGTGCACCGCGCATCCGCCCATGAAGCCGGGTGATTACTTGACCGTGCGCGACGGCGACATCAGGCTTCCTGAGGGCGGCTACGTCTGCCTATGGGCTCTGCAAAGCCTGCTGCCGGTCATCACGCCCAAAGAGAGGGAGATCCTTGAGGAGAAGGACGAGGACTGGATGTGGCGAGTGCATCACTTCCAGTGCCCAGACCCCAAAGGCCGGGTGATTTTCAAGATCGAGAGGCTGGGGAAGGTGGAAAAGGGAGCAGGGGAGCAGGGGCGCGGGGAGGCAGGGAAATTATCGAGTTGGAAAGCGGAGGGAATCAAGAGTGGGATTGAGGGTGGGGAGGGGTTTGAGGGGAGGCTGCGGAGCCTGCAGGTGGTGGTGGAGGAGGTCGGGGGAAAGTGCACCTCGGGTATGAGGCCCGGGGATCATTTTACCTTGTGCGGCGGGCGGCTGTACATCCCGGCCCATCGTCATTTCTGTCTCTATGCTTTGCAGGCCGTCCTTCCGCTCCTGCCGGCCAAACAGCGACCCCTGGAGGATGGCGACTGGCTGAAGGAAGACTGCCGCGTCATCTGTCCCGATCCGGCGGGCAACGTCATCATGCGCATCGAGCAGTATCCATGATGGGCCGCCGGGTGCCTGAGTAGGACCATCAGCGTATCCGTTCAGGGGGTAAACCAGAAACCAGGTTTTTGATGCTCCACAAGCAGAGTCGTATTGCTTGCAGGTGCTTTTCCCCTGGCAGGGATGTCTTTCTGCACAAAAAACGGGTATTTCCCACTTGCTGTGGGTAGAAGGCCAATCGTATTGGCCGTTGCCTTCAAGAGCGCCCAATACGATTGGGCTAACTACCCAAACCCAGAGGATGTGGGAAATACCCCAAAAAAGCTGGTTTCTTGCCCCCAGAAAGTCCTTGAGGGTGCAAAATGAAAACAAAGACGGATCAGGAGTCAGAGCTGTATGAGCCCTGCATGCCCGAGGTAGACGAGCGGCCGGATATAGAGGAGATATTCGACCAGGCAAGGAGGGCGGCGGCTGGTGAAGTCGCTCCGTCCGGCGAGCGATCAGGCCGTCATGTCGTGCTGGTTACACCCGGCCGGATGATCATGCGTCAACCGTGCCCGGCTCCAGGGTCTATGCCAGGAAGCCAGGTGGCGCCTATCGAAAGGATGATTTCGCCCCAGGTAAAGAGGAACGTTGCCGTGATCGCCTATACCGAACTCGAGGCCGTGATGACCGATATTTCAAGGACCATCCCTTTTCTCGGTCTGCTCACCGGCTTTGCCTATGTCGGTCATTGTGTGTGGATCTTTGAGGGACATTCATCAGCGCTGGCGGCTGGATGCAGACAGGCTGATGTTCTGATAGTAGATGGCGGGATGGTTCCTTATCTTGCGGAGAATTGGGCAACCGTTGCTTCCAAGGTGATGCGAAAGGCGGAGATTTACGTGCATGACCGGAGGACTTTTTCACTGTGCGGGATCACTCAAGAGCGTGTTTGAAAATTCAGGTGGGGGAACCCTTGCGAAGGTTTAGAGGCAGCTTTCAGGCGAAAGGCGTCCTCGTCCACCAAGAATTGCACTGTTACCAGGGCTATTCACAACCTTCGCAAGGGTAGCAGCTCGGCCTGTTTGACCAGGAGACCTAGAACGGGACATCCGGCTATATTGAAGAGGCACTGGTCGCACATTTACGTTTTACGCATTGCGCTTCAAGACTCGGATCAAGAGGCAAAATATGACTAAACTCGTTTCCGGAGCCTATGCCCTGGCCCATGGCGCTATTGAGGCTGGCGCTTCGCTGGTGACCGGCTACCCGGGCGTGCCGGCCACAGCCGTCGTGGACGCTATCCTGGAGCTGACCTCACCCGACGAGGTGCAGGTCGAGTGGACGAGCAATGAAAAAGTCGCTATTGAGATGGCCTTCGGCGCTTCCCTGGGTGGGACGCGCTCGCTCCTGTGCGTGAAAAGTGTGGGGCTCAACATCGCGCTCGATCCGCTGATGGCCTTCAACCTCTCCGGCTGCAACGCTGGATTGGTCATCCTCGTCGGCGATGACCCTGGCGGCTGGGGTTCGCAAAACGAACAGGACAGCCGGGCGCTGGCCATGGCGGCCGAGGTCCCTCTGCTCGAACCCACCTCTGTCTCCGAGGCGCGGGCGGCAGTGCGCCAGGCCTTCCAACTGTCGGAGGGGATGGGCCTGCCGGTCATCGTGCGCGTCACCCGCGCCCTCGTCTTTGCCGAGGAGATCCAGACTTCCGAAGTCTCAGAAGACTTTGGAAGTCTGGCACCGCCTCCCTTTCAGCGTGAATTCATGCGCTGGGTGGTTCTGCCCATCAACGTCGTGCCTTACCATTTCCGGCTGCTTCAACGGTTGGATGCGATCCAGGCCCGCTTTGAGCTTGAGAACGATGACTCGCCGTTCAACGGGGTGGAAGGGGACGGGCCACGAGGGGTGGTTGCGGCCGGCTTCGCTTACCAAAAGCTCTCGGACTTGCTGGGCGATACCGTCCCACCTGGGCTACGTATCCTGCGGCTAGGCACCTTTTACCCCTTGCCCGTGGGGCGGGTGACGGCCTTTCTGCAGACGGTAGAATCGGTCCTGGTTCTGGAGGAAACTGCCCCTTTGGTCGAAAGGGCTGTGCGGGCTGCGGCACAGAGGGCCGGGCTGGCCTTGCCCGTCTATGGACGCGACACCGGCCACGTGGACAGGGTTGGCGAGTTGTTTGCTCCCCACATCGCGACCGCGCTGAACCGCTTCCTGCCCCGCCTGGCTCTGCCCACAGAGGGAGAGAGCGGCCGGCCCAGGCCCAGCCGGGAGCCTCTCTGCGATGATTGCCCCTACATTCCCGTCTTTGACGCCCTCACCGAGATCATCATCCAGTTAGGGGGACGCGACAAGGTCATCGTCGCCGGCGATCCGGGCTGCATGGTGCGTGCCCAGTTGCCGCCCTACGAACTGCTGGACGTCAAGCACAGCCTGGGCTCGAGCATTGGGATGGCGGCCGGGATCGCCCTGAGTCAGGCTAAGGCCGGTACAGGAAAACGGGTCGTCGCCCTGAGTGGCGACTCGGGCTTTTTGCACTCCGGCTTTAGCGGGCTGGTGGACGCGACGCGGGCCGGCGCAAAGATGTTGGTGCTGATCCTCGATAACGGCACGACCGCGCTCTCGGGCGGTCAGCCCCACCCGGCCAGCCGCGTGGATGCGCGGGGAAGGCCCCGGCGCGCGGTGGACCTGGCTGCATTGGCCCGCGAAGCCGGCGCCGGCGTGGTGCAGGTGATTGACCTCGACCACGGCGAGGACATTCGAACTGCGATCGAAAGGGGGATGAATTTTGACGGCGTGGCCGTGGTCATCGCTCGCCAGCAGTGCCCCCGGTGGTCAGCGGCCGGGTGAAGGAGATGGCTTATTTTTCTTCCTTGAAGTAATCTTCCGGGTACGGCGCGACCAGCGGTGCATCATCGCGGATGGCCATGCCCAGCACTGCATTGCCAGGGTAAAAATAGACGCCATGTGAACGGCCCATGACAAATCCATCGTGCTCGGAGCGCAAGAAGCCGTCGCCCAAGGGCCGGCCCCACACGTCAAGCACTCGAGCAACAGGGTCATTGACCTTCACCAGATCGCCTGGCTCGACCAGGTGCAGCACCACGCAAGCCTCTTTCACGCGCGGCGTGCTACGCCGCCGCACGGGGAAGCCGGGGTCTACCAGCTTGATGCCTTCAATCGGTTCCGCGTCGCTATCCAGCATGTCGGCCCAGCGCATCACGTTGCGGGTGCCGGCAGCCGAAGCAGCCACGATGGCCGGGTCCGGCATGTGACCGGTGCCGAGTTCCACGGTGAAGGCCGGGATTCTGCCCACCAGCAGGACTGCCCCTGACGTGGAGCGGTGCAGCTTCTCGTCAATGTACTTCTCAGCCGGGAACTCGTTGATGGTGGTGTGACCGTAGGCACGGAGCATCTCGTCTTGCTTGGCAGCCAGGGCTTCGGCTTCGGCTTTGTGCCGATCCGCGTCTTGATCGGCGCGGTACATCACCCGATCGCGGAAGGCAAAAGAAATTGAGCCGGTCGAGGCGTTGTGGTAGTCAATCAGATAATCCGCACTGGCCAGTATCTCTTCGAACAGCCGTTTATAGGCCATCTCTAACGAGGAAGGCGGGGTCTTGTCCGGGTCGGGGGGTTTCTCGGGTTTGCCGTCGGGCCACAGGCGATTGGGGTCCTTGGGAGCGTGATAGGGCTCGCGCTTCATGGTGCGCAGCCCGGCTGGATTGAGGGCCGGTATGGCGACTACTGTCCCCCTCAGCCGGTCCACCAGATGCGGGGTGATGAGTTTGTAGAGCACGGCCGGGCCGCCCTGTTCGGGGCCGTGGATGCCGGCCGTGAGCCACAGGCAAGGGCCGTCGGCCTTACCCTGGGCAATGATTACCGGCAGGAATTCGGTGTGCCCGGTGGGGTGGACGAGCGCTTCCCACCGGCCATACTGAATGGTGCCCGGCTTTGAAGTAGCGGTTCCGAGCGTAATAACATTGGACATGGAAACCTCCTGAGTTGAGTTCTTTTTGTTTGTTTCTCAATTCGCTGTAGTATTGTGGGAGCAAAACAGACTTTCCGAGAAAGCTCATAAGGATGAAAGGAGAGAAAAGGTATGAAATCAATTCTATTTGACGATTTCCGTCAACAGGTCCGAGGCTGGGCCATTACAAGCCTGACCGTGCTGTTTGGCTTGCAACTCATGCGCCTGCTGTTTTCCAGCCTCGTCGGCTATTTGCGAGACTCGCAAGGCGTAGAGGCGCTTAACCTGGCGCCCCTCGCGTTAGGCATATTTGCCACCAGCTTTCTGGCCGGACCAATGCGGCGGGTGACTGGGCCACGGCTGGCCGTCTGGATTACGGCTGGTGGTGTGGGATTGATTCGCCTGGTTGAACAGGTCTCTACCTCCCCCAGCCTGGATCTATATCTCTCGGCCGTCGGGGTGGCGCTGTTTCTCCTGTTTATACCCAATGCATTGGCAGTAGCCAGGGCCAAGGAGCCTGTCCTGAGTTCCGTCCCGAGCCCTTCGAAGGTTAGGGACGGCAGCACACTGTTTGGCTTCGCCTTTCTGCTCGGCATGGCCGCCGATACCGCCATCCACGTCGGGGCACGCACCCTGGACCTCTCCTGGCAGCCGGGCATCATCCCTGTAGCGATCGTTGCCCTGCTGGCAGTTGGTTTATTCGCCGCACTGCGTGCCAGCGCGTCTGAAATCAATCCGCAGGCTGCCAGCGACGCGAGTTGGGGGCGCAGTCTTGCCCTGATCGCGCTCGGTCCGTGGCTGTTCCTGCAGCTCCTGGTCTACCAGAACGTCGCCCGCGTCTCTGCTCTAACCGGTTGGGAAACACCCGCCGCCGGGGCATTGGTAGTACTGGGCAACGCGCTGGGCCTGACCGCCGCGGCCTGGGCGACGCGCCCCAGCTTGAGAACCTTTGGCCCGGCGATTGCCAGTGGTCTGCTGCTGATCGGCTCGCTCGTTTATGCTGAGCCAACCGGTGTGCCCGGCGCTCTGCTCCTGCTTGCGGGACAGATTTTGAGCTTTGTTCTGGCGATGATGCTCTTTGCCGGACTGGGCCGTGATGTGACCCACACCGGGCTGGCACGCACCACGGTGGCCAATGGCATCGGGCAGATTCTATTTGTGCTGATTACCTTTATCTACTACGTTGGGTACGACATTGAGCTGGGCTTCCGTGGCCAGGTATTGCTGCCCCTGGCTGCGCTTCTGGTGGGGATCGGGGCAATCATCGCCAGCCGGGGCCGACCCGATCAAGACGGGAAGCCGGTCAATTATCAGCCTGCCATCGCCGGATTGCTGCTGCTCATCGCTCCGCTCGCTCTGGCGCTCACCTGGGGCAAACCGCAGGCCATCGAGCCAGACCCGGCAAACACGACCATCCGGGTGATGGACTATAACGTGCACAACGGCTTTAACACCGCCGGCCGCCTGGACATGGAAGCCCTGGCGAGCATCATTGAGGACAGCGAGGCGGATGTGGTCGGTCTGCAAGAGATCTCGCGCGGCTGGCTAATCTGGGGCGGTATGGATATGCTTGCCTGGCTATCCCAACGGCTGGATATGCCGTACGTCAGCGGCCCGACCAGCGATGCCCAATGGGGCAACGCCATCCTTAGCCGCTACCCGATCCTGAGCGCAGAGACGTTCTCCTTGCCGTCAGATAACGCGCCCTTGCTGCGGGGCTACATCGTAGTCCAAATTGACGCCGGCAGTGGAAGCCTGACCCTGATAGATACCCATTTCAGCCACCGGGCCAAGGATGACACCATCCGGGAAAAGCAGGCATCGGAGCTGGCCAGCGCCTGGAACGGCGCGCCCTCCACCGTCATCGTGGGTGACATGAACGCCGTTCCTGATTCCGAGGCCATGCAAATCCTGTCCACTGCCGGACTGGTTAACGTTGCCGCCGAGATCGGAACGCCACCCATTCACACGTCCCCGGCGGACAACCCCAGCCGCCAGATAGATTACATCTGGGCCAGCCCTGACCTGCGATTTTCGGATTGTGAGATCCGTCAAATCCTTGCTTCTGACCATTTACCGGTGGTCGCCACAATTACCTTGCCGTAAGCAAATTCGGGACACGGATGAATACTGTATAGCAAGTTGCAGTCGGAACACGTTCCGCGGGATGTCCTTCCAGGGAAGCGTTTTCCAGTCTTCAGGTCGTGTCCTTACACCTGCCGCCCTTCCCCCGTTGTCTCGTTGAGCAACGGGGGAAGGGCGAACGGGTCGCACCCACCGCTGCAGCCGACCCGCCCCTTCGGGGCTCCACAGTAACGTGCGTTCGCGACGTTGAGGGTTTGACACTGTACTTAATTCCTCTCTCGTCGCAGGACCCAGACCGCGGCGGCAAAGACAACGATCGTGCTTCCAAGCAGTATTGCCAAGTTACTCCACACCTGCGCTATGGATGCCCTGCCCGCCAACGACAGATTCAGAGTGTCTGCTAGATAATAGGTAGGGATGAGCCGTAGAATAGTTTGCCAGACAGGTAACAGAGCTTGGCCCATGGGGATAAAACTCGGCAATAGCAGAAGCATTATGGGGACAGTGCCCCAGGTATTCAACTGGATCGCATTGTTGAAAAGGGCGCCTAGCAGTTTGTCGGAGAAAACTTCCCAGCCAGGCGAAACCATGATAAACTT
>CAYNKW010000208.1:0-7542 GCA_964397845.1 uncultured Anaerolineae bacterium
GAAATTGCAGAGAATGTAACTCTATTGCTGGACAGTCAGCGAGTGAAAGGAGATGTCTCGATGGCCCCGACCAGAAGCAAGATTGACGTGCCCATCTATCAGATCAAGGTGACACTGAAGGGCAGCAAACCGCCCATCTGGCGGCGCATCCTGCTCCGCAGCGACGTCACCCTGGCAGAACTGCATCGCCTCATCCAGGCGGCAATGGGCTGGTGGGACTACCATCTGCATCAATTCATCGTCGGGCAGACCTATTTCGGTGAACCGCACCCCGATTACGGCTTTGAGATGCACGACGAAAAGCGGGTAGAGCTGAACCGGATCGTGACCGGCGAAAAGTTCAAGTTCGTCTACGAATACGACTTTGGCGACAGTTGGGAGCACCTCCTGCTGATCGAAAAGATCCTGCCGCCGGAGCCAGGCCAGCACTACCCGGTGTGCGTCAAAGGCCGGCGCGCCTGTCCGCCGGAGGACGTAGGCGGCGTCTGGGGCTATTATGGCTTCCTGGAGGCCATCCAGGATCCCGACCACCCCGAGCACGAGGACTACCTGGAATGGATCGGCGGCGAATTCGACCCCGTGGCCTTTGACCTGGACGAGGTCAACAGGCGGTTGCGCGCTCTGTGAGTAAGGGGTTTGGACCACAAAAAACGCAAAGGCAGGCGAAAGACGCGAAAGCGACACCTCCTGTTTCGTGACTTTCGCGCCTTTTCGTGGTTTCCGCGTTCCAGAAAAAAAAGGTATAGTCTGATCCTCAAACCTCCAACTTGTCCTCCCGCTCGAAAGCGCTTTGTCCAGCATTCTACGATCAACGATTCAGATAAACACAGATGTCATCGAAGTAAGCCGTGTTCGCGTCTGAGGCACCGGCGTACGACGAACGCATCATAAAGATGCGTATCTTGCGAGTGTAAGGCGGGACCGGATAAGTTTCTTCCGTATAGGTCCAGTCGGTCTCCATTACGCGCCCAGTCGTCATATAGGTATTGATTCGGTCAGGATTCGTGTCCGTTCCGATGAGATAGCCATAGATGTAGGGGTAGCCTTCTTGCACACCCACGACATCCGCTTTCATTATTCCACTCAGGTTCACTTCGAAGCCGCCGGCATCGATTTCGCCCGCCATATCCGAGAGATCGATGTCCTGGTAAAGATGGCTTTCTTCGGCGCCGAGCATAAAGTACTGATTGTCAGCCGGCCCTGCGACGCCAGGGGTGCCCCAGGTTGCCCAATCATCGAGGCCGCTGTCGGCACTCGAGTTCCGCAACAGGCAGAGCCGCCCTAGACCGTTTCCAATGTCATTGTTTTCGCCTGGATACGTCAACAGGTCGGCGTGATGATCGAGCCACGTGTGAATGTCATCCGGATCGATCAAGCCAACCCGTTGTTTGACCAGCGCGGCGGCCCCAGCGACATGAGGTGTCGCCGCCGACGTGCCCCCAAAGCTGCCGTCCCAGGTAGTAACGGTTGTCGGACCGACCAGGTCGGGCTTGATACGACTCGCCCCATCCGGCTCACCGCCGCCGACGCCATTGGTGGGACCCCGGCCGCTGTAATCCATCAGATCGTGCGCGCCCACGCTCACTGCGCCCACTGTAATCGAGCCCACTGCGTCCCCATAAACTGGCACACTGCCGGCGGAGATCGGATGCTCGATGTCGGTGTTGTAGACGAACAGTTCGAGGTATTCCGGCGCACCGGTATCGTTCACGGCCTCGGCTTCGATCTCATGGTTACCCGCTTCAGTTGCCCGGTAATAGAGATATTCGTAAGGATCGACCGCATTGTTGGCCGATTGATTATCGTCCTGGGTGGCCACCAGGACCCCGCCCTTGTAAAGATTGATCTTGTAGTCTTGGTTGTCGACGTTTCCGCCGGGGTAGCCATCGACATCCGTACCCCAGTCGTTCCACACCAGGCGAATCTTCACGCTCTGGTTGAGATTGAGATTAATGGTCTGGCGGGTGTCGGCACCGGTCCAAACGTGAATTCCCGCGCCATCGTTGTCAAAGTACCCTTCCCAATGCTGCTGCGCGCGGTTGCCCACCGAGTTGAGCCATACGATTCCATGTGCACGCGCGTCATCGATCTTCTGCGACCTCCGGCTGCTTCCATCGTGAGGCCCACGATAGGTGCTTCTGGAGTGGCTGATGACATCCACGCCTTCGGCGATCAGGTAATCGACGGCGTTGAGAAAATCCGTCTCGCTGCTGGCACAGACCAGGTACAGATCGGCACCTGGTACGACATCATGCACGATCTCGGCGCACTCTGTACCATGGTCGGAGGACACCGCACAATCGGCAAAAGAACCGTACCCGAACGCCGCGGTGGTCAGGGCGCCCGGCAACTCGCCATCGGCCTGACGGTTCGCGTAGCCCTGAAAATAGCCATCCAGGATTGCGACCTTTATGCCGCTGCCGTCGAACCCGGCATCATGCCATAGGTTCGCCTGTATATCGGCTACACCCTCACTCACCACATCCAGATCGTCGACGTCCGGCTGGTAGATAGATCGAACCTCCTGCATTGAGGCCAGCTCATAAAGAAACGACAGCGGAACCTCCGCATGGATCAAGTACTTGTGCGTGGACAGAATGCGTCCTTGTCTGGCCTGGATCCGCTCCGGGACGAGCGACACGCCGGCCTTGGCCACCTTAACCTCGACGTCGACCATAAACTCTGTCTCCGTGATAGGTCTCAGTCGCACACCGCGCTGCTCAGCAAACTTGGGGATAGCGTCAAAACTCTTCTTATTATGCAGTTCTAGTAACTCATTAAATGCAGTTGTCAATTTAGCCTTCGTGGCGATTTGCTCCTCTTCTGGTAACTCATTAAGTACAGTTGTTGGTTTAGCCTTCGTGACGATTTGCTCCTCGATGACCCTCGAAGGCTGTGAGTCGGTGCAGCTAACGAGTATAAAACTGAATATCCAGAGTACCAATAGGCCAATCGATTTGTTTCTCATCATATTTTTTCCTTTCTTAGTCTGTCTTTGACAGTGTGGTCTGTCGCCAGGCGTACGGATACGCCGGTGACACACGATCTAGTTTGACATAATCATACAGCCATCCGGCGGCTGTGCAGCACCTTTCCAACCGAGTAACATCTCTCTTTTGTCTCACTATTATGAACGGAGATTTGGCCACTTTTCCGGCATCGGTGGTCTCTGCAGTTCAAAATGCCTGCCAACCTGCCACCGCCCCCATCCTTGCCCATAAGACCCTCTACCAGCGGCCAATCGAGGCCGCCGGCTGCCAGATCGACTGACACTATCCCGGTTTCTTGTCTACTCCCCGGCGACGCCCGCTTCCAGAAACTGGTGGAGCCGCCGGAAGGTCAGAACACCGGACGGGCCATTACATTAACAAGGTCATGAAATTGCAGAGAATGTAACTCTATTGCTGGACAGTCAGCGAGTGAAAGGAGATGCCTCGATGATCCCGACCAGAAGCAAGATTGACGTGCCGATCTATCAGATCAAAGTTACCCTGCGCAACAGCAAACCGCCCATCTGGCGGCGCATCCTGGTCCGCAGCGACGTCACCCTGGGGCAGTTGCACCACATTCTCCAGAACGTGATGGATTGGGAGAGCTATCACCTTCACCAGTTCATCGTCGGGCGGACCTATTACGGCGAGCCACACCCGGACTATGGCTCTGATATGCGTGACGAAAGCCGGGTCAGGCTGAACCAGATCGTGACCGGCGAAAAGTTCCAGTACCGGAACAAAACAATTAACGGCACCGGGATTCACTCGTGTCTGCTGGCCCTCTGCTGCTGCTCTTCAGGCGGCCCGCACTCTCCCACCCCCACACCTCCACACCCCCATACTCTCCCCCCCCACACCCATTCGGCGGATTTCGTCCCAATGTGGTATAATAACCCCCATGAGCGCCGACCGCCCCGCCGACAAGGACGAACTGATCTCCCTGGCCGAGGCCGCCAAGCGGTATGGATTTAACCAGAGATACCTATCCAACTTGGCAAAGCGAGGACGACTCAAAGCGGTCAAGATCGCCCGCAACTGGCTTACTACCCCGGCCAACATGGAAGAATACATCCGCAGCCGGCAGCGCCGAGGTCGGTATCGCAACGATATTCAGACTTGACAAAAGTGACATATATCACTATAATATAGACAACCAGGCAGCATAAAAGCGCCGCCGGAAGGGTGCAGGCACACCCAACCGGCGGCTGACCCCACCGACTGCATGCACAGTCAGCAGGGCTGGCGTCCATTGTAGCACAAAAACGTCAGGACGGCCACTCTCGCCGCGTTTCGCAGGCTGTGTCGTAAGGCCAGTCGAACGGCAGGGTGGCCGTTTTGCGTTCATTGTATCACAGTCAGAGTTGTCGGACCGGCGGCGCGCTGCTTGGCAAATTGCCAATTCGTCATTCGCAATTCGCAATTCGCAATTTGCAAAAGGAGGGTAGACAAGATGTCTGGTGCACTTTTGGCGGTGGTGCGTTGTGATTGCGGCGGCCGGCTGCAACGGGGGACCGAGCAAACCGGGCGGGGGCTGCGGTGGACGTTTACGTGCGAGTGGTGCGGCAGTCGTTGGGGACACAAGGATGGCGCCTTTGGCCCGCTCGACCGGCAGCCCGTCCAGCACGGCGGGCTGGCGCCGGCAGAATCAGAGTTGCTGGCCTGCTTCCGCCGGTTGCCGAAAGAGTTGCGGTCTGAGGTGGTTTCTCACGTGCAGGCCCTGTCCCTGTCCACTGGTGGTGCGTCTTGAGCAGGGACGCACGCTGTGGCTCCCTGCTGCACAGGAGGAGGCCTACCCGGCCTCCTCCACCCGCGCCGCTGCCAGCCCGTCCGCCGCCATCCGTTCCACGTCCAGGTACGCCTCGGCAGCCTCGATCTCGGCCAGCGTTGGCCGGGTCACCACCTGCCGGGGCATGAGGAACTGGCAACAGTCGTCGCCCGGCTCGATAGAGATGTCAAAGGTGCCGATGGCCTGGGCCTGGGTGACGATCTCTTGCTTGTCCAGGCCGACGAGGGGGCGCAGCAGCGGCATCGTGGCGATCGCCTGCACCGCTGCCAGGCCCTCCAACGTCTGCGAGGCAACCTGGCCCAGGCTCTCGCCGGTGACCAGGGCCAGCCCCCCTTCGCGGCGCGTCAGTTCCTCGGCGATGCGCACCATCAGCCGCCGGTAGAGCAGGACGCGCGGCGGCGCCGGGGCCTCGGCCACTATCTCTCGCTGCATCTCGCCGATGGGCACGACGTAA
Source organism: uncultured Anaerolineae bacterium (assembly GCA_964397845.1). GTDB lineage: Bacteria > Chloroflexota > Anaerolineae > CAYNKW01 > CAYNKW01 > CAYNKW01. The sequence continues at coordinate 5,234 of CAYNKW010000208.1, forward strand.
TACCGTTGCGCGATGCCGTAGCGACGCAGCGCCACCGCCAGCCGCCGGATCTTGTCCTCCGAACCCTGCCAGTCGCCAAAGGGGCCGCTGTGAAAGTGGATCGGCACCACGTTGCAGCCTCGTTTGAGCGCATAGTAGCCGGCCACCGGCGAGTCTATCCCGCCGGAGAGGAGCAGCCCCACCGTGCCGCTCACCCCCACCGGCAGCCCGCCGATGCCTTTGATTCGCTCAAAGTAAAAGAGCGCCTCTTTGAACAGCAACTCGATGTGGATGACCACCTCGGGGTTCTTGAGGTCCACTGCCCAGCCGGTGGCCGCCTGAACGTGACCACCCACCTGGGCATTGATCTCGGGCGAGGTGAGGGGGAAGCTCTTGTCGGCGCGGCGGGTGGCTATTTTGAACGAGCGGTATGAGCGTCCGGCCAGCTTTTCTACCACGGCCACTTTGATGGCTTCCACGTCTTTGGACACGACATAGACCGGGACAAAGTAGGCGATGCCGGGCACGGTGCGCAGTCGCTCGATGGCCTCCGCCACGCGGTGTCCTGAGCCCTCCGTTCCCAACTGCGCCAGGAGGCGACCGGGCAGCCGCTTGACGCCGGTCACGCCTGGCCCGGCCAGCCGCTGGCGAACGTTGCGCTGGAGTTGCCGCTCGAAGAAGCGGCGGTTCTTGCCCTTGAGACCGATCTCGGCATAGTGGATCACGATGCAGCGAGTCATGTCCTCTCCCTCAACCGTTCTCGCAAAGCTACCAATTTCGCCACCTCTTTGGGCGGCAGGACGCTTGCCGGGCCCAGCGCCAGCGCCGCCAACTGGATGCGGGCGAACAGCTCCAGTCGCTCCGTCTGGAAATATGCCTCCTCCAGCGTGCGCCCCAGCGTGACGACGCCGTGGTTGCCCAGCAAAAAGACGTCGTGGCCGGCCAGGAAAGGGGCCATGGCCCGGGGCAGTTCCTCGCTGCCGGGGAGCGCGTAGGGCACCATCGCCACCGGCCCGGTGAAAACTATCACCTCCGGCAGCATCGGCTCGTCCAGCCGGACGCCGGTCAGGGCAAAGGCGGTGGCTGCCGGCGCGTGGGTGTGCAGCACCGCTCCCACGTCGGCCCGCGCGCGGTAGATGGCCAGGTGCATCGGCGTCTCCGAGGTAAGCCGGCGCCCCTCGCTGGCTGCCAGCACCTCCCCCTCCAGGCTCACCTTCAGAATGTCCCCGCTCGTCATAAAGCCCTTGCTCACGCCGGTGGGCGTCACCAGCATCGCCCCGTCATCCGGGTCCAGGCGGGCCGAGATATTGCCGTCGTTAGCGGCGATGAAAAAGCGGTCGTAAACCCGCCGCCCGATCTCGACGATCTCGCGGCGGAGGTCGGTTTCAGTCTTGATTATCATGGTGATCTTCTCCGAATCGAGAGTTGAGAGTAATTGTATCACCGTTTGACGCGAAAAGCGAACAAGCCCACAACGTATCTTCTCAAAAAGATGGGCAAGACCTCCGAGGTTTCCTTAATTGGCGGCATCACATGGCTTCTGAGGCTCCCTATTCGCTACATCGCGTCTGAATTTGGGACAAAAACCTCGGAGGTCTGAGCGATGCCCCAAATGGATAAAGCCTGGACCATGGTCAGGTAGAGTTTCTCAAAATATGGGTAATCTAGGAAATGTTTACCTTGACAGAATAGAAATTCTGTGTATAATAACCTCAGTGGGTGCTATCCATTCCCACCAGCCTGGGGGATGTCTTTCTGGTGACCGTACGCGCCAACCTACAACACCGCTCTCGTTCTGGCTCACAGGTTGGCGGTTTGTTTGAGGAGTGTTCCTGTCCATAAAGGATCGGTTCTGCTTGGGCACAACTCTCTATTCTCAGAACATTCAAGCAAATCCCCCGCGGCTAACGATAGACCTTGAATGTTCACTAAAAGAGCACACTTGGCGTCCTGGTTGGGATTGTGCTCTTTTATAAGTTTACTACAAATTACACTGGTCAATACGGTAATACTCTCTACTCTCCGGTTTTGGTATAGGAAAGTATAAAACCGAGTTCTCTGCGACTACGCCGATTTCGACCAAGTTACCTCACCCCCAGATACAACTTCTGTTAGCTCCAAATCCTTCCCTCTTCAGAAACCCTGTTAGTTGAGCGTGATCTCAGTCAAGTGGCGGGTTGGCCAGTTGAGCAAAACGTCGGGCCTGACGATGGTGTGTGGCGAGGCGCCGGTTGTCAGTCCAACGAAGGAGGGAAATGATGGAGGAACGTTCAAGGCGCCGCTTTAGCCGCAATGAGGTTGTGGTGCTCGCCTTATTGTTCGCTGCATGG
>CAYNKW010000209.1:0-5513 GCA_964397845.1 uncultured Anaerolineae bacterium
TCGATCACATAACTCGCCGACAGTAGCACCGTAGTGAGCAGGTGCAACTTGATATTTGCAGCCAGGGCCGGGATCAACTGGGGCGTCTGGTCGTAATGCCGGCGCAGGCCCTGCGTAGCCTGGTAGGCCAACGGCAAGGAAAGCAAGGCCAACAGCGCCGCGTAGGGCAATGTCTCTACCACTACGCCGACCACCACAAGGGCATAGACGATGACCAGCAAGATGATGTAGCCCGGCACCGCAGGTTTTCGTCCCAGTACGACGACGAGAGTATGCTTACCGGCGGTCTTGTCGGCTACATAATCCGGGAACTCGTTGATGTACAGGATCAATGCTGTCAGGAGACCGATGGGCAGTGACGCCCACACGACTGACCAGTTGACAGTCTGCGCCTGCACATAGTACGCTCCACTGACGGCCAGGGGGCCGGCCGCCAGAGCGGTGGTCAACTCGCCCAGACCGTGGCCGCGATAAGCCAGCTTGATCGGCGGCGCATCGTAAAAGTAAGAGATGAACATGACCACCAGGCCAATGACCAGCACCGGCCAGCCGCAGGCCCAGGTCAGGTACAGACCAATGAGCACCGTGAGGGTGAAAAAGACTAACGACAGGTGTAGCATCCGTCGCGGCGGAACGATACCCTCTTGGATGACCCGGCTGCCACCGCTGAACGGCGTGAGTTCCTGGTTCACATCGTCGTCGGTGGACAGATGGTCGTAATAATCGTTGGCGGTGTTGATGCCGGCATTGGCACAGATCACGCCGAGGAACGCCAACAAGAAGAGCCACAGGTTCAAGGTTCCATCGTGCCAGGCGATGGCCGTGCCCAGTACCGTGGACGTGGCTGTGGCCGTAAAGAACGGCGCGCGAATGGTGCGAATGAACAGTTTCAACGTACTTTTCCCTCTAGCTGACTGCTGGTTGAAGTAGATGCTCTTGCCGGTGGCGGACGCCGGCACCCCCGTCACCACATCAGCCGTACTCTATTCAGTTTTTTGCTCAATTGTCAGTTCAACACTTCGATATTGGGTCGCAGGGGGATGCGTTCGATGAGGTCCACGAAATCCTCTGGCGTCACTTCGCTCTGCGGCTTGTCCATCAAGGCCAACATCATGGCCTCCATGACGTTGGTGCCGAAGGAGCGTCCCTCTAGCCGGGGCGTGGACGTGACCAGGATGTGCAAGCCACGCTTCTGCAACTCTTCCACGTCGTGGGTGGTGGTAGTGTTGGTGACGATGATCTTGTCCGAGAGATTTGGTGGCATGTAATCTCGGATCTGGAGGAAATCCCCGGCGATGATCTTGGCCTCCTCGTAAAAGCGGGCGAACTTGAGCGACGGTTCCCGCTCCTGTTCCTCGCCCAGGGGGTAGAACCAGTGATAGGGCAGCTTGGTGAGCCAGGGCAGGATGAGCGCTGCCAGAAGGTGCACGGTGCGCAGCGAGCGGACAGGGATCGGCAGCCCCAGGGCGAACACAAAGTCGCCGAAAGTGACATCGCAGCCAAAATCTACCAGCGCACGGGCCAGGCCATAGCGATCTACGGCGTTGGTCTTGAGTGCTTTCTTTCCCTTCAGCGGGATGCCCCACGCCTCCAGCGCGGCCACGGCGTTGCGACCCAGAACATGCTTGACACCGTTGCCGTCGCCGATTTTGGACATCTTGACCGCCTGACGGATGCGCCGGGCGTCGCGAAAGTAGTAGCGCCGGCCGTTGACCAGCAGGTAGAACTCGGCGCCGCCCACGCCAAAGGCATCCACTTGGCCGTCGTGCTGGCGGTAGAGCTGCAGCGCCCGCTCAAGGTCACCGTCGGTGCCTACCCGGCTGAGCTCAAAGGGTACACCCAGGAACTCGGCCGTCGTCGTGTGATCTCGCTTGGATGAACCGATGCTAATGCTGAGAACTTTTTTCAACGACCCCCCCCTGAGTCACCATCCCTGGTTGTGCTAGGCTGCCAGTTCTGACATTTCTTGCTGCACCCGCTCGATGACTCATTTCGGGATCAGTTGGCGATAGGAGACACCTTGGCGTTTGGCCAGCCAGGACAGAACGCTGGCCGCCGGTTACTGCCCCTCGATAGCGGGCAGCACAAAGCTGAACGTACTGCCCACCCCTGGCTCGGTCTCTACCCATACCCGGCCACCAAAGACCTCCACCAACTTTTTGACGAGCGACAATTCAGCTCCTCGGCTGCCCACCCCTGGGATCGGCTGGTCTCCTTCGCTATAGAAATGCTCAAAGACCTGGCTGAGAAACTCGGGCGCGATGCCGCCTCCCTGGTCCTGCACCGAGATAACGAGGTGAGGGGGCTGCCCTTTCGGACCATTCTCTTGACCAACCTCGGCGAGGACCCCGAGAGTACCACCAGGCGACGTAGCCCGAACAGCGTTTTGTAGCAGGTTGGTGACCATCTGGTAAACGCAATCCGGCTCTGCTGCCGCCTGGGGCAAATCCTCGGCCAGGCTAAGCCCTACATGTAAGCCTTTGTCCCTGAACCATGGGGCAGCGTCAGCGAGGGCCTCCTTGATAACCGTGCTCAAATCCACGGTCAAGAATGCTTCTTTTTCCCCCTTCACGGCCAGGGGCAGCACAGTCATCAGGTTGTTCAGGGTCTCGCTCATGCGTGTCAGGTTGGTATGCATACGTTCCAGGAGATGCCGTTGAACGGGCATCAGCAGGCCCACAACTTCGGCCAGGAGCAAATCGGTATAACTGGTTACGATCGTCATCGGCGTCCGCAGTTCCTGAGAAATGACCGAGGTCAGATCTTCATGCGCCGATTGAACAGCGCGTTCACGGCCAAGATCGCGCAAGATCACGGCCCATTCCTCATTTTCCTCTCCCTCTTCAGAGAGAGACATAAAACTGGCCTTAATCAACCGGCCGTTGTCCCAGAAAGTGGCTTCCTGCCACACTGCCCTGTCATGTATCCCATTGTTCCGCAGCCGGTCTACGCTCTTGACCCAGTGGGGCGCTGTGCTGACCTGCCGCAGGTCTCGACCGACTACCTGATCTGCCCCCAGCAACTGGGCTGCCATTCGATTGGCCAGCTTTACGGTCCCCTGGTGATCGGTGACAATGAGACCTTCTGTCAGATTGTCCAGGATGCCCTGCAAATTGGTCAGCATGGTGGCCCGCGCTTTCGCGCTCCTCCCCATCGCTGCTACCTCCACACTGGCAAGACGGCGAGTCAGTTCTTCGGACTCGACTCGCTGGTTGCGCCACCATTCTGCCAGTTGTTCCACTGTCGATACCTGGGTCGTCAGATCGTGGACCAGCTTTTCCGTTTCCTTCAGCCCTTCTTCGGCTGTCTCTTTCTGTGCCTGCATTTCCTGCACCAGCCAGTCTAGTGGCACAGCTTCGACCTGTAGTGCGCTCTCTGCCGGCTGGGGAGAAGGGAGAGGCTGTGATGCCTGAACGGCAAGCAACTCCGCGAGCTTGGCAGCCTCAGATTCGGCTCGTTCGTACTGCCGAACGTTGTCAATCGCAATTGCCGCATAGTCGGCCAGGGCAGAGAGGAGATGCAGGTCGTCGTCGGTGAAGCTCCGGCGAGCGACCTTGTTGTCCACAGAGAGGACACCGATAGCCTCTCCCCGCAGTTTGAGTGGTACGTGCAGCAGCGCCTTGACCAGGTAGCCAGTCTTGAGTTTGAATCGCTCCTCGTCGGCCACGCTACTGATCATGATCGGCTTGCCGGTCTGCACCACCTGCCAGGAGAGGCTGTCCTCGGACTTGAGGCTGAAGCCGGTGGCGAACCTTTTGCCCAGGCCCTGGCCAGCCCTCATGTAAAGTTCGCCGGTTTGCTCATCTATCAAAAGAAGAAACCCTTCCTCAGCTCCTGTCAGATAGACGGCGGCTTCGACGATGCGGTTCAACAGCTTTTCCAGGTCGCGCACAGAGGTCACCGCCTTGCCGATGCCGTGGAGAAAGCTCAACTCCCGCACCCGCTTTTCTAACTGGCGATTGATCTGCTCAAAGCCCCGGGCCAACAGGCTGGTTTCCTCGGCCGGTAAAGGTGGGGCCCGTCTGCTCAGGGCCCGCGCGATGGCTGAGCGAGCTTCTCCCAGGTCCAGAGGTTTGAGGAGATAATCCACTACACCCATGTGCAAGGCTCGCCTGAAAGTCTCAGCCGAGCCTGAAACGCCGATGAGGATAAAGGGCATCTCTCGCCTGGCCTGACGCAACTGTGCCAAAATGTCCAACCCAGAGCGCTGTGGCGTGGCAAATTCGGCGATGATCAGGTCAGGATTTCCATCCAGCGCTCGGCGCAAACCTTCTTCTCCGGCCAGGGCATGGACGACGATGTAGCCTTCGGGATGCAGCAGCTCCTCAATAAGGGGGTGAACGTCCTCCCGCGAGGGATCTATGATGAGAACCTTTTCACCGGCCATGTAAGACCCTCCTTTCCCAGGGGTGCATTTCAAGTGGAGGCAAGTTGTAGTGTCCAGGGGAAGGAGGGAAAAAAAAGACCACCGTTCTCTCCCCCCCGGACGCGGCAGTGGCCCGGTACAGGATTATACCAGTTCCTGAAAGATTTGACAAAGTAGGGTCAGTTCTCCAGGCTATCGGGGGTGGCCGCATCACCTTTTGGGGCATCGGAGATGGAGACCGACTCCTCGACCGTTGCACCCTCCAGCGAGTCTGTTTCTGGGACCGGGAGCGGACGCCGGTGCAGGCACACCACGCCCAGGACGGCCAGGGCGATGATAATCAGGGCGAACACCTGCGCCGCCGCCAGTGGACCCAGCACCCAGGCATCGGGCCGCAGGTATTCAACGAAAAAGCGTCCCAGGGGGTACCAAACCAGGTACAACAGAAAGATGTCCCCTTTGCGCAACCGGTCTTTGAAGCGACGCCCAACCCACATCAGTAGCGCAAAGCCCAGCAGGCTCCAAAGCGACTCGTAAAGGAAAACCGGGTGAAAGCGTGTCGTCAGGGGATATCGGGTCAGGTCATTATAGGGAACAATGCGGTTCTCTGGGGGAATGGTGATGCCCCAGGGCAAATCTGTCGGCGGGCCGTAAAGCTCCTGGTTGACAAAGTTGCCCCAGCGGCCAATCACCTGGGCGATAGCCAGCCCTGGCGCACCGACGTCCAGCCACTCCAGCGGCTTGAACTTGCGGAGCCAGCAATAAAGAACCACCCCGACTACGCCGCCGACTATAGCGCCGTAAACAGCCAGGCCGCCCTCCCAGATCTTGAAAATGGCGATGGGGTTCTGGCGGTAGTAGCTCCACCCCACGCTGCCTCCCGCCGGGCTGGAGAAGACGTGATAGAGGCGTGCGCCGATGATGCCCAGGATCAAGACCACGATGAGACCGTTCAATACTTCCTCCGGGTCCAGCTTTCGACGTTTGGCCTCAATGGTAGCCACCCAGGCGCCTACCAAAGCCGCGCTCACGATGATAACGCCATACCAGGCTACATGCAAAGGACCAATTGTAAAACCAGGGCGATCCATCTCTTTTCTCAACACTCCTTTCTTTTTGGGCTGTCGGGTGCATTTCAGTTTGGGGG
>CAYNKW010000209.1:5613-7507 GCA_964397845.1 uncultured Anaerolineae bacterium
CAGCGTGGCCCGGGCCAGGGGACGGGCGCGACGGGCGCCGTCGGCCAACACGTCACGAACGCAATCCGGGTCCGCGAGCAGGGCGCGGCGTCGCTCCTGGATCGGCGACAGGCGGACAACGATCTCGTCGGCCAGGATTCGTTTACATTCCAGGCAGCCGATGCCCGCCGAACGGCAGCCATCGGCGATCTGCTCAAGCTGCTCCGGTGGGGTGTAGAGTTGGTGGATGGCGTAGACGTTGCAGCGGGTCGGTTCGCCGGGGTCGGTACTGCGCTGGCGGGCGGGGTCGGTGTAGGCATGGGCCAGCCGCTGGCGGATCACCTCCGGCGGGTCGCTCAGGGCGATGTAGCTGCCGGGCACGCTTTTGGCCATGGCCCCTGGCCCCTTGAGGCCGGGCACAACCGCGCCCTGTGTCTGAAAAGCCTGTGGTTCTGGAAGGGTCTGGCCAAAGGTGTTGTTGAACCGGCGAGCCACTTCGCGGGTGAACTCGATGTGAGGCAACTGATCTCTGCCCACCGGCACCGCCGTCGCCTTGTAGATCAGAATGTCGGCCGCCATGAGGATGGGGTAGGCCAGCAAGCCAAAGCTGGCGGAGCCGTAGCGGGCCTTCTTGTCCTTGTAGGCCGGCAACTGCTCGAACTTGGGCACCGGCATCTGGGCCCCCAGCAGCCACGCCAGTTCGACGTGCTCCGGGACGTCGGATTGCACCATGAGAATCGTGCGCTCGGGGTCCAGGCCCGCCGCCAGGTACTCGGCAGCGATGTTGAGCACGCGCTGGGGCATCAGCGCCGGGTCGTAGGGCATGGTGATGGCGTGGTAGTCCACCACGGCGTAGATGCAATCGTGAGTCTCCTGCAGCGCCAGCATCCCCTGGACCGCACCGTGATAGTTGCCCAGGTGGAGGCTGTCACCCGTGGGCTGGATGCCGGAAAAGACGCGGTTTCGTTTCTGTTTCATGGCTTCACCTCCTGCGGACTGTCGTTTTGGATCAAAAAAACCCCCATCCCCAAAGGGACGGGAGCTTTTGCACCCGTGGTGCCACCCTTCTTAGGCCGCGTATCGGTCTGGAAGAATCCCCAAAAAGTAACCCCGCCGTGACGGCGGGGTGAACACCCGGTGAGCCAGCCTCACTCGTCGCAGGTACAAGAAGACAAGCCTTGCCCTCTGATACCCTCGCCTTGATAACGGTGGCGTCTCCGGCCAGGCATACTGGGCTGTCTTCGTCCCTCAGATAGCCGTTCCTCCCGGCGACTCCCAGGCCCATTCGCCGCCCGCGCAAGTATCGGGCTTCCACCTACCCCCGACTCTCTGGACTTCGCCTCGACGGTTACTCTTCCTGATCGACGTCGTTAGTTCGGTTCCCAAGTTGGCCAGAGTATACCACAGCCGCGCCGATTTGTCAATTGGGCGCTTCTGGGCTATAATACGGCTTGCTTGCGGGGCGTAGCGCAGTTCGGCCAGCGCGCACGGTTCGGGTCCGTGAGGTCCGGGGTTCAAGTCCCCGCGCCCCGACAGAAGGGAGCGCCGTCCGCATGGATGGCGCTCCCGGCGTACGTTTGCCATCAATTTTTTACGCAAATGCCCCTCCCGCCCAACGTGTCATACGCCTCTGGCACCAGGCGTTTGGTTCTGTATTTGCCGAATCTCTCCTCATCCTTGCGGCGCATCTGCTCGACACGGATTGCTCACACGGATGCATGGATTATCACGCGTCGTCAGCCACGGTCTCTCCCTTGAGTTCTGAGGCGGTCGGGCCCCGGCATCCACCGCTAGCTGTGATGAAACTCGATGGCCTGGGGTGAAGGAAAGACTCGCCGCCACCGCAGGCTTCGCTCGCCGATTCAATGACCAATATTCGCGCCGATCTGAAAACCTGCACAAGTGGGCAAAACCC
>CAYNKW010000210.1:0-7491 GCA_964397845.1 uncultured Anaerolineae bacterium
AGATTGGGAAGGCAGAATATCTAAGCTTGAGGAAAAGGTCCAGACTATCCGGTCATTGGAGTTGATTAACGATAATAACAGAGCCATTATGCTGGGAATTGGTGGGCTTATCGCAATGCTGGTCATAGTTCAAAGCTTTGTCACCGGTATCCAATTACACCGGGAAGGAAGACGAGAAGCTCGTCAGGCGCGCCGCGAAGATGAACGAGATAGTATTGACCGGACTGGTGCCGAGCAAGTGGGTAAAGTTATGCGGGTCGTTCAGCAGACGCTAGAGAGTCGTCGAAAAACAGAAGAGCAAGCACGTGAATTCGAGCGTTCTAGTGTCGAGCGAGTAGCTCAGGTTATGGATGTTGTCCAGAGGACATTGGAGAACCGTCTCGAAATCGATCGCACAGGTGTCGAGCAAGTATCCAAGATCATGACTGTAGTTCGACAGACTCTTGAAAGTCATCTCAAAACAGAAGAACAAGCGCGTGGAAAGATAGAAGAAGCCCAGGGGGAACTGGAAGACTCTCTCCGCAAGTTTGCACCATTGCAGCAGTTCTACCAAAATTTTCAGAATACCATACAGAGGACTCGAGAAGCTATTGAAAAACGTGCGTCTCATTGGGCAACGACAGTCTCTCGGCACGATTTCAGAAAGATGACACAAGATCTCGATGATTTTGCTCAACAACTCGGTAGATTCGAAACCGAGTTCGAGGAACTTGAAGAAGTACAAAAGGGGGAATCTCCTCCTCGATTTAGTGCACGGGTCCCTTACATTCGCGGTATTGCAGCGCACTATGCCAATCAGCCTGAAATTGCAATGCGATATCTTGACAAGGTTGTCCGTTGTCGAGAGCCTGAACCAGATGAAATCGAGCTCGCTCACAAACGGCGCATCGCAAACGCGTATTACTACATTGGTCTCACTGAATCTAACTTCGATAATCCCAGGGATGCGATTGAGCACTTCAAAAGGGCTAGTGAACTCGATCCTCAAAACAGAGACTTCCTAACGAGGGTTGTCACCGCCGAAGCCTATGTCATGATGAACGATTTTATCGAGGCAGGGAAGTTAATTGATCAGATTGAGACGAGGTTGTGTGAAATTGAGAGAGATGAGGGACGGTTACGCAACTTCCATCTGCGATTGCGAAGCCGAGCAGCCTTAATTAGAGCTAACATGGCGATAATAAGGCGCGATGATAAGTGGTATCAGGGAGCCCAACAGTTACTTGAGGAAGTACACTCTGGAGATGCTCAGTATTATTACGCATCTGCCACACTAGCTCAGATCTATTATGCAAAAGGTAAGCCTGAAGATATGAAGAGGGCACAAAAATTGTTTGGTGAGGCTTACATAATCATTGAGCGATCGGGTCATCTTCTCACAGTGACTGAAGCTCGTTCCAAGGTTCTTCTCTTTATGGTTGCTGGTATGTGCTGCAAGCATGGGCTTATGGAGGAGAGCAGGTCTGACGAGCTTCTTGATAAGGCGAGTGGTTTTCTCACTAACTTGCCCAAGATAGATTCCCGAGTCTGTACTGTGTTCTCCCCCTTGAGCAAAAGAAACGAGAAAAGCGATACTATTCGCCGCCACATCGAATCGATTCGTGGAGACAAGGTTCTCCTATAATTGGTCAGGGAGGATGTTAGGGCAGTGGGTGCTTGTGGGAAAACATAGGGGTGGTGCATTGTTCATTGCGACAGCTGTTTCTCGGTTTTCGTCGCATAACAATGTGCTGGAGCTGACCAGGCTATCGCGGCTCAAATTCGAGGTCGGTCTTGATTTTGTGGGTAGCCTGCCAGCGAAGGCACTATTGCAAACCCGCCTGGCAGCTCAGCACAACCGTTAGCACGCCCAGCGCCAACCACATTGATTTTTAGTAGACCAGTGACGCACTTTTACCAGGAGAGTATAGATGAGCAAAGTCAATACACACACGTTGAAAAATCTAGTCCCAAAGTTTCATCGGTTTCTCGAAACAGAGGGTCATCATTGGCAAGTGGAACGTCAGGAAAAGGACGAATTCTTCATCAAGTACTTCGCGGAGTCGGAAATTGACGAGCTTGAAGAAGGCACTTTGCGTGAACTCGTTCATATTCTTTGGTCGTTTAACAGTTGGACAAACAAAGATTGGCTTCTTGAGGAGATGCTTCGTTCAGGATTACCAACGATTAGAGAAGCCTTCAAGCAGCTTTTGTATGATAGTGCTCCTATCGCCAAACGTTTCGATCTCATCAAAAGGGGAGTCCGAATGATGGGAGCAGCTTGTGTTTCAGAAGTTCTCGCACATCACGACCACGAGAAATATCCCATTTGGAATAGCAGAAGTAGACAAGGGTTAGTTAGTCTCGGTATCAGCGAGTCACAATTACCCAAGTCCGCTCAAATCAGTGGTTCGCAATACGCTGCCTTCTGCAAGTTGGTACAGGACGTTCATAACCAGATTGTTAGCAAGTACCCGGAGTTTGGCGACTTATTTGAATTGGATTTCTTTCTGTATTTCGTCTCCTTGCAGGATTTGCGGACAGAGAAGCCAGTTACACCGCCTGTGACGGTTGAGGACTTTGACCACGATGCTGTGATTGACCAAGTTCTCGAACTCGGCGACGGACTAGGGTTTGAGGTTCAAAAAGAGTTCAGTGTAATGCGAGGATGCCGAATTGACGCGATCTGGAGGAGTCGTATTGCAAACCTGGGCACTATTTCATATGCCTTTGAAGTGCATCGAAAAGGAAGTAGAGACTCGGCCATTCTCAATTTGCAACGAGTAAAGCGTGATCCTACAATCCAGAAAGTTATCGTGGTATCATCAAAAGACGAGTTGGACAGGTTCAAGGATGAGATAGTGTCGTTGGACGAAGGCTTCAGAACTTCTGTCGGATACTTCGAGGTGCAAAACCTTCAACGTGCATTGGATCACTTACAGGGTCTCAAGGATATTCTAAAAACGTTGGGGTTATTGAGTGCAGAGGGATTGTTTGACTGAGTACATTGGATAGTTTTTTCGTAACCAGAGTAAAGGCGTGCTAACTAATGTTGTGCCATATGGCAGGAACTGGTAACGGAAGAAGGAAAAGGGAAGCGAGGGTGCTGTAAAAGCAAAAAAGCCGCCTAACAACGGCTTCCACCCGACTTGGCTAATCGGCGCGGTGGATGCCTCCGCTGCGCTCCGGCCATCCGCTTGCTAGCCTTCGGCTCGCTGACGCTCGCCTCCGCCTATCAAGCGGATGAACCCGACCATCGCCGCCCATGAACCCCTCCCTTCGGTCGGGCTTCATGGCCTGGCGCTGGCGGGTTATCCGCCGCGCCGTTGGGCCGCCCATCGAGAAGGAGTTTCAGGATGGACCGATGGAAATTCTTTGATATTACACATCGAGAACATGTTGTCTGCAACCCGATGAGTGTTGAGAAGTTCGAGGAACTGATCGCTCTCCTTCGATCAGGGCCTGGAGATCGACTACTTGAGATTGCCACGGGTAAGGGAGAATTCATCATCCGGTTGGCGGAGCAGTATGATATTGAAGGAATAGGAGTCGATCTCTCGCCATACTGTGTTTCAGATGCCAAGGAAAAATATCAGCAACGTATTCCAGATGCTCAGTTGAGTTTCTTGGAGATGGACGGGGCGGATTATAAGCCGGAGGAGCAGGAGAGTTTCGATTTGGTGGCCTGTATCGGAGCGAGCTGGATCTATGGCGGGCATAGAGGGACGTTGAAGGCGTTGAACGAGATGGCAGCGCCCGGAAGCTGGGTGGTCGTGGGAGAGCCGTACTGGCGACGAGAGCCGACAGCGGAGTATTTGGAGGCTATCGGTGAAGAATGTAGCGCGTATGGCACGCATTACGAAAACGTGAAGGTTGGGCAAGAGCTTGGATTGAAGCTGGTCTACACGTTGGTGAGCAACCAAGATGACTGGGACAGATATGAAGGGCTGCAGTGGTATGCAGCGGAGGAGTGGGCGAGTGAGCATCCGGACGATCCTGATGTGGAAGAGGTGTTGAAACGAGTACAGCAGAATAAGGAGAATTACCTGAGGTGGGGGCGGGAGACGTTTGGGTGGGCGATCTATGTGTTCAAGAAGAAAGGTTTTGAAAGATAGTGGGCGGCCCAACCAGTCGCTTAAGCTGACGCGGCTTCGCCGCGGTTGTGTCTGGACGGCTGGGGAGAGTCGGAGGCGGGCGGAGGAGGATCTCAGGCAAACCCGCCGCGCAGCTTAGCTCCGCCGTTAGGTGGACACTCGCACTGCTCGCGCCTACCTAACTACTCAATGAAGCCGACCCTGTGAAGCGGGCGGCTTATCTCGATACCGTTGGGCGGAATTCACCTTCTTCAATCGAAGTGTGAGTTCATTGGCAAATAGAAAGGAGAGAGGGTAATGTTAAGAAGACCGTATGCTCAACAAGGATGTACGGGTCGTTTATTACTGCTATTGGTGCTTGTGTTCGGGGCAAGTGCCTGTCAATCCCAAGAAACCAATTTGCCCTCTGGAGCCACCGAACAAAATGCCGGCACGGAAACACCTCGTTCACCCCAAGAAACCGTTTTGCTTTTTGAAACCATCGAACAGAAGCTAAAAGCCGATATAGGACCACCCTACGAGGCTCGTGAGCCGGGGCTGATGGTCATTGCTCGGCCAGGAGAAGTAGCCAATTTGGATAACTGGGTTACCGAAGATGCCAAAACCCAGCTTCAGATGCTGGACTATGACACTTACTTCGCCCTAATCGTGTTCCAGGGTTGGAAGCCAACCGACGGTTACAATATTCAAATCGAGCGTATCACTTGCCAAGAAGGCAAAGTGGCCGTCGTCGTCCGGCTTCAAGAACCCCAACCCGATATGAAGAAAAATGCTGTGGTGACCTCCCCCTATCATTTGGTTCAGGTGCGAAAGTTAGGTGCCTGGGCTCGGGATGTCACGTTCAACGTGGTCGCGGATGGGGCTGTAATTACTTCAGTTACGCACGATATTCCATGATGTAGGTGTAAGATGCGCAACGAATTCATGACTCGCAGACTGTTTCCTATTGCTCTGACATTGACACTGGCCCTATTGATCGTCATCGCTCTTGACCAAGCGGATCCTGGCGCAGCTTCCGGGCCGGGATTGTTCCAATCGCCACTCAATGCCCCTGCTTCGCTGTTCGATTCACCATTGCCCACCCCGGTGCCTCCTCAGCCCATGCCTTCAGAGGCGGCCCAAAAGGCTCTGGCATACATCGCCAAGCGCGAGAACATCCCCGCCGAAGCGCTGACCATCGCCGCTGATCACCCCACCGAATATCCTGCCCTGGGACGAAAGTTCCAGGTGGTCACTCTGCTGGACAACCGGCCAGAAGGTCAGATCTACAAGCTGCTGGTAGACCTGGCCGATGGCCGGATAGAAGAAGACATCTCCGCTCTCTTGGCAGCGGAAGCCCAGGCACATCAAGCCCGCTACGGCAAACTGGAACCGGCCCTCTATGAGCGACTGCAAATGCTGAAAGACGATGACACCGTACCCGTGGCGGTGTGGATGGCAGCCCAACCGGGACAGACTTTGGCCGAGCAGCAGGACGCAGCTTTTGATGCATTGGCGGCCAAATATCCAGAAGCCAGGGCTGCCTTGGAGCATTCCAAGATACCCTGGGATGTAGACGACCCGGAACTGGCCGAGCAAATCGAAGCAGAATACGTCGCCTTTCTGAACACCGAGAGCCAGGTTCGCACTCAACCACTGGCGGCGGAACTAGAGCGCCAGGGCTTCACCGTCACTACTTACGAGGGGCTCCCTTCGTTCGCAATAGAGCTGCCCAAGCAGGCGATTCTAGAATTGAGCAAGCGGGAAGATGTGAGCACCATCTATCTCGTTGAGGCCAAGAAGCAATCTGAGATGGATTCGGCTGCACCCACCTCGCGGGCTCCTGAGGTTTGGAGCCGAGGGTACGATGGCGATGACGTGACTATCGCCATCCTCGACCCAGGCAATGTTGACTCGAGCAACACATTTCTGCATCTATCACCCACTTCCAGACCTGGAATCAACGACCCCGACCTCAGAAACCACGCAACTCAAGTGGCCAGCGCAGCGGCCAGTTTTCACAGCACGTATAGAGGCATTGCCTATGGAGCGACCATTTTGAGTGTTGGTGAAGATCGCACACAAGCTGATGACATATTAGCCATACAATGGGCATTCGATGAGGGAGCGCGAATTCTCAACAGTAGTGGTGGTTTCGAAGAGGATGCCTTTTTGCGCTGGACCGACCGGGCTTACGATTACTGGACACGCCAGCGATTTCGCCTGGTGGTGAACGCAGCGGGTAACAGCGGCGGCTACATCATGAGCCCTGGTAAAGCCTGGAATGTCCTCACCGTTGGCGCAATTGAGGATAACAACAACGCCAATTGGTCTGACGATCAAATGTGGTCGAACTCGGCTTATCTTAACCCAGATAGCTCCCACGACGACCGTGAGAAGCCGGAGGTTGTTGCTGTTGGGAAAGACGTACTCGTTCTGGGAAGTAACAATATGCTTTACCAAGTGGAAGGAACAAGTATAGCCGTTCCCCAGGTAGCCGGATTAGCGGCGCTGCTCGTTGACCGAGATTTCCATCTGAAGTACTATCCGGAGGCTCTCCGGGCGATTATCATGGCCTCAGCCACTCACAACATCGAAGGCCCCTCAATCATCGTGAAAGGGCAAGGTGACTTGAAAGATGGAGCGGGAGCGATCAACGCGGATCTGGCCGATACAGTAGCTTATTGGCAAGGGACTACCGTGGACCCTTGTTATACTTCCTGTTGGTGGCGATACTACATCAGCAACTCTGGCTTTCCGGTGGGCACCGACAAAGAATACCTCTTTGACGCTGATCAAGGCGACCTGATCCGGGTGGCTATTGCATGGTGGGCGCACGCCGATACGCCGGGCAACGATTACAGCTTTGACCGGTTGGATACTGACCTGGATCTGCGCGTCAAAGATCCCGACGGAGATTACATTTCCGGAGCCAGTTCCACAAGTCTCGACAACAATTACGAGATGGTGCAGTTTCTCGCTCCACAAGACGGGTGGCACCGCATCGTGGTCCGCAAGTCTAGAGCTGGCGAATCCTCCAACTACTTGGGCATTGCGTTGGTTAGGATTCCCTTGCCCTATCGAGTCTATCTGCCGGCGGTGATGAAGAACTATCCTTGACTAGCTCGGTCATGTTTTGCCAAGATTCCGCCCAACAACTCGCTGAAGCCGACAATGCTATTGAGTCTCGTCTTGAGGTCGTTTTTGTTTTTGAGCGTTTCGGGCCAAGTTTGGTCCCACTGCGTCAGCCGCATTGCGGCTTAGCTCGCAGCCGTTATACGGAACGCAGCGTTGCACTGTGCGTCCGCATAACTACTCAATGAAGCCGACCCTGTGAGGCGGGCGGCTTATCTCGGGGCCGTTAGCCCGCCCAGGCCACAAGATAAACTGGCATCAGAAAACGGGAGGCAATCATGCTTGTTGAAGAGTATCTGCAATT
>CAYNKW010000211.1:0-5855 GCA_964397845.1 uncultured Anaerolineae bacterium
GGCCGATTAAGGTGGCACCAACTTCTGCCTCGCCAGCGCCTATGCGTTGTTCCTCCTGCTCACTCACCACTTGCCTGGCCGCTGAGTTGACATCGGCAGACTCTGCTTGCGCGAGTTCAGCTTCGAGGCCGGCAATTTTTTCCTCTAGCTCTCGCTTGTCTTTTACCAACTGCAGTGGCACTTTGCTTGGAACAACGGACTCTGATATTCTCTCTTCAATCAGCCGCAGATTATCTTGCAGATTCTCTATCTGTCTTTTCAAGGAATCGATGTCTTCTTTGTCGGTTTTTTTGACAGGCCCATTGCCCATGACTCCCCCCTCATAGATCCGAAACCCGGCCCGGCATTGATGCCCTTGGCTGTGCCGGCAACGGCAGACATAAGATATTATAGCACAGAAGACGTCTTTTGGGAAGAAGGATCGGGCCGGTTTGCCCTGCGCCGATTCACGTGCTATAATGTCTCCCGCTGAAGGATGGTTGTCACCGCTGAAGCGAGGTGTGGCTTATGGTAGCACCAGCGCGTCGAATTGTCATCGCCTTTCTGGTGGCCCTCCTGCTGGCGAGCGCTTGTCCGGGCGTGGTCGCCGCTGCGCCGCCAACGCAGGAGCAGACGGTGCACGTCGTCCAGGCGGGCGAGACGCTGTTCCGCATCGCCCAGACCTACGGCGTCACCGTGGACGACATCGTCGCTGCCAACGACCTGGCCGACCGCAACCTCATCCACGTGGGTCAGCGACTGATCATCCCGGCATCGGCGGTCTCTCCGCCCCCAACTCTCTCCACAGACTACATTGTCCAGCCCGGCGACACACTGTGGCTCATTGCCCAGCGCTTCAACACCACCGTCGAAGCGATCGCTCAGGCGAGCGGCATCGTCAACCCCAACCTCATCTTTGTCGGGCAATCGCTGGCGGTTCCGACGCCGCAAGGCGCACCCCCACCCCCGTCGCAGACGGTGATCCACGTCGTCCAGCCGGGCGAGACGCTGGCGCGCATCGCGCTGCGTTACAACACCACGGTGTGGGCCATTGCCCAGGTCAACGACCTGAGCAACCCCAACATCATTCACCTCGGGCAGCGGTTGGTCATTCCCGGTCCCGGTGACGACGTTGAAGAACAGGCCCTGATCCCGCCGTTCACTGCGCTGCTGTTCAGACCCACGCCGGCCATGCAGGGGCAGACCGTCGCCGTCCACGTGAGCACCGACCGCGAGGTAACCCTCAGCGGCACGTTCGACGGGCGGCTGGTGCGGTTCGTCGGTGGAGAAGCCACTTACTGGGCCCTCATCGGCATCCATGTCATAGCGCAGCCGGGTCCTTACCCCCTGGAATTGACCGCCGTGGACGTTGTGGGCAACACCACCCGCATCACCACCCGCATCACCCACATCGTCCAGGTAGCGGCCGGCGAGTTCCAGACCGACTATATCACCCTGCCGCCCGGCAAGGGGAGCTTGCTCGATCCGGAATTGCTGCGCCAGGAACGCGAAAGGCTGGCAGTCGTTTTTGGTGGCTACCGGCCAGAAAAGCTGTGGAGCGGTCTCTTTCAGGTGCCGGTGGAAAAGCCGCGCATTACCTCGCCCTTTGGCTCCCGTCGCTCTTACAACGGCGGCCCGGCCACCAGTTATCACGCCGGCACCGATTTTGGCGGCGCCGAAGGGACACCGGTCTATGCTCCGGCTTCTGGCGTCGTCGTCCTGGCCGAGGCGCTGGCCGTGCGCGGCAGCGCCGTCATCGTGGATCACGGCCTGGGCGTCTTTACCGGGTATTGGCATCTCTCCGGCATCGCGGTGGAAGTCGGGCAGCCGGTCGTTTCAGGCTCACTGCTGGGCTACGTGGGCACTACCGGCCTTTCGACCGGACCGCACCTGCACTGGGAGCTGCGCGTCGGCGGCATCCCGGTGGATGCGATTCAGTGGACGGAGCGGATGTTTCCATGATTGGAGGAGGTGAACTCGTGGACGAGAGGATCGAGCGGATTGGACTGCTCACCGGAGGCGGCGATTGCCCCGGCCTCAATGCCGTCATTCGGGCGGCAGTCAAGACGGCCATCAACGTCTACGACTGGCAGGTGCTGGGCATCGAGGATGGCTTTGAGGGGCTCATCCTGCCCGACCGCGTGCGCGAACTGACTTTGACCGATGTGCGCGGGCTGCTGCCCCGGGGCGGCACTATCCTGGGCACCTCTAACCGGGCCAACCCCTTTGCCTACAAGGTGCGAAAGAAAGACGGCCGGATCGTCGAGCGGGACGTGTCGGGCGAGGTGATGTCGCGCATCCGCGAGTTGCGCCTGGACGCGCTCATCGTCATCGGCGGCGATGGCTCGCTGACAATCGGCTACGAGTTCTTTCAGCGGGGCGTGCCGGTGGTGGGCGTGCCCAAGACGATTGACAACGACCTGGCCGGCACCAATATCACCTTTGGCTTTGACACGGCGCTGGGCACAGCCACCGAGGCGATTGACAAGCTCCACACTACCGCCGAGAGCCATCACCGCATCATGATCGTCGAGCTCATGGGCCGTGACGCCGGCTGGTTGACCCTGCGCAGCGGTTTGGCCGGGGGGGCGGACGTCATCCTCATCCCAGAGATCCCTTTCCGCCTGGAGAGCATAGAGGAAAAGATCGAAAAGCGCAACCGCACCGGGCACAAGTTCAGTATCATCGTCGTCGCCGAGGGAGCCAGACCCGTCGGTGGGGAGCAGATCTACCAGCAGAGCCGTGACCCCCTGGCCCCCAGGCGGTTGGGCGGCATCGGCCAATGGCTGGCCGACGAGCTGGGCAAAATGACCGGCAACGAAATTCGGGTGACGGTGCTGGGCCACGTGCAACGCGGCGGCACTCCCAGTCCCTTCGATCGCATCCTGTCCACGCGGTTCGGCGCGGCGGCGGTGCGAGCGGTGGCCGAAGGCAAGTTCGGTCACATGGTGGCTCTGCGCAACACGCGCATCGTTACTATCCTGCTGAAGGAAGCAATCCACGAACTGCGGGTGGTGCCGCTGGACAGCGACCTGCTGGTCACGGCGCGTGGATTGGGCATCTGCCTGGGGGATGCGGGATAGAATGAAGAATGGAGAATAGAAATCGCGGCTACGCTTCTTACCTCTGCGGGCGGGTGTAATCGGGCAGCAACATCGGCGACTTTTGGGTTTCTTTGAGGCCCAGTGCCGCCACTTCCTTGTTCCAGGCGTCCACGTGGGCCAGGGTGAGTTTGCCCAGCGTCACCTCTTTGGCCCGCTCGGCGGCTGCTGCGCCAGTCCGTCGCCCAAAGACGTTGATCTCTAACAACGAGTTACCCATTAAACGGTTGCGACCGTGCACGCCGCCCGAGATCTCGCCGGCTCCGTAGAGGTTGGGCACGCTGGTCTCGCCGTTGACCCCCAGGGCCACGCCGCCGTTTTGGTAGTGCAGCGTGGGATAGACCAGGATGGGGTCCTGGACGATGTCAATGTCAAAGCGGCCGAACTGGCGCACCATGGCCGGCAGGGCCTTCTGGATGGTGCCCGGCCCCTGGATCAGCTCAATCATGGGCGAGTCGAGCCACACGCCCACCATGCCCGATGGAGTCTCGACGCCCTTGCCGCGCTCTGCACACTCGCGGATGAGCGCGCTGGCCTCCACGTCACGGGTCTCGCGCGGATAGACAAACTGCTGGCCATCAACGTTGCACACCTGGGCGCCCAGGCCACGCACCTTCTCTGTCACCAGCAAGCCAACGATCTGCTCGGGGAAGGCCGCGCCGGTGGGATGGTACTGCATTGTGTCCAGAAAGTCCAGCCTGGCGCCAACGCGGTAGGCCAGCACCAGGCCATCGCCGGTGGCCCCGTAATGATTGGTTGTGGCAAAGCCCTGGTAGTGCAGCCGTCCACCGCCGCCGGTGGCCAGGATGGTGGTCCTGGCCTTGACCACGCAATGTGCCTGCGTCTCGAGGTTCATCAGCACCGCGCCGGCTGCCTGGCCCTCGTCGTCCATGAGCAGTTCAATCGCCGGGGCAAACTCTATAACAATGATGTCTTTGGGATAGCTCCGCACCTCATCCCGCAGGGTGCGCATGATCTCGGCCCCGGAATAGTCACGGGCGGAATGCATCCGCTTGCGCGAGGTGCCGCCGCCGTGGGCTTCGACCATCGTGCCATCGGGTAGTTTGTCGAACATGCAGCCCAGGTCTTCCAGCCATTTGATGACCAGCGGCGCGTCCCTGACCAGCACTTCTGCCAGGCCGGGATAGTTGGCATAGTGCCCGCCACCCATCACGTCCAGGTAATGAATGGCCGGCGAGTCCCCTGGCCGGTCGGCGGCCTGGATGCCGCCCTGGGCCATCATGGTGTTGGCGTCGCCGTGCCGCAGCTTGGTGGCCATGACCACCCGGGCGCCGTGCTGGCGGGCCAGCAGCGCCGCCGCCGATCCTGCCCCGCCACCGCCGATGATCAGCACGTCGGTCTCAATGTCCACCTGTGAGAGATCCAGTGCGCCGGCAGTCAGGTGGCTGTAACCCTCCATGACGTCGGCCAACTCTAACGGCATACGAATCCCTTTTTGGGGGCCGACGCGGAGCTCGCGCATTCCTTCCAGCTTGTAATCGGGGTGGAATTTTTGCAGGATCTCTTGCTTCTCGGCCGGGCTCATCATCGGCCAGGTCTCGCTCAATCGTCGTGACCGGGTAGCGACCACGCGCTCGATGGATTTTCGCATCTCTGGGGTGTAACTCATTCTATCCTCCCATCAGATTGCAGATTGCAATCTATGCCGGTTCAATATCCCGCTCGTTGTATCGCTTGCGCAGTTTGTCAATGGGCAACGATTTTAGCTCGGCCAAATCGGCGTCGAACTCGCCGGTCTCAATGGCAGCCACCCGCTCGGCCAGGTGTTGCGCCTGGGGGGCCAGGTATTTGCCGTACAGCCGCCGGGCCAGAATGGCGATGTTGTACTGCGACTCCTCGGCCGGGCAGCGCGCGGCGCACAGTCCGCACATGATGCAGTCGAAGGAGCGGTTGGCTACGGCGGCGATGTCGCCCCGCATGGCGTCGGCCATGTACTGCTTGACGTCAATCTCTTGCGGGCAGGCTTTGGTGCAGGTGCCGCAGGCGAGACAGCGTAACAGTTCCGGGTAGAGGCTGGCCAGCGTGCCAAAGGTCGGCGAAAGCTCGTCCAGCTTGTACTCCGCCCGGCCAGCCGGGAAGAACGGTATCTGCGCCAGGTACATGCCCGGCTGAACCATCGTCGTGCAGGCCAGACCGACCTCCAGTCGGTAGCTGCCCGGCAGGCGGTAAACGGTGGCGCACGCCCCGCAGAAAGCGGCCCGGCAGCCGGCGCCCCGAACCAGCTTGTAGCCCGCGTACTCTAGCGCTTTCATGATCGTCAGGCTGGATGGCACCTGGTATTCCTTGCCCATGATGTAAATGGGGATCAGTTCTTCGGACATAGCAACCTCCTGAAGGTATTGCAGTTTTACTTGACAATCCAGGAAACCTGTGCTATACTTTCTTCATAAGTTGGTCAACTTGACCCACATATAAGGTGAATGAGATGGTAATCGAATCGGATACACGCTCTGTTCAGTCCTCCGAAGCTAAAACCCACTTCTCTGCACTGATTGAAGACGTATACAACAACGGCACCCGCTACGTCGTCAAACGGTTCGGCAAAGCACGCGCGGTGATCATTCCTCTCTCCGATTTTGAACGTCTGCGCCAGGCCGAACAGCAGCGAGACCCAGCAATTCGCGAGAAGCGAACCGTCTACAAAATTGGTCAACCGACAACCAATGAAGAACTGGAAAACCTCTTCAATTCAGTAGCTTGAAAGGACAGGCCAATGGCCTATCAAATCTATGAGACCGACTGTTTGGATTGGCT
>CAYNKW010000211.1:5955-7458 GCA_964397845.1 uncultured Anaerolineae bacterium
TCCCAACGCCGTCAACTCATCCTCGCGGAACGTCGCTAATGGCACCTCCTCTTCCAGGCTGCGACCCGCTATGTAATCATAGATGGCCTGCGTCTTTTCTGCCACGGCGCGAAAGGCAGTAGCCACCGGGATGTCGTTGGGACAGGCGCTGGTGCACATGCCGCAGCCTACACACGACGTGCTCATGTGGTTCATGCGCGTGATGTGAAAGATGAGCGTGTCGGTGGGCATGCGGATGGCGCCTTTGCGGTCGGCCCAACGGAAATACTGCTCCGAGGTGTGATCGAAGGTCGGTGTGCGGAAAATGCACTCTGGGCAGTAGCAGATGGGGCAGGCGATCATGCAGTTGTGACAGCGGATGCAGGTGGAAAAGTAGGCCAGCAGCCCGTCGAGGCCGCCCACCTGGGCGCGAAAGTCGGTGAAGCGGCGGTCGCGCTCGGCGATACGTTTGGCGATGAGCTTTTCCAGCGCTGCCGCGCGACCAGGAGGAGCATCGGCGGGCGTCAGGCCCATCGTCTCGGCCAGGCTTCGTCGTGAGCCCTCAGCCGAACGGTCATCACGGGCTTCCACCAGTAGTCCGCCGCCGTCCACGCCGATGAGCCCGATGGCGATGTCGGGCCGGTAGCCATCCTCAAAGCGCGGTGTGGGGTATTCGCACATTTGGCAGGCAGTGCGGAACTGGTAGCCTTTGCGAGGAGCCACGCGTCCTTCGGCGGCAGCGGCCAGCGCCTCGGCTGTGGGATCCACCCCTTCGGCAATGAGCCGGGCGTAATCGGTCATCTCGTAGGTGCCCAGGCAATCCACTCCGATCGTGATCACTTCCTCCATGCTGGCCTGCTGAAGCTTGACTAACTCAATGAAGCCACGCAGTTCACAGGAGCGCATCACCAGACCCACCCGGCCGGCGGCGCCCAATTTGGTCACGTTGCCCGCCAGCTTGGCCGACATGACCGGCATCACCGGGGCAAAGGGGTCAATGCGCTCCAGCCTGTCTGGATCGCGCACCAGAGTTTGCACCACGTTGTTCCCCGTGGACAGTCGCTGCGGCACCAACAGCGCGTCCACCACGTCTTGTTCCATCAACCTGCGCAACAGATCGGCCACCGTCTCCGGCACGGAATTCTGAATTTCTAATTGCGATGTTAGCGTCATATATGCGTTCCTCTCTGCTGGTAATCGGTAGGTGGTAAATTGGTGCGATGAACATGAATATGCAAAACCAGTTATCAATTTACCAGTTTTCCAATCTACCAACTATGTCGCCCACAAATCCTTCGCCGGGTTGGGGCCCATCTCCTTGAGGGCGGCCACCATCTCGGTCACCGTGTCGGCAAAGTACTGCCCTTCGCTGGCCGATATCCAGCGCAGCCAGACGCGCCCTTTTTCCAGGCCCATCTGGTCGAGGATCTCGTTCAGAATGGCAACGCGCCGCCGCGCCTTATAGTTGCCGCTCTGGTAGTGGCAGTCGCCGGGGTGGCAGCCGCCGATGAGCACGCCGTCGGC
>CAYNKW010000212.1:0-3821 GCA_964397845.1 uncultured Anaerolineae bacterium
AGCATCCCCGGCGTGCAATAGCCGCACTGCACCGCGCCGTGCTCGACGAAGGCTTTCTGCAGGGGGTGCAGTTCCCCCAGAGAGGCCAGACCCTCCACGGTCATCACCTCCCGGCCCTGGGCCTTGAGGGCCGGCACCAGACAAGAGTTCACCGGCTGGCCGTCCAACAGCACCGTGCAGGCTCCACATTCCCCCTCGCCGCAGGCTACTTTTGTGCCCGTGAGCTCCAATTGATCGCGCAGCACCTCCACCAGCATAGCCCAGGGCTCGACCTGGACGCTAACTTTCTCTCCATTGAGTTTCATCGTCAGAGTTTGCGTCATCATTCCCTCCATTCCCCATTCTTCATTCTCCATCCTTCATCCCCCATTCTCCATTCTTCACCCCCTGTCAACTCTGCTGGGCTACCTGCACCGCCCGCTCAATGGACCTGCGGAGCAGCACCTTGACCATCTCGCGGCGATATTCCTGACGACCCCGCAGCGGATTGGTCCTGGGCTGAGCTTCCTGAGCGGCCAGCTCCAGCGCAGCCGCAATAGCCTGCGCTTCAATTGCCGCCCCCCGCAGAGCCTCCTCGGCTTTGCGAGCGCGAAAGGGTGTGGGGGCCGCCGGGCCAACAGCCAACCGCACCTCCTGGAAGGTGTCCCTCCCATCGTTCAGAGTGACTACGACGGCTGTGTTCAAGATAGGCAGCGACAGAGCCTTCCGCTTGGCCAGACGAGCGAAAGCGGAACCCTGGTTGGAACCCAGAGCGCGAAACCGCACAGCGGTCAGGATCTCAGCGGTAGCGTCCACCGTGCACCGTCCCGCTCCCGTGCAGAGGCCTCCCAGAGGCTCACGGCGGGCGCCCTCACTGCTGGCCACCTCTACCTCCGCCTCCAGGGCTATGAGAGGGATGACGGTGTCAGCCGCCGGCTGGGCGTTGACTATGTTGCCGCCCACAGTGCCCACGTTCCGTATCTGGGGCGAGCCCATCTGCAAAGCTCCCTCGGCTAACGCGGCCGCTCTCTCCCTGATCAACCTGGAGGAGGCGAGTTCCTGATGGGTGACACAGGCCCCGACCCTGATGAAACCGTCCTCCAGTTCGATGCCCTTCAGTTCATCGAGGTTAGTGACGTCCACCAGGCGCCTGGCTGTCACCTTTTTCTTTTTCAGTTGGATGATCAGATCGGTGCCGCCAGCGATGACCCGTGCCTGACCCTGACCCTCCTTGAGCATGGCCAGGGCTTCCTCAAGCGAGGTTGGAACAAGATATGCTTCCCACTTCATTCCTCCATCCCCCATCCTCCATTCTTCATTCTCCATTGTATCCGGTATCAAAAGCCTGCAAGTTCACGTCTCTGAATCCCGGCGGGCTGACTCGCACGATGGTTTCCTTAATGTCCTGGTAAGTGAAAGGTACATCCGGCGTGCTCAGGGCATAGCCGATGAGGGCCAGATTGGCCGACCGGGGAGCGCCCAGGGCCAGGGCCACCTTGTCGGCCGGGAAGCTGTAGGCCCTGATCTCGTTCTTTTCCAGGTAGGCTTTGATCCCCGCGTCCCAGAAATCTTCCCTGGGGCTGTTGACGAAACAGAGGCCACCCCTCTTGAGAAAACCCAGAGTGCGGTAGGCCTCATCCCGGTCAAAAGAAAAGAGGATATCGGCTGTGCCTTGCCTGACCAGAGGGCTAGAGTAATCGCCAATTTTCAAGTGGGAGACGACCGAGCCCCCCCGCTGGGCCATGCCGTGCGTTTCGGAACCAATGACATCGTAACCCTGCCCCAGGGCCAGTTCTGAGAATATCCTGGTGGCAAAGAGGATACCCTGGCCGCCTACGCCGGCCAGTATCACCTGCAAGTTCATTCCTGCCTCCTCATTGAGCTCATTGAGATTGAAGCGGGGCTTCAACGATGAACCCCTTGTAACAAACCTCGATGCAAACGCCGCAGTCGGCACAGATCCGCCGGTCAATGACCACTCGTCCCAGGTCCTCGTCCAGCACCAGGGCCGGGCACTCGAAGGCGGTCAGGCAATACTTGCAGGCATCACACTCCTCGGTAACGGTTACCCGCACGGGGTTCTCCCGCAGGGGTGTGGGGTCATAGAGGGGACAGGGTCGCCTGGAGATGATGACGGCAATGCCTCCATCTTTCTGCCGGATGTGATCCCGCGCCCTCCTGACCAGGGCCTCAAAGTCCTTGATGCGGTAGGGGTCCATCTCTTCGATGAATTTCACTCCGCAGGCCTGAACCAGGTCCTTGATGGACACCCGGTTGCCCATCCTCCCGTCGGCCAGAAGGCCCGAATCGGCCGTGGGCTGCATACCGGTCATGGCCGTGGTGCTGTTGTCCAGGACAACCAGGATGAAGCGGGCCTGGTTGTGGACGGCGCTGGCCAAGGGAGGGATGCCAGCGTGCAGGAAAGTAGAATCACCAATGGTAGCCGCAATGACCACGTCTTCTCCGTCCTGATGATAGGCCTGATAGAGACCGCTGGCGATGGTGACGGCTGCTCCCATGTCCAGGCAAGTGTCTACGGCCCTCAAGTTGAGCCCCAGGGTATAGCAGCCGATGTCGCTGGGGTAGATGGCCTTGGAACCCAGGATCCGCTTCAGGGCGTAAAAGGCCGCTCTGTGGGGACAGCCCGGGCACAGGCGCGGCCGGCGGACGGGGAGCTTCAGGCCGGCCACCAGCTTGTCCAACTCCTCAAGATCGAGGGGGGGGCCCAACGGCAGACCCAGTTCCTCCACCAATCCCGCCAGAATCCTGTAGATGACCCGGGGAACCAACTCGCCTGCAGCGGGCACCGTGCCGGTGAGACGCCCCAGCACTTTGCTTTTGTCTCGGATCTGCAACTCGATGACGGCATCGGGCTCTTCCAGAACCAGGACCCGCCCGCAGCCAGCGATAAAGTTGGCCACCAACTGTTGGGGCAAGGGGTAGGGTGTGCCTATCTTGAAGATAGGGAATTGATCCTTCAGTCCTATTTCCTGCAGGGTGTCCAGCAGGATGGAATAACTGACCCCACCGGCGATAAAACCCAGGCGGTTGTCCCATCCCTCGTGGCGCACGTTCAGCTCTGATTGCTCGAAATCCGCCTCGATGGCTTTCAGCTTTTCATTCAGTTCCTTGTGCAGGACGTAGCGGAAGCGGGGAGTAGCCGCCCAGTGAGCGGGGTCTTTTTCGAAGGCGGCGGGGCGCTCCAGTTCAGGCACGGGCCGGAAGGCAATGTTCTGCCGGGCGTGACAGATGCGGATGGCCGGGCGCAGGATGACCGGAATACTGTATTTCTCCGAGAGCTCAAAGGCGGCCTTGACCATATCCCTGGCCTCCCGCGGGCTGGAGGGGTCCAGGGCCGGTACCTTGGCAAACATGGCGAAGAAGCGGGTATCCTGCTCGGTCTGGGAGGAGTGGGGGCCGGGATCATCGCATGAGATGACGACAAACCCCCCTTTGACCCCGGTGTAAGCCGAACTCATCAGCGGGTCGGCGGCCACGTTGAGTCCCACCTGCTTCATGATTACTGCGGCCCGTTTGCCGGTGTAGCTGGCTGCCAGAGCCACCTCGTAGGCCACCTTCTCGTTGATGGACCATTCCACGTGGGTGTTCAGGCCCAACTCCCTTTTAAAGCGCACCACTCCGGGCAAAATCTCGGAACTCGGTGTGCCAGGATAGGAAGCCACCACGTGGCAACCAGCCTCCACCAGCCCTCTGGCCACCGCCTCGTTTCCCAGCAATACCTCTTGTTTTATCTCACTCACCACGCTCTCCTCGTGACAACAACGACAGTGACGACCAGGGCATAGGGTCAGATGATCAATTTGTCGTAGAGGATGTCCAGG
>CAYNKW010000212.1:3921-7456 GCA_964397845.1 uncultured Anaerolineae bacterium
AGGTTAGCGTCTGCTGTTTACCACTCCTCGACTACCGGGTTGAGAGAGCGAATGCGGCCCCACTTATCGGCAAGGATCTCCCATTCCGCGCCACCTCTCTGGCGGGCGAACACTCGAATACCTACGTCTCCAATGCGCTCAAAGCGGCTCACCTTGGGCACGTTTTTCAGGCCGAGTTGTTTCGCCACCTCGTCCAGCACCAGTTCCAACAGGCGTCGGCTGTCCACAAAGACTGGTTGCGGCACTTGCCGATTGAATTTCATTACCTGTCTATTGACCAACAAAGCAGTCAGGGCTACCGTGAATAGGACAAACGACAGGCTGTAGGTCAGAGAAACAATGAGTTTTTCAAAAAACCCAGGAGCAGCAGGCGGCTGGATCCAATATTTGATGAGCACGATGGTTAGCAGAGCCATCGCCAGACCGGCCAGGAACGCGCCAAGCTCGATGGCCACGATAGAGACGCCTGACTTTGACTTGAACTCACCTTCCCACCCGGAGAGCCAGAACGCAGGGGACTTGTCGGATAAGATAAAGAATGCGATCAGCGAGAGTGCAATGGCCAGAATGCTGCCCAGCAGGTGTGGCGGCCACTGAAAGACTGTGCCGATGAGAGCGACCAGGGTGGGTAAATAGGGCACAGGATTCCTGGCAATAGGGTTCCCTTCAGCGCGTATCTTTTCCCGCGCACGCACGTCTGATTGGCAGCGAGGGCAAAGGCGACGGTCGAAGGAATTCTGCTGACACTGACTGCATACCTGGCCTCCGCCACGGGTGTCCGGCACAAAGGGCGCTTTACATTCCGGGCAGAGCCAGGTGTGTTCTGTGTATTCGCCTCGACAGGTTTGGCAGGTGGGCATAAAATCCCTCTCCTCTGTCCATCTGGCATCTGGTAAGAGTCGCTGAACTACAGAACAAGGGGCGATGAACTGCCTAGATACTCTTTGTCAACGTGCTGAAACAATCTGCCGCATTACTCTTCCACATCAGGCTTTTCCTCCTGACCTCTTTCTTCAGGGCCCCATTCTGGGAGATTTTGCCGTCCCCCCAAGAGAATCCTCTGCGAGGGGAAATCCATAATGCTGGCCAGCCGGCGCATCTGATTCAGATCAAATCTCTCTCTGACTATTTCTACCAGCAACTCTTTAATGCCCTCTTCCCCCAGGGTTTCCAGGAGTGCTTCCGCTAAATGCCGAAGGTAGGCGGCTTCGGCCTCGGCGCTGGCACGTGCCCTGATGCGTTGAGAATCGGACTGAGCTTTGGCCTTTATCAGAGTTGCCTCGCCTGCTGCTTCCGCGATCTCGCGCTTCGATCGAGCAACGCGCTTCTCGGCCTCTATCTCGTGCTCCTTGGCTTCTAACTTTGCCAGAGCCTCTGTGACGATCTTCCACCTCTTGGCATCTGCCTGGAATCTGGTCACTTCTTGCTCACCCTCCGCCCCGGTAATAGCTACCCGGCGCTTGGCTTCGGCTTCGATCAGTGCTTGCCAACCCCGCCAGGGAGCACCCCACCGGCGCAGGAACTCTTTCTGTACCTCTTCAGGCATCTCTATCGAAAAGACATTCAGACTGTTGACTTTTACTCCCCACCGGCGTCCGGTCTCGATAGCTTTGGGCTTGGCACGATCAGTGATGTCCAGAAGGGTGCTTCGCTCCATGGTCACCCGTTCGTTTTCGTCTACCACAAAGATCTCGTCAACCCGAAGACCCCGGATAGCCGCGGCGACTCGCCCGGCCGCCATGCCTATTGTCTGCGATTGCCAGTCCTTGCCAGCTTTGACCCCGTACACAGCCCGGTGGAGCGTCCGCCGGTATACGGGGTATGGACCGGATATGACACCCGTGAAGCCTTTGGTTTCAAAGTCTCCCTTATCGCCCCTATCTCGGGCTTTCTTCCACGACTCGATGCGAAACGCGACGGATCCCCTGAACGCCAGCGGTACGTTGTCCTTGGTCAGGGCCTGCATGTCAAAAGTGCCCCCCTGGGTTCGCAGATCGACGATGGCTTTGACTATTTCATGTTTCCGTAGGGTCACCAGCCCCGGCCCCTCAATGCGAGTGACCCGGCCACCGCTTTCCAGCACCACAGCGTTGTAGGGCTTGACTACGACGACGGCCGGCGCGCCAAATATGGCCAGCGGACCCTGGGGTTTGGTCTCTTTGATCTCTCCTTCGTCAGCAATGGCATAGGACTCGTCTATGCCCAGCGCCAGGTAAAGCAGCAGTTTCGTGGCCAGCTTGCGATCCAGATCATACGTCTCGCGCAGGGCCAGCATCCACTCCGCGCTGATAAAGACGGTGAGCCACAGCGGCAGGCCAATGGCCAGAAGGCCGCCAGTCAATCCTGCCAGGATGGCCACCCCCATCTTTATGGCCGTATGCTTCAGCAGCGATCCGATCAGCGGCAAACTGCTGAGTTGAGCGGCGGTCGCTTTGCTGTTTAGCCTGGAATAGGTCAGCCCGCCAACGAGGAGCCCGACGGCCAGAAGGAGGTAGAAGACCAGACAAAGGCGGCGCTTGTCGCCCGAGAAAAAGACAACAAAGAGGATACCAAACAAAAGAAAGGCAAAGTAACCGACGATGGGACCTCCCAACAAGAGGCCCGGGACGCCGACGCACATCGCCACGAGAAAGAAGGCTAGTGCTTGCCTGGCTCCTGGACTGTTTTCGCGAGTTTCGTCCCCACTATCAGCGCTCACGCGTCACCTCCTGTGCAGTTCATCCCCTCCTCGTGTTAGCCTAATATTACCACACTTTTACCCAAAAGAAAAGGCCAGCGTAGTGGAATGAGGATGGTGGGAAGCAGTATCCCTCGCCAGACCCAACGCACTCGACTGGCAGGGATGCGGGCGGAGAAAATAGTGAGGTGACAGAGGACCAGGATAAGTAGCGGTCAGCATCCAGTCACCGGTTTCGAGGAACCAGGCTGAGAAAGTAACGATGGAAACGCGAGTCCAGGGTCAATTCGGGATGAAAGGAGGTTGCCAAAAGCTTCTCTTGCTGGACCGCGACGATGGTTCTATCCTCCAGTCGTGCCAACACCTTCACCTCTGGCCCAACAGCCTTGATGAGTGGAGCACGAATGAAGACGCTATGAAAGGTCTTGCCCTTCTCGCCCCACTCACTGACAGCATCCAGAGCCGGCACATCCATATCCACCTCGAAGCTGTCCACCTGACGGCCGAAGGCATTGCGCTGAACAGTGATGTCCATGAGACCGAGAGGGGGATGGCCACTGCTGCCGATGTCGCGGGCCAGGAGAATCATTCCCGCACAGGTGCCCCACACCGGTTTTCCGTCCCTGGCCATAGCTTTTATGGGCTCGACCAGGCCGTATTGCACGGCCAGCTTGCCGATGGTGGAACTCTCGCCGCCGGGGATGATCAATCCATCCAGATCGGACAGTCCCTCTGGCAGTCGCACCTCGACTGCATCCACCCCCAACTGATGCAACTTGCTCGTGTGTTCAATGAAAGCCCCTTGCAGGGCCAGGACGCCGATCTTTGTCATCTACAGATTCTCATCCATCTCGTTAG
>CAYNKW010000213.1:0-2089 GCA_964397845.1 uncultured Anaerolineae bacterium
AATGCTTCGGCGACTCGTTGCAAGAAGCCCAGGTTGGGTTGATAAGTGGCTCTTTACTTGACGGACGAGGAACGGCAAGTAGCGATGGAATTTGTGGAGAGGGTGCGCCAACAGTTTGATGATCAGCTTTTCAGTTTGTTGGCATCTGTCAGCTTTCGTCTCCTACTTCCTTCCAAGAAGCTTTCCAAAGCTTCGCGCTTTTCCGACAAGTAGTTTCACCCCTCGCCATAGAACCAGCAACCCAAAGTAGTACACGTCCACCTGCCGCCGCCAGCGCCACGGCTGCCGCAGCAAGCGATAAAAATGCTCCAGACCGATTCGCTGCATCCAGGCCGGGGCGCGGGGCAGCACCCCGGCGATAAAGTCGAACGCACCGCCCACGCCCATGCAGACCGGCACGCCCAGCCGGTTCAGGTTGCGGGCGATCCACTTGTCCTGCCTCGGGTGGCCGTAGGCCACAAAGAGCACGTCGGGCCGGGCGCGGCGCACCAGGTCTACGATGTAGGTTTCTTCCTCGGTGGCCGGCGAACCGGCGTAGGTGCCGACGATCTTGAGCCCCGGATAGCGCACCACTAATCGGTGAGCAGTCTCTTCCGCCACGCCGGGCGCGGCGCCCAGCAAAAAGAGCCGCCAGCCCTTTTCGGCCGCCCGTTCGGCAATGCGGGGCACGCCGTCGGAGCCGGTGACGCGCTCGCGCAATGGCTGGCCCAGGAGGCGACCCGCCCACAGCAACCCTACGCCATCGGGGATGGCCAGGGCTGCGTTGTTGATGATCGCCCGGAACTCGGCATCGCGCCGGGCAGCCATGACGAACTCGGGGTTGGCGGTGACGATTTGATGCGGCGTGCCCTCGGCGATAAAGCCCTCAATGCGGGCCAGCATCTCGTTCCAGGTCACGTCGTCGGCGCGGACGCCGAAAAACCAGCGGGCAGTTGGGTCGTTCACGCAGCCAACTCCTCGATCTCCTCGATCTCCTCGATCTCCTCAATGACGTCCATCACCTGCCGGGCTGCCCGCTCCCAGGAGAATTGCTGCGCCTGCCGGTAGCCGCGCGCTATCAAGTCCGCCCGCAGCGATTCGTCCGTCAGCAGGCGCGCCATGGCCGCCGCCAGTGCTGCCGTGTCCAGCGGGTCTACCAGCAGCGCCGCGTCACCGGCCACCTCCGGCAGCGAACTGCCGTCCGAACAGACGACGGGCACGCCGCAGCTCATCGCCCCCACCACCGGAAAGCCGAACCCTTCATATAGTGACGGGAAAGCGAACAGCCGCGCTCCGCTCAGCAGCGCCGGCAGGTCGGCGTCGGCCACGTACCCGGTAAAGACAACGTCGTCACTCAAGCCCAGTGCTTCCACGCGGCCAAAAATCTCGTTGTAGAGCCAGCCTTTCCTTCCCGCAATGACGAGTTGCGAATTGCGAATTGCGAATTGCGAGTTCAGCATGGCAAAGGCTTCGACGAGACGAACCAGGTTCTTGCGCGGGTGGAGGGTGCCGAGGTAAAGAATATAGTTGTCGGCAGCGCCGTATTTGATTTTTACGGCAGCAATAGCGGCGGGGTCCTCGACACGGCGCAGGCTCTCGTCGCGACCGGGGTAGACGACGACAATTTTGCCGGCCGGGGTGCCGTACTCGCGGATCAGGTCAGTTTTGGTCGCCTCAGAGTCGGCCAGGACGCGGGTCGCGGCGCAGGCGTTCCAGCGGGTAGAAAGGTCCAGGTAGAGCCAGCCCGGCAATCGGTGGGCTCGTGGGAAGTGGCGATAGCCCAGGTCGTGCACGGTGACCAGACTGCGGGGCGGACGGATCGGCGGCAGGACGTGGGCCGGCACAAAGAGCAGGTCGGGCGGATAGCGGCGCATCTCCCACGACAAGCGCAGGTGTGTCCACAGGCGGAGGAAGGGGATGACCCGCTGCTCGACGTTATCCCTTGTGGCAAAGAGACCGCTCGCGGGCCGGTCGCGAAAGTAGAGACGGTAGCAGTGGCCGCCCTGCAAGGCCAGGAGGGCACGGATCAGGTTCAGAGCGTAATTCTCGGTGCCGGTGCGGTGGGCGACGGTCGTCCGGCTGGCGTCTATGCCGATGAGCATATCTCAAC
>CAYNKW010000213.1:2189-7423 GCA_964397845.1 uncultured Anaerolineae bacterium
GTGCGGTGGGCGACGGTCGTCCGGCTGGCGTCTATGCCGATGAGCATATCTCAACTGCTGACTAGTCGCCGCGCCGCAGGAAAGCCGAGGCCAGGGCAATCAGACCGATGAAAATCAGGCCCAGCGGCCAGAGCTTGACCAGCGTGGCGGCCAGGGCGCGGGGGAAGCTGAGCAGCGTGAAGCCAAAGGCAATCATGCCTACCAGCATTGCCACGCAACCCACGCCGGCCGCACCCCAATCACGGAATCGCCCGCCGGCAAACAGCGCCAGAAAAGCAATACCTCCAATGATCGGAAAGGCAGGCCACCATCTGCTCATGTCGGCCCACTCAAAGAGGCCAAAGCTGAAGGGGAAAAAGAACAACCCTACCAGCGTCGCAGCCGTGCCCACAAACAGTAACCCTGGGTCGTGATCTTTTGATAAAAGCCACCCGGCCAGGAACACCGCTCCGCCCAGCGTGGGAAAGACCGGCCAGATGCGATCCCACCCAAAGAAGCGCGGTGCGAATTGTTGCAACAGAAAGAACAACCCCAACAGGATCAAGACGATCCCTGGCACGATGGCTCTTGCACGATCTCTCATGACTCCCCTCCTATTCTTGATGCTTGTTCTGTCGCATCACGCGGCCAGTGGGATGGCTTCAACATGAACAGCGTACCCCAATTGGGCCAGACAGTCGTAGCAATGACGACCTGGAAAGTCGAGCCAGTAGCGACGACCGCCATCTGGCAGTTCCACCCAGTCTGGGAATTTGCGTTCGTTTTGTTCGCGTGTCGCCAACGGCTGCTCCTTGCGGTGTTGATGCATTGATTATAGCATGGGCTACCAGGAAGGTCAATCAGGCCAAGTGCGGCAGGATGTGGCGCAACGCTTCTTTGGTCACCGGGCCGGCGCGCAGCGCGCAGGGCGGGTCGCGGGTGAGG
The DNA here is from genome assembly GCA_964397845.1 of uncultured Anaerolineae bacterium. GTDB lineage: Bacteria > Chloroflexota > Anaerolineae > CAYNKW01 > CAYNKW01 > CAYNKW01. The sequence goes on from CAYNKW010000213.1 coordinate 3,114, forward strand.
TCGAGCACGGTGGAAGGGACGCCGCCGGGGCAGGTGCCACCATCGAGGATGAGATCCACTCGCCCGCCGAGTTGCGCCGCTACTTCTTCGGCCGTCACGGGGCTGGGCCGGCCGGAGAGGTTGGCGCTGGTGGCGGCCAGCGGTGCGCCCAACGCGGCCATGAGGGCGCGAGCGGCAGGGTGATCCGGCACGCGAACAGCTACACTGTCGCCACTGGCTGTCAGGATGGCGGGCAGAGTTGACCGGCGGGGGAGGATCAGCGTCAGCGCGCCGGGCCAGAAGGCGCCGGCCAGGCGGCGGGCGATGGGCGGGATCTTGCGGGCGACGAGGGGCAGATCGGCAGCGGAGGCGAGCAGGACGGGGATGGCCTTGTCGCGGGGGCGTTCTTTGGCCGCGTAGAGGCGCTCGACGGCGCCGGCGTCGAAGGCGTGCGCGCCGGCGCCGTAGACGGTGTCGGTAGGAAAGGCAACCAGGCCACCGGCGGTCAGAACCTGGGCGGCCTGGGCGATGGTATCTCTTGAATCAGCGGGCAAAACACGGGTGTTCAGAGCCATAGCACCTGGACGAGCGATTCGACTTGCCTGAATTCCGGATCGCCGCTGACGATGGTCGCGTCTAACTCTTGTGCCAGAGCGACGGCGAAAGCGTCAGCGTAGGAAATGGCGTGGTGCGCCTTGACGTGGGCAGCATCCAGGATGCGGTTCAATGTAACCTCTTTGAACTGAATAGGAAATTCTTCCACTTCGTTCAACACTTCTCTGCACTGTGTCGCACCGTAGCGTCGTTCTACCAAGTAGGTGATTTCGCCCAGGTTGATAAAGCTCATATGGATAGTGGCGTTGTTTCCATCAGCCTGATCCAACAACGCCTCAACCTGGTCGGCTATCGCCTCATTTTGCAGGTAAGCCACCAGTGCATGGCTGTCAAGCACGTATTCTGTCTTCTTCACGTTCTAAATCCTTGGTGCGCTCGGCCAAAAGCTCTGCTGCCAGAGAGGGCCCTCCGGGTAACATACCACGCGCTTTTTTGTAAGCGGCTTTGTGCTTGAGAAAAATGATGATCTTTTCCCCCGTGTCTTGAATATTTACTATCGTTCCGGGTGTCAGACCATAACGCCGGCGCAGCGCTGCCGGGATGACGATCCAGCCCTTGGCAGAGACTTTGGCTTGCATGACCTTTGGGGGTCTCATTGGCTTCCTCCTCTCACTCAAAGCGTTATACGCAAACGTGCGAAAAGTATAACATTAAAGCCGGTCTGTGTCAATCCTGGCCAGGACATATTTCTCGATCGCCACTGCTACGCCGTCTTTCTCCACCGGCGGGAGGATCACATCGGCGACGGCCTTCAGGTCAGGGTGAGCGTTGCCCATGGCCATGCCCAGGCCAGCCCAGGCCACCATGTCGGCGTCGTTGTCGTTGTCGCCGATAGCGGCAGTCTGCGATTGGGGGATGCCCAGCCGCGCGGCCAGACGAGCCAGGGCTCGCCCTTTGGAGGCGTCCAGCGGGTTGCCTTCGACAAAGTTGCGGTGCGAACGGACGATGCGCAGCCGCCCGGTGAACCGCTTGCGCAGTTCCGGCACGATGGTGTCGGCTTCCTCTGGCTCGGCGATGATGATAAACTTGGCCGGCGCGCAGGTGATAGCCGTGACCAGCTCATTAACAACGTGCAGCGGCAGGCCGAACATCTGATCGTAGAAGGATCGGGGACACTGAAGGCCGGTCAGGTAGACCTGGTCGTCCGCGTAAAGAGTGAGATGCCAGCCGCGCTGCTGGCTGAGGGCGATGATCTCGTGGGCCAGCGAGAGGGACATGACCGCCTGGTGTAACACCTCGCCGGTGATGGGGTCTTTGACCAGCCCGCCCTGAGTGCAGATGAGGGGCAAGGTGAGGCCCAATTCCCGCGCAAAGGGAAGGGCCGAGGGGTAGGCCCGCCCGGTGGCAATGGTGACGGCCACGCCGCGATCCATGGCCAGCGCCACCGCCGCTTTGACGCGGGGGGTGAAGGTAAACGTCTCGTCCATGAGCGTGCCGTCGAGGTCGCAGGCCAGGAGTTTGTACATGAGCGGCTCCGGTAGGGGCGAGGCGAGTCGGAGAGTAGGTTTTTGAGTCTGAGGCCATCAATCCGGCTTGCCTCGCCCTTGCCAGGTTTGGATGATGAGGAGCCGGTCGTGGGCGGCATAGTCCTGGCGCACCTGGATGTGGGCCGCCGGGAAGCAACTGCGGGCGCAGGCGATGGCCAGGTTGCCCTGAGTGGCGCCAACCTCCAACAGTATGACGCCCTCGGGCCGGAGGCATGTCCTGGCCTGGGCCAGCAGGCACTCAATGACGGCCAGCCCATTGGGACCGCCGTCGAGGGCCAGGCGCGGTTCGAAGCGGGCGATGTGGGGCGGCAGTAGAGCCATCTCTGGTTCCGAGACGTAGGGCATGTTGGCCGTGATGAGGTGAACCGGTTCTGGTAGCGGATCTAACAGGTCGCCGTGGAACAATCGCACGCGCTCGGCCACGCCATGTTGTTCCGCGTTGCGGGCGGCGACCTCAAGTGCGGCAGCGGAGACGTCGGTGGCGTAGACTCTAAGGCGAGGGTACGCCACGGCCAGGCTGACGGCAATTGCGCCACTGCCGGTGCCGGCGTCTGCGGCCACGAGACGCTCGCCACCAGGTTCGCGCATCCGTATCCAGGCGATGGCTTCTTCCACCAGCAATTCCGTCTCCGGGCGAGGAATAAGCACCCGGTTGTCCACAAAGAAGTCCAGGTCAAAGAATTCCTGGTGGCCGAGGATGTAGGCGACAGGTTCACCCTGGGCGTGCCGCTGGGTGAGGATCTCAAAATCGCCGTGCTGTTCATCGCTGAGGGTCTGCTCCGGGTAAGCATGAAGGCGGACGCGGTCCCAGCCCAGACAGTGGGCCAACAGCAACTCGGCGTCCAGGCGGGGAGTGCCGGTGATGAGCCGGGGGAACTGGTGGGCGGCCCAGGCCAGTGCCTCGCGGACAGTCGCACAAACGCTCAAGGTGCTCAGATGATCCCGCCAACAGACATTCTCGAATTCTGGCGCGACCAGTTGTGCGTTCACGGGATGCCCTCGCTCTCCAGTTCTTCAGCCTGGTTGTGGGCAATGAGGGCCTCGATGAACTCGCCCAGGTCGCCGTCCAGCACGCTGCCCAGTTGATAGCTGGTCAGGCCGATGCGGTGATCGGTGACGCGGTTCTGGGGAAAGTTGTAGGTGCGGATTTTCTCGCTGCGCTCGCCGGTGCCCACCTGAGAGCGACGGGCGGCGTCTCTCTTCTCGAACTGTTTCCGACGTTCCATTTCATAGAGGCGGGCGCGGAGGACGCTCATGGCCCGACGGCGATTTTGCACCTGTGAGCGCTCACTTTCGCAGGTAACGACCAGGCCAGTGGATTTGTGGATGAGCCGCACGGCGGTAGCGTTCTTTTGCATGTGCTGCCCGCCGGGGCCGGAAGAGATATAGACCTCCATTTCGATGTCGGCAGGATTGGTCTCCACCTCCACCTCCTTTGCTTCGGGCAGCACGGCCACGGTGGCCGTGGAAGTGTGGATGCGCCCGCTGGACTCGGTGACTGGCACGCGCTGCACTCGGTGGACGCCGCTCTCGAATTTGAGACGGGAGAAAGCGCCCCTGCCACGCACCTCGAAAACGACCTCTTTGAAGCCGCCGACTCCGGTTTCGTGAGCGTTGAGCAGCCCGGTCCGCCAGTTCTGGCTTTCGGCGTAGCGGGAGTACATGCGAAAGAGGTCGGCGGCAAAGAGTCCGGCCTCATCGCCGCCGGCGCCAGCCCGGATCTCCATGATGACGTTGCGCTCGTCGTGGGGGTCTTGAGGCAACAGCATCGCCCGCAACTCTTTCTCCAGCCGGGCGCGTTCCGCTTCCAGCGTGGCGATCTCTTGTCGAACCATCTCCTCCATGGCTGGTTCGAGATCCTCGTCCAGCATGGCCCGCGTCTCGTCCAATTCCCCTCCGGCAGTTGTGTAGCGGCGAAAGGCCTCGACGATGGGCTCGATCTCGGCTCTCTCTTGTGCATATCGCGCGACGCGGACGTGGTCGGCGGCGACGGCCGGATCGCCCATCAGGGCGGTGAGTTCGTCGTAGCGTGCTTCGATCAATGCCAGTCTGTCTAACATCTTTTTCTTCTCCGGGGTAACTACCCAGCCTGCTCGGCTTGGATTGCCAAATCCAAGCCACCGTTGGCCGGGTTCGACTCGAATTCTGCCCGCCCTTAGTCCTGGGGCCCAAGTACCCAGGGCTGAACTACCGGATTTGGCAATCCGGCAGGAGCCTGAGTAGTTACCG
>CAYNKW010000214.1:0-7409 GCA_964397845.1 uncultured Anaerolineae bacterium
TGCCCCGTACGCGACACGTCAACTGGCCGACTGGCGTCTTGACGTAGTAAAAGCCGCCGTGAGCTTTTGTCACCATGCCTTCAAGGTCGGACAACGCTTCCTACTCCCGGTTGGATGCATAGCTCGCTCTGAGGTAGTGTAACATGGCTAGACGAGGTTGTCAAGCCTTGGCCGAGCAATGAATTGCCCGGCTGAGACAAAAAATGCGATAAATCGCATTCGTTTTGAATCCGTTTCAACGGATTTCCTGTATCAGCCGAGGTCTTCAGACCGAGGGTTATTTGCATTTCTGCCTACCTATGATATAATAGGGCCGTTATCCGAAGGAGCGCAGACTATGGGACGGAGACCGATTCTGGACACCGCATTGTATCAACAGACAGCCTGGCCGGGCAGTTCCCGCCAGTCGTCGGCCGCCAAGGGGAATATGGGGGCGCCGCCCCCGATGAACATGCGTACCTCGAAACCCGTGCCTGACGATTGACGACCGACTGGCCGCGCCATGTGCGCGTGCCACTGACCTCGCATGGCAATCGGCGGGCCGAAAAGCCCGCCTTTTTGTTTGACTAGCTTTGAAGCGTTCGTCAGAGGAGAAGAACGATGAAAGAAAAGATATTGGTTTGTGTCGCCTGGCCTTACGCCAGTTCCTCCATCCACGTGGGCAACCTGGCCGGCGCCGACCTGCCACCCGACATCTATGCCCGCTATCACCGCCTGAAAGGTAACGACGTGCTCATGGTCTCCGGCTCCGACTCCCACGGCACGCCCACCACTGTCCGTGCTGACCAAGAGGGCATCGCGCCGCGCGAGGTGTTCGAGCGCTTTCACGCCGAGTTCCTGGAAACCTTTCAAAAAATGGGCCTGACCTACGACCTCTTTACCCACACCGACACGGAGAACCACCACCGCGTTGCCCAAACCCTCTTTCTACGGTTGCTGGAGAACGGCTATCTCTACACCAGAACGGAGGAGCATCCCTATTCCGTGACCGAGGGTCGCTTCCTGCCCGATCGCTACGTGGAAGGCACCTGCCCCTACTGCGGCTGCGATGGCGCGCGTGGCGACCAATGCGATAACTGCGGCAAGCTGCTCAACGCCATCGAACTCATCAACCCGCGCAGCCGCACCGACGGCAGCACGCCCGAGGTGCGTGAGACGACCCATTACTTTCTGGATCTGCCCACGCTGGCCGACCGCCTCATCGCCTGGTTGGACGAGGACAAAGAGCATTGGCGGCCCAACGTCATCAACTTTTCGCGGAACATGGCGCGCGATCTCCAGGGACGGCCCATCACCCGCGACCTGGCCTGGGGCATCCCCGTGCCGGTAGAGGGTTGGGATGGCAAATGCCTCTACGTCTGGTTCGAGGCCGTCATCGGTTATCTCTCTGCCCCCGTTGAATGGGCCAAGAACATCGGTCAGCCGGACAAGTGGAAGGAGTGGTGGTACAATCCCAATGCCCGCACGGTCTATTTTATCGGCAAAGACAACATCGCCTTCCACACCATCATCTGGCCGGCCATCCTGGCTGGCGCTGAGCGAATCTATGAAGTCAACGAGGAACAGCATTTCAACTTGCCCTACGACGTGCCGGCCAACGAATTCCTGAACATGGAGAGCCGTCAGATGAGTGGCAGTCGAGGCTGGGCCGTCTGGGTGCCGGACTTTCTGAGCTACTACGACGCCGACGCCTTGCGCTACTACCTCACCGCCAATGCGCCAGAGACCCGCGACACCGACTTTGCCTGGGCAGACTTTTTGCGGCGCAACAACGACGAACTGGTTGCCGCCTGGGGCAACCTGGCCAACCGGGTGCTCTCATTTGCCCACAAGCGCTTTGACCAGCGCGTGCCGCAACCCGGCGATTTGGACGAGACCGACCGGGCGTTGCTGAGCAAAATCGAGTCCGGCTTTGAGCCCATCGGCGCGTTGATAGATGCCTGCAAATTCCGCGCTGCGTTGGGTAAGGCGATGGCCCTGGCCCGCGAGGTCAACCGCTACCTGGACGAGAAAGCGCCCTGGCTACACATCAAAAAAGACCGGGCCGCGGCCGCGACGGCCGTCTACACGGCGCTGCGGGCCATCGACTCGCTCAAGATCCTTTTCACACCCTTCTTGCCCTTTTCGTCGCAGGCGCTGCACGAGATGCTGGGCTACGAGGGCAGTCTCTTTGGCCGCCAATACGTAGCCACTTTTGAGGAAGAAACCCGCAGCCATCAGGCCCTTTGCTACGACGCCAGCGGATTGGCCGGCCACTGGCAGCCGAGCCAACTGCCGCCCGGCCAACTGCTGCGCAAGCCACGGCCACTCTTCAAAAAGCTGGACGAAAGCATCGTCGAAGAGGAACTGGCCCGCATGGCGGGAGAATAGCCGATCTTTGAGAACGATGGAGAGCCGGGCCGTGTTTCCGGCTCTCGTCTGTTTTTGCCTTGGACCGCAGATGCCTCCATGTCACACGGGAAGGATTCTCCAGCAATGAGGAGTCGCCCGGATCAACGTCCATTTGACGGCACAGCCTGTATGCTGTATACTTTGCACGGTCAAATGAATGGCTGACAGGAGGTGTTGAATGTCCCAAAAAGTAAAGGTTACCCTGACGCTGCCCACCGAGGTGATGGATGCGGTCCGTAGGGAGGCGTCACCGCGTGGCTACAGCAAGTTCATCGCCGAGGCGGTGGTCTATTTCATTGAGGAGCGACGACGCCGCGCTTTGCGGGAGCGGCTGATCGCTGGCTACCGGGCCCGCGCTGGACGCGACCAGGCGCTGGCCGAAGAATGGCGTCCATTGGAAGAAGAGGTATGGGAGGAATACATCGAGCCGCTGGAGGAACATGAATGACGCAGCAACGTTACCGGCGGGGGGACGTCTGGACGGTTGACTTTGAACCAGTAGTAGGCTCGGAGCAAGGCAAAGTCCGGCCAGCGCTCATCATCCAGAACGATATCGGCAACCGCTACAGCCCGGTGTTGATCGTGGCAGCGATCACCTCTGGAGAGAAAGCGATCTATGACACGGAGGTCGAGGTCGAAGCGCCGGAGGGAGGGCTGCGTCACGACTCGCTGGTGCTTCTGAACCAGATCCGAACCATAGATAAGCGGCGCGCAGGCCGCTTCTGGGGACGACTCTCGCCTCAAACAATGCGTCGAGTGGATGAGGCCATTAAGATCAGTCTGGGGTTGGTGCCTATTTGAGTTCTACAACGTCAGGGAGGAACTGACCCATACGGCAGAAAAACAGCCAACAGAAGAGAGAAATATGAGAAAGCTCTTGGTTGCTTCCAACAACCCCGGAAAGCTCAAAGAGTACGCCGACTTGCTGGACCGCCTGCCGGTGACGCTGACCTCCCCGGTGCAGGAAGGGCTGTCGCTGGTGGTAGAAGAAACGGGGGAGACTTTTGCCCAGAACGCAACCCTCAAGGCACGAGCTTACGCCGAGGCCAGCGGCTTGCTCACCCTGGCCGACGACTCTGGCCTGGAGGTGGATGCCCTGGACGGCGCGCCGGGCGTCCGTTCGGCGCGCTACGCTGGCGAAGGGGCCAGCGACGAGGACCGCTACCGCCTGCTGCTGCGCAACCTGGCGGGCGTGCCCCAGGGAAAGCGCACGGCCCGCTTTCGCTGCGTCGTGGCCGTCGCCACGCCGCAGGGAAAAGTGCACACCGCCGAGGGCCGCTGCGAGGGCGTCATCGGCTTTGAGCCGCGCGGGACGCACGGCTTTGGCTACGACCCGGTGTTCTACCTGCCGGATCGCGGCCAGACCATGGCCGAGTTGCCGCCAACGGTCAAGAATCGGATCAGCCATCGCGGGCGCGCTGTCCAGGCGGCACTACCGGTGCTGCGCTGGCTGTTGACCAAGGAAACCGAAATGAACAGTTCTATCTGAACGTCACCTGCTTGGTGACGTTGATGCCGCGCCGGTTGAGTTCTTCCACAAAGGGCCGGGCCGGCACCTGCGTCTCCACACCTCCAGCCCCACGAGGCGTCTGCCCACGGGTCATCATCTCGGCTACGATGGCCGCGCTCCAGCCGGTACCGCGCTCCATCGCCGTGAAGCCGGTCTCCTCGTCAAAGTAGTCTATCACTTCCACGACGGCTTTGGCGTCCCGGCCGTCCTTCTTGCCCACCGCTTTGACGCGCACAATAACCATGTCTTTTGCGCCAGGGATGGTAACTTGAGGCTCAAACAGCGCGTGAAAGACATCACGGGGCACCACTTCCACGTCGCCAACCCGGATGGGCGTCAGGTTCCACAGGCCCAGGTCGTAGAAGGCGCGCAGTTGCACAAAGTGACCCGGATAGCGGAGTGTCTTGTTCTGCAGCGTCCGCAGCCGGCCCTCAAATGTCCAGGGCATCGTGTCCGTCCCACCGCCGGTGACAAAGGCCTCCAGGCTGCCGATGGGCTCCGGGAACTCGACCGTCTCCAGTTCCGTCATTGGCTGCACCTCGGTGACCTTCCAATCGCGCAGAAAGACAGCCGGCTCGGCGTATTCGTTGGTCAGCCCGGCAATGTGAAAAGTGAGCAGGTAGTTGAACGGCGGCTTTGGATTCTGGGGCAGTCCGCCGTCCCACATGTAGATGTCCACCGCCTCGTCCAGCAACTCTATGGCATAGACCATCAGTGTGGTGCCCATGCCCGGCACCTGGCCGCAGTTGGGGACGATGCTGATGCCAGCGTCGCGCGCCTGGGCGTCAAAGCCGTGCTGCTGGCGGGCGATGCCGGTGTGGCCGCCCAGGTCGCACATGTGGGCCCTGGCCCGGACGGCAACCTGGGTGATGTCCAGGTTGTAATAGTAGGGCACGGCGCTGAGAAATGCGTCCACCCCGGCCAGCGCCCGTTCGACGGCCTTCAGGTCGGTGACATCCACCTGGACGGGCTGGGCGATGGTTTGGCCTATCAGCTTGTTGACCCGCTCCGCAGCCCGGCGGGCGATCTCCAGATCATAGTCCGCCAGGAGGACGCGACGGGCGTCGCCCCAACGGGCCATGTCGTAGGCGGCGGCGGTGCCCTGACGGCCCACTCCAAGAACGGCGTAGGTATACTTCATGTTACCTCCTGGTATTATACAGCTTCTTTAAGGCTATCGGCGTCGCTAGACAATGGCGACCATAAGGTACGCGCACGGGCGACCAGCCAGATGCAATCCGGCGTCCACGCCGGTGCTGTCGCGGCTCTTGACCCCGATTATAGCCCAGCAGCAGCGTTTGCACAAACGACGACTTTTCGATACCCTTCCCGCGAACCGGGTTGGGCGCGGTGTAAGGCAGCGTTTCCACCAATGCAAGGAGCCGGGTAGGATTACCCGGCTCCTTTTGCAGTTGATTGGCGGCAATAGCGGCTTTTTCATCCACCTAGCGGTCTCGGCCAGTGCCTTGGCTTCGGCACTTATGTGAGAGTCTCCATTTCGCGCTCTATCTCATCGAGAAGCGGCAGCACACGGCTCTGGACGAAATCTCTGTCAAAGGAGACACATTGGTAGCGCGCCTGACGGCTTTGAAACTCTAACTCTTTGTAGCGTGGCCAAACGTCCCGTCGTAGCTCTTTGGCCTTAGTCAGCCAGTCGTCGCGCTGGTCATGGGATTCAAAGTGTAGCCCTTTGCCGGCAAACCAGGCTTCGACTCGGTGCAGCGCCACGTAAAAGGCAACCGTCACGACCCAGTCCAGGAAGGGTGTACTGGCCGGATCCAGGGTTACAATCAAATCTCGGTTGTGTTGAGCCTGTCGAAAGTGGGAGTGAGCGTCAGGCATTTTGCATCTTGCGCAGGATGGCCACTGCGTCAAAAGGTTCCAAGGTCAAAACATCCGTCAGCGGGTGGCCCTTTCGGTCTACCAGGTGAAACTTTAGACCGACGTCCGGAGTCTGCTCCATCAGTTGCCATTCAAGATCATAGAGGCTAAACCGCTCATCCTCAGTGCTGGAATTAGATATGAGCCAACATTCGAAGCCCCACGGTTTGGCTTTGACGTAGACGGATTCCACCGAAGCCAGGTGGCGAACCCGTTGGGCCACTCTTTCCGCCACCGCCTGGGCATCCAGGGTGGGAGCGACGATTCTCGGCGGCGCTATGGACCGGGGAGGCAGGGGCCACGCCTCGCGACCGCTATTGACCCACACCTGGCCCGTCATCAGCACTTCCGGTTCATAATAGGCTTGCTCCGGGCTCACTGCCTCGCGGGCGCTGTGTGAAGAGGAGTTGTGATTGCCTATAGATGATTGGTAAAGGTCGTGAATAGCCATCAGCTACCTCCTTGCCGCACCACATGCCAGCTCTTGCGAGAGACCCAGGTGAAGCCACGGGGCGTAATGACAGCCACGTCCACCTCGCCGCCACAAACCGGCGCACCCACTGCGAAACGGTAGCGACCTATCGTCATCTCAACGAGATAGACAGCCAGGTCTATTGCATCCTGAAGCGGCATACCCTCAAAGGCAATTGGATACTCAAACTGGGCCAGTAATTGCCAGGATTCCTCGGCCGAGATTTGCAGACGTTCGGCCAGCACCGCCCCCAGGCGTGGGTCTGCCCCTTTGACTAGACGAGTAATCGCGTCGGTCAGCCCGAACCAATCCACACCCAAATTGGGTTCACCGTTCTCCTTATCGGGGCGACGGAACTGCAAGCCGGGCGTGACGGGGAATTCAAACAGGTATTGCTCCGGAAAGTAGGCTCTATCGGAATAACCACTGACCAGGACCCCCAGCGAAGGCTGATCGCCTGGAGAGAGTGGCCCGTACTGCGCTTTGTAACGCTCCAGCAGAAAAGCACGCAGGTCGCCGGCGATCTCGCGTACCTGGAATCCCTGGACCTCCTTGTCCTTGACGCTGGGCAGGCCAAACTCATACTCGCTGATCAGGCTCTCGATGGTGCGCGAACCCAGCAGGCTGACCCCCCAGCTCAGTGTGCCGATAGGATAGTCCTTGATGTGCGAGAGCTTACGTCCATAGTCGTAAGTCTTGAGTATCCCAGGGGGTTTCCCTGCCGGGCCGCCGTGTACTGCCACGGCACTGTCGGCCGCCAGGACCAGCCCATCGTTTACTTTGACTGCCACGACAATCGTCATCCAAGACCTCCTAGAACGCGTATGCTTATTATAGCATCAATTCTGCTGCGTCGCTACTTCCCGTGCGACCCCGTCACCCGCTTGTCAATCTCCTGCTCCGGCACGCCGACCCACCCGGTCAACACCTCGGCGACGGTGTGGGCTGGGGCGACAAAGGCGGTGCTCCGCTCTGCGACAGAGCGAGATGCAATCCGCTGCCCACGCCGGTGCTGCCGCGGCTGGTAGCCCCGATTATAGCCCGGCAGCGGTGTTTGCACAAGCGACAACTTTACGACACCCTCCCCGCGAACCGGATTCGGCGCGGTGTAAGGCAGCGTTTCCACCAATGCAAGGAGCCGGGTAGGATTACCCG
>CAYNKW010000215.1:0-1914 GCA_964397845.1 uncultured Anaerolineae bacterium
GTTCAGGACTAAACCGATCAATTATCTACTTGACAGGAGCCGACTCTCATGTCATTGCTGGCCTGCATAGGCCAACTTTTTTGGAGAAAGGCGCAGAGAAAAAATCCCCGATGACCGTACACAGCGTAACGCCAGTGTCTCATAGAACTATCGCCCGATGGCAGTGGGGATTCCTGTTGCTCGTCACTTTACTCGCCTTTGGCCTGCGCGTCTACGACCTGGATCGGCGCAGCCTGTGGACCGATGAGGGGCTGAGTGTCTACCGCGCCCGGTTGGCGCCGGCCGACATTCTCTCCGGCGAGATCGTCATCCAGGGCGTGGCCTCCAAAGACACCCAGCCGCCGCTTTACTTCTTGCTGTTGCACCTGCAACGACGACTGGTCGGCGAGGGCGCGTTCGGCCTCAAGTTCCTTTCGGCAGCGTGGGGCGTGCTGGTTGTGCCCCTGTTTTATACCCTGGGCCGCCGTGTCCTCTCGCCGGTGGCGGGGCTGGTGACAGCTTTGCTGGGAGCCACTTCGCCGCTTTACCTGTGGTACTCGCAGGAGATGCGCATGTACCCCATGCTCGTGACCCTCGGCGCGCTTTCGGTTTACGCACTTCTGCGAGCTCTGGGCGTGGGTCGGGCCGAGAAAAGCCGTTGGTGGTGGTTGGCCTATTTGCTCTCCACGGCCGCTGCGTTGTACACCCATTACACCGCCTTTTTACTGCTGGGCTTTGAGATTGTCGTGGCGCTGATTTTGGCGGTCTGGGAACGACGGCGAGGTGTGCTGGTTTTCGTAGCCCTCACCGTGGCGGTTGGTATGCCACTGCTGCCGTACGTCCTCTGGCGGCTGCGCTTTGCCTACGCGGCCGACTTTTACTTTGTGCCATTGCCGGGCATCGCCACCGGCCTGTTTGGCGCTTTCGCCACCGGTTTCACCTCGCAATTGCCGCACCTGGCCTTGATCCACCTGGGCCTACTGGTGCCCTTCCTGGCTGGCCTGGCGATGCCGAACGCGCTCACAAAGCCAGGCCGCTGGGGGCGCTCCGCGTTCCTGGCCGGCTGGCTGGCGCTGCCCACGTTAGCTCTCTTTGCCGTCTCCTTGTTCAAGCCGATCTTTCAGGGGCCACGGCATCTTATCATTGTCAGCCCGGCCTTTTACCTGGCCCTGGCTGGTGGGATCGTGGCCTTTTGGCGGCGGTGGAAGCTTGCCGGCGTGCTGTCGCTCGTCGGTGTCCTGGGAGCGATCCTCCCTTCGTGGGGACCTTTTTACCACAGCGAGGCATTTCTCAAGGATGACTGGCGTGGTCTGGCAGCCTACGTCGAGCGTCACTCCCGGCCCGGTGATGCGGTGCTCCTCAACGACGCCGTGATGCTCAACGTTTTTGACTATTATCTGCCAGATGGTCTCCCGCTTACCGCCCGGCCACGTTACTGCCGTGCCGCCGACAAGAAAACTGTGACTGCCCTGGAAAAGATGGCTGACCAATACCGTCGCATCTGGTTCGTGCCGCAACACCCTGCCGATGGCCGTGACGACAGCGGTCTGGTGGAAAACTGGCTAGAAACTCATCTGATTCCAGTAGACGACGCACTATTTGGGGGACTGAATACCATCGTCAGCGTGCGCTGTTACGCCACCCCATCGCCGAAAGTCGAAACCCTGCCCGGTTCGGCGGCGCGGCTGGACGTGACCTGGGGCAACGATCTGCTGCTGCAGGGCTACGAAGCGCCCGGAGAGGTGGCATCGGGCGAGTTGTGGCGACCCGTCTTTTACTGGTCGAAACTGCGCCCAGAGTTGGGCGAGTATGTTCTCTCTTTACGCCTGACCGATGGCCAGGGGGAGATGTGGGCACAGTCCAACGGGGCCCTGTGGGGCCCCTTTCCTCCTGCTGCCTGGCCGATGGGGGTCACTATCCGGCACGAGCACGAGG
>CAYNKW010000215.1:2014-3486 GCA_964397845.1 uncultured Anaerolineae bacterium
CACCTCCGTGAAGGACATCACCGGCCCGGTCACCTGCTCTACCTCGACCTCTACTGGCGCGTGCAAAAGACGCCGGCGGCCGACTATCGTCTCCGCCTGCAACTGGTTGACCAGGCGGGGCAAGTCATCGGCCAGAAGGTCACATCGCCGACGCGGGCCGAGTATCTACCCACTCGCTGGCAAGCGGGAGAATTGCTGAACGGCAAAGCGGAACTGCTCATCCCACCCCAGACCGAGGCCGGCTTTTATCCTCTTCGCCTCTCGCTCGCCCACCCGGACACAGGTGAGCCGTTGCCGGTGCGCTCTGGCTGGTGGCCGCTGGGCCGCGAGGCGTTGACGCTGGAGGAAGTGCAGATCGTCGAGTGGCCGCTGGTGGCCGAGGTGCCGCCGATGCAGACGCCGATGCGGGCCGATTTTGGCGATCCTGTTCTCGTCGAGTTGCACGGCTACGACCTATCGGCGACGCATGACGCTGCGGGCAAGAGCCTGGCTCTGACCCTCTTCTGGCGGGCTGAATCGCGCATGGGGACCAGCTACACCGTCTTTGTCCACCTGGCCGGCGCCGACGAGCAGATGGCTGGCCAGGGCGACGGCGTGCCCGATCGGGGCTTCCGTCTGACCACCAGTTGGCGCGAGGGAGAGGTCATCGCCGATCCACACATCATCCCCATCCGGCCCGGCGCGCCGCCGGGGGCCTATCGCCTGTGGGTGGGCCTCTACGACCCGGCGACGGACCAGCGCCTGCCGGCCTTTGTGCACGGTGAGCGCCAGCCTGCCGGCCGGGTTCTGTTGAGCATCGTGCAAGTAGCGCCATGAACAATAGAATTAGCAATTTGCAATTTGCAATTCGCAATTCCAGAGTGGGACTAGTCCTTGTGTTGGCCGCGTTTCTCGGACTGGGCGTCGTCTACTCCATCGTCGTGCCAGTGTTCGAGAAGCCGGACGAGCTTAACCACTACTTTATGATCCAGTACCTGTTGGAGCATAGATCGCTGCCGGTGCAAGAGGGCTCTGGCGAGACGTTGTGGGCGCAGGAGGCCAGCCAGCCGCCGCTCTACTACATCCTGGCCGCACTGGCCGCTTCGTGGGTGGACACTTTTGACGCCCGCGAGCTGGTGTGGCTGAACCCACAACGTAACCTGGGCGATCCGGGCGATCCCGGCAACAAGAACCTCACCGTGCATACCGGCCGGGAGCGATGGCCGTATCGTGGTACGACCCTGGCCGTGCACATCGCACGCTGGCTATCGCTGCTCTTTGGGGCAGGTACGGTGCTGGGCACTTGTTTGATCGTCCGCCAGGTATTTCCGGAGCGCCCGGCGTTGGCCCTCAGCGCAGCGGGAGTCAACGCCTTCATCCCGCAGTTCCTTTTCATCAGCAGTTCTGCCAGCAACGACAGCCTGATCGCCTTCCTGGTCGCTCTAACACTGCTCACATTAGTGAGAATGATAAATGATCAAATGATAAACGAT
>CAYNKW010000215.1:3586-7349 GCA_964397845.1 uncultured Anaerolineae bacterium
TGAGCGGCCTGGTGCTGGCCTGGATCGCCTGGCGGCGGCGGTCGTGGGGCTATCTGCTGACCGGCGGCCTCGTCGTCGGTGGGCTGGCAGCCGCCATCGCCGGGTGGTGGTACGTCCGCAACGTGTGGCTCTATGGCGACCTCACCGGGCTCAGTGCCATGTTCCAGGTAGTGGGTCGCCGGGATGGCCTGGCAACCAACGCTGGCGCGCTGTGGGGTGAGTTTGCCGGTGTACGAGCCTCGTTCTGGGGGCTCTTTGGTTGGTTCAGTCTACCGTTGCCAGAGCCAGTCTACCGCCTGCTGGATGGTCTGTCGTTGTTGGGAGCAGCGGGGCTGGCGATGTGGCTCGTCCGGCGACGCAACGCCGGGGAGCAGACAGGGCGGCGGGCTGTGTTGGACGTGGGTCTGTTGCTGCTCTGGACGGCGATGGTGATCGTCTCGCTGGTGCGCTGGACCTCGCTGACGCCAGGGTCGCAGGGGCGGTTGCTGTTCCCTGCGCTGCCAGCTATCGTTCTGGCTTTGGTCGTCGGGTGGAGCGCGTGGCTGCCTCGACGGTGGGGCGACGCTGCTCCGCTGGCTGCGGCGGCGGGGCTGCTGGCGTTGTCGGTGGCGCTGCCGTGGTGGATCATTGCCCCAGCCTACGCCCACCCGCCGCTGCTGGCCCCCGACGCACTGCCCGAAGACCTGCCCCGCCTGGAGGTGACCTTTGGTCAGGCGATCCACCTGCATGGCTGCCAGATCGATCCCCACCGCCTGCTGCCGGGCGAAACGCTGGCCGTCACCTGCTACTGGCAGGCGCTGGCGCCGGTGTCGAAAGATTACTTTTTCTATCATCACCTGCTGGGTCGGGACGGCGAGCCGGTGGGCAAAGAGCACGGTTACCCCGGCTCCGGCAGTTTCCCCACCAGTCTCTGGCCGGCCGGCCAGGTCGTAGCTGCCACCGAGTGGGTGCGTGTGGAGGAGGGTATCTCTGTGCCAACGCTGGGCCGCCTGGCCGTGGGCGTCTACGATCCGGACACGGACGAGCACCTGAGACCCACCGATCCGCAGGGTCAGCCATTGGGCCTGATCATCGCTGGCCAGATCAAGATCGCCGCACCGGAGGCCCAGGCCGTCGAGGTGCCCAACCCGCTGCGCTACCCGGTAGGCGACGCCGCTGCGCTGATCGGCTACGCCGTCGAACCGGCGGCCGTCGCGCCGGGCGGTGCGCTGCGGGTGACGCTCTACTGGCAAGCGACGGCTACGCCGCCGGAGGACTATGCCATCTTTGTGCACCTGTTGGACGGGTCGGGTGCGCTGCGCGGCCAGGGAGACGGCCCGCCGATGCACGGCGATTATCCCACCTCTCTGTGGGAGCCAGGTGAGGTCATCGCCGACGAGCACAGGGTAACCGTCCACGCCGATGCACTGGCGGGTCGCTATGGCCTGGCTGTTGGCCTTTACCGCCTGGCCGACGGCGTGCGCCTGCCGGTGAGGAACTCAGGTGGCGTGATACAGCCGGATGGCAGGGTGACGTTGCCAGCGGAAGTGTGGGTGTCGGGCGGCAAGTGAAACGTAAGGCGTGAAACGTAAGACGTGAAGCGTAAAGCGCAGAACGTAAAGGTGGGTTTGAGATGCAAAGATCGAGTTTGGAGAGTTTACCCTCGCTGCTGTTATTGTCCGACCGGCGGGTGGCGGCGGTAACGGTAGTGGGGATTTGCCTGGTAGCCGGCGGACTGGCCGGGACGATGCTTGGCTTTCTGGGGCCGTTGCTGACCGTGGCGGCGCTGGTGGGGGCCATCGGCGCGGTGCTCATGCTGCGCGACGTGCAGTGGGGCTTTTACGCTGTCGTGGCTGTATCGGCGCTGCTGCCCTTTGGCGCGCTGCCGTTCAGCATTGGCTTTACGCCGACCTTTCTCGACGTGGCGCTGGCGGCCCTCTTTTTCGTCTGGCTCATGCGGCTCATCACCCGCCAGCAGGAGGACTTTATCGCCTCGCCACTGGCCGCGCCGGTGGTGGCCTTTATGGCCTTGTCCGTCGTCGCTTTTGTGGCCGGGTTGGCCCATGCGCCGCTGACGTCTTTTGTGCTGCGCCACTTTGCCGAGGTTCTGTTGGGCATCGCCATGTTCTTTGCCACGATCAACACCATGCGGTCGCTGGCTCAGGTGGAGAGGGTCGTCCGGGTGCTGATCCTGGGCGGCTTTGCAGCGGCGGTCATTGGCATCGTGCTGTATTTTATCCCCCGCGAGTGGAGCATCCGGCTGCTCTCCAGCCTGGGGCGCTTTGGCTACCCCACCGGGGCAGGCGTGCTGCGCTTCATCAACGACGACCCGGAACTGTCCATGCGCGCCGTCGCCACGTCGGTGGACCCCAACACTCTGGGCGGGTTGTTCATCCTGGTCGGCGCGCTGATGGCCGCGCAACTGTTTGCCGAAAAGCCGCTCTTCCGGCGGCGGTGGGTGGTCGCCATGTTCGGTGCTTTGGGGCTGTGCCTGTTTCTCACTTTCTCGCGCGGGTCCATGGCCGGCCTGGCTGCGGCGCTGGTGCTACTGGGCACGTTGCGCTATCGCAAGCTGCTGCCGGTGCTGCTGCTGGTGGCGGTCATCGCGCTGGTCATTCCGCAGACGCAAGACTATGTGCTGCACTTTGCGGCCGGGCTGGCCGGGGAAGACCGGGCCACCCAAATGCGCTTTGGCGAGTACAAAGACGCATTCATCGTCATTTCGCGCTACCCCCTGCTGGGCGTTGGCTTTGCCGGCACGCCAGAGTCGGACATTTACCTGGGCGTGGCCAACCTCTACCTGACGATCGCCGAGGAGATGGGCCTGGTGGGGCTGATTGCTTTCCTGGTCGTCGTGGGGAGCTTTTTCGCCTTTGCCTGGCGGGCCTGGCGGCGGATGCAGGCTGCGGGTGCCGACGACCGCCGCGAGACGCTGTTGCTGGGCCTGATGGCCGCCGTCGCCGGGGCCATGGTCGGCGGCGTGTTCGACCATTACCTGTTCAACCTGGAGTTTCCTCACGCCGTGTCACTGTTTTGGATGTTCGCCGGCCTGACGGTGAGCGTAGCGCAGACGGAACAGTGATTTTGGCCTCACGTTTGGGTGTGATGCAGCATGAAAATAAAGAGTGCGTCAAAGAAACCTCGGAGGTCTTGTTCTATTTGACTACCTGAAGGCACACAGGGAGGAAAACAAATCTGCATGATCCGAAAATGGCGTGTCAAAAACTCGCGGCTGGTCTACGACCGCTCGCCCTGGCTCAGGGTTTGGGAGCAGGACGTGACTTTGCCCAACGGCGCGACGATAGGGGGCTACATCCTCACCGAGGCCCGCGACGTGGGCATGGTCTTTGCCGTCACCGGGGACGATCAGGTCATCCTGGTCGAGCAATACAAGCACGGCATCGGCGAAACCGAGGTGGACTTGCCGGCTGGCTACCTGGACGACGACGACCCCTCGCCACTGGCGGGCACACAACGCGAGTTGCTGGAGGAGACCGGTTACGTGAGCGACGATTGGCAGCCGCTGGGCGATTTTGCAGCCAACCCCAACCGCTCCAGAAATCGCTTTTACTACTTTTTGGCGCGAAACGTCCGCCGCGTGGCCGATCCGCACCCCGATCCCACCGAAGAACTTGTTCCTCACTTTGTGCCGCTGGCCGGACTGCGCGACTGGCTGGCTCAACGCAACCCCAGCCTGGCGACGATGACCGGTGTGCTGCTGGGCCTCTCGGCGCTATTATGAGAATAGCCACTGATCGCCCTCACCCCCATCCGTCGCCTTTCG
>CAYNKW010000216.1:0-7309 GCA_964397845.1 uncultured Anaerolineae bacterium
CTGGATGTTGACCGTGACCGAGGTGCATTGCTGCTCGAACGGCTCAGGCCTGGCACGTCGCTTTTGAGCATGACCGACGATGAGGAGGCAACCCATATTGCCGCTCAAGTGATGCGCCAGTTATGGCGACCAGTGCCTCCGGACCACCCATTTCCCACAGTCAACCGATGGGCGGCTGGCCTCGTCAGAATGCGCAAATACTTCGGGGGCACCACCGGGCCAATGCCCGAAGCCTTGGTAGAGAAAGCAGAGAGGCTTTCTGCCGAACTTTTCGATTCTGTGGCGGATTCTGTGCTCTTGCATGGGGATTTACACCACGAGAACATTCTGAGCGCTGAACGTCAACCGTGGCTGGCGATTGACCCCAAGGGAATTGTAGGTGAACCAGCGTACGAGGTTGGTGCGCTGCTGCGCAATGTGTCGCCCCGACTTTTTGATCAGCCACAGCCCAGCCAGACTATCGCGCGGCGGGTGGATATTCTGGCAGCAGAACTGGGCTTTGACCGCACCCGTCTCCTGGGGTGGGGTCTGGCACAAGCCGTTCTGGCTGCGTGGTGGTGCATCAAAGATCACGGTGGGGGGTGGGAAGGATTTATTCGTTGTGCTGAACTTATAGACGGCGTAATGGATTGAGAGGGTTTCGCAATTTTGGAAATTATTTTTTCGTCGTTCCCAAGAATTCGTACGAGATGTCAATTCTGTTGATAAAGGTGGGTGTGTTATGACCATGAAGCAGCCGAATATCCTCGGGCCCGACGAGTCGGGCCAACTGACTCGGCCTCCGTCGCCATCTGCTCTATCTGAGCCTGCCGCGCCGCCGGCGGTCGATCCTGTCCTTCCCTCCGAAACCGATCGCACTCACAAGTTGTGGGACTGGCTCGCTTTCTTTGCCCTGGCCGTGATCGTATACCACGCTCTGGCGCTGTGGTATCGCTGGCTGCGGCCAGACCCGGAATTCCTCGACTTTTCTACAGGTGTTACCGAACTCCTGGCCATAGCCTCATTTCTTGGGTTCCAAACCGAGCGTGGACGGCAGTTTATTCTTCGCGTGGATGATTCACTGGCCCTTGGGCGACTGTTGAGCAATCCGCGCCGCATCTGTGCGCTTGCCTGGTTGGCCGCCGGGATGCTTGTCATGCTTGTATACCTGGGCTCACCCCAGGCGGCTCAACTCTTCCGCCGCCACGGAGCGACTGCGCTGGAGGGCGGCCGCTACAGCGCGGCCATCCGGCACTTTCAGCAAGCCTTGAGCCTCGCCCCTGGCAGCGCCCGCACGCACTATAACCTCGCCAGCGCCTACGAAGCCCTGCACGACTATGAGCAGGCCATAGCCGAGTACCAGCTTTCGCTGGAGTTAGACGATGGCTTTTGGCAGGCCTACAATAACCTGGGCCGCCTCCACATACGGGTGCAGGGCGATCCGGATGCGGCACTGGCAACACTTTTGGCCGGGCAGCGGCGGGCGGACATCTCGCTGGGGCAGGCCGTCATTGGAAAAAACATCGCCCGGGCTTATCTGGAAAAAGGACTGCCCTGGGCATCGTTGACTGCCCTGAAAAAAGTGACAGAAAACCTAAAGACGTTACGCGACCAAGGAGACAGTGTGGAAATCTACCTGGCCGAAATGTACCAACTGGAAGCCCAGGCCCACGAGGCTTTGGAAGAGCCTGCCGAGGCCCGTCGCGCCTGGCAGGACAGCCTGGGTTACGCGCTGGCCGTGGCCGAGTCCGGGTCGTGCGCCTCGGGTGTGTCTCACCTTCCACCCGACTGTCTCGATGCCTTCCGCTGGGTGGCCGAGGCCAGGGAACGTTTACATTGAAGACACAGGAGGTCTATGATGAAAAGAGTGCTGTTTAGCTTGCTTCTGATCGTATCTGGCCTGGTGACGTCGGCCTGCGGCCATGAAGCAGCACCAACGTCGGCGCCGACGCCCACCGTTCCGGCGAGCAGTGGCGACAAAACCACCGCGCCGCCGGCAGAGCCGGCATCCCCGCCGGTATTGCCCAACTTGCTGATCCAGGCCGAGGGGGGAGTGTGGCTGCGCCGCTCCGGCTGGATCGATTTCCTCCCGGCGGGGTTTGGCGTTGTCGTGGAGCCGGGCGACCTGCTGCGCGTGGCCGAGGGGGGCACGGCGGCCGTCTTTTGCGGCAACGAGTCGCTGTGGCAGGAGGGGCCTAGCTCTCTGTCGGCCGATGGGCTGGAACACGGCGTGCCCTGCCAGGCTGGCCGCCCTCCTCGCCCCTGGTCAGACGTTGCCGCCTTGCGCGGTGAGGAGAACAGCCTGCTTCCCTACATCTTGTGCCCCCGAAACACAGCACTTCTCAATGATCGGCCCTCGTTGGGCTGGCATCCCCTGCCAGGCGTAGACGCCTACACGGTCACACTGCTCGGCGACGACGGGCAGGACAGGGCGCCGGTCCAGGCGACAGGCGGGGAGCTGGACTGGCCGGCGGAATGGCCACCACTGGAGAGCCGTGCGACCTACGTGTTGGTCGTCGAAGGTGATGGGCGGCGTTCCGACGAGAGCAGCGCGGGACACGCCGGGGTTGGCTTCTGGCTGCTGCCGGCCGAGGAAGCAGAGGCAGTGCAGGCGCTGGAAGCGCGGCTGCGCGCCCAGTCGCTCAGTTCAACTGCCGCCGACATGTTGGTGGCCGAGCTCTACCTGGGCCACGGGTTGCGCGCCGAGGCCGCTCAATTGCTGGAGGATCTGACTGCCAGCGACGGCGCCGCGGCGGTGTGGCTGGCTCTGGGCCGGGTGCACCTCGAAACAGGATTGGCCGCGGAAGCCACGGAAGCCTTTGGCCAGGCTCTGGCGGAGGCACAAGCCGCCGGCGAGTTGGAAGCGCAGGCGGCGGCGCAGGTTGGGTTGGGGCTGGCGGCCCGGCTCCTGAACGACAAAGATGTAGCAGAGGAACACTTGCAGGTGGCGCGGGCGCTCTATGAGCAGATTGGCCACCGGGACGGCCTGGATCAGGTAGACCAACTGCTGGCCGAGTGAGCACCAGGCTCGTCGAGAGGTGAATTGACCATCCGTTCGTGTTAGAAAACGCGGCAAACCGCGCTTTCGGGCCGGTCTTTTGATGTTGGCAGGCGTTGGAGACCGCCAACGCGGGCTCGGACCTTGCAGCCCGGTGACTGTTCGCCGGGCGGGGCCGGGAGGTGCACGATGAACATCAGGCGAATTGGGTTGTTAGTGCTGCTGACGTTGGCCTTGCTGCTGGGAGCGGTGGGGCAATCGGCGGAGGCGAATCCACCTGCCCAGGAGCCGGCGCCCACATCCGACCCGGCGTTGGCTGCCCAGGCCAAGGCGCTGGCCAGTGAAGCCATGGCGCTTTATAACCAAGGGGACTATCAGGGCGCGCTGGAGAAGTGGCAGCAGGCACTACCTCTCTACCAGCAGGTGGGCGATGAGACAGGGGAGGGTAGGACCTCGTACAACATCGGGTTGGCCTACTACAAGCTCTCCGACTATGAGCAGGCGCTGGCTTACTATCAGCAGGCGCTCATCATCAAGCAGGAGATTGACGATCGGGCAGGGGAGGCGAACACGCTGTACAGCATCGGGCTGACCTACTACAAGCTCTCCGACTATGAGCAGGCGTTGGCCTATTACGAGCAGGCGTTGGTCATTAATCAAGAGACCGGGGATCGGACAAAAGAGGGGAAAACGCTGTTCAATATGGGGACGGTGTGCTACTACCTTTCCGACGACGAGCAGGCGTTGGCCTACTACGAGCAGGCACTGGCTGTCAGGCAAGAGATTGGCGATCGAGCCGGCGAAGCAAGTGTGCTGATCAACATCGGTGCAGTCTATGACCACCACCTGGCCAACCACGAGCAGGCGTTGGCTTGCTATGAGCAAGCGCTGGGCATCAAGCAGGAGATCGGCGATCGGGATGGGGAGGCGGGGGTGTGGCGCAGACTCGGGAAGGTCTACAGCGCGCTCGCCGACTATGAGCAGGCGCTGGTACATTACCAACAGGCGTTGGCTATCTGGCAGGAGATGGGCGACCAAGCGGAGGTAGCAAGTACGTTGGATGACATTGAGAATGTATGCTCTGCTCTCTCTGATCATGAGCAGGTGCTGGCCTGCCACCGGCAGGCGCTAGTCATCTGGCAAGAGATCGACGACCAGGCCAGGACAACAAAGACGCTGGAAGACATTGAGGACGTCTGCTTTGGCCTCTCCGACTCGGAGCAAGCGTTGGCCTGCTACCAGCAGATCCTGACCATCCTGCAGGAGATCGGGAATCGGGACTGGGAGGCGTGGATACTGTATAAAATTGGGGAGACCTACGACGCGCTCTCCGACTATGAGCGGGCGCTGAATCATTACCTGCAGGCACTGGTCATCTGGCAGGAGATCGGTCACCGGGAGGGAGCGGCAATAGTATTCTTGGGCCTCGGAACGGTTTATGATGAACTCTATGACTTCGAGCAGGCGCGGCACTACTATGAGCAGGCACTATCTGCCTTCCAGGAAGTCGGGGGGCGCGAGGGAGAAGCTGGGGCACTGCATGGCATCGGCTCGGTATACGACGACCTATCTGATTACGATCAGGCCCTGGACTACTACCAGCAGGCGCTGGTCATCTGGCAGGAACTGGACCACCGTGAGGGCGAGTCAGCGACGCTGAACGGCATCGGGTTAGTCCATGAGAGCCTCTACGACTACGATCAGGCCCTGGACTACTACCGGCAGGCATTGGCCATCAGGCAAGAGCTTGGTGACCGGGAGGGGGAGGCAGCGACACTGGACAACATCGGGAGAGTCCATGAGAGCCTCTACGACCACGCTCAGGCCCTGGACTACCATCAGCAGGCCCTGGCGATCGACCGGGAGATTGGTGATCGGCTCGGGGAGGCAGTGGCACTGCACAACATCGGATTCGTCTACTTCTACCTCTCCGATGATGAGCAGGCGCTGGTTTACTATCAGCAGGCACTGGAGATTGTGCACGAACTTGGCGACCAGAATGAGGAGTATGAGACGCTGAACAACATTGGCATAATCTACTTCCACCTCTCCGACTATGAAAAGGCACTGGACTACTACCAGCAAGCGCTCGCCATCGAGCGCCGGGCTGGCGATCAAAGAGTAGAGGCAATGACGCTGAACAACATCGGACTCGTCTACTCCCACCTCTCCGACTATGAGCAGGCCCTGTCTTATCTTGAGCAGGCACTGGGGATCAATCGGGCGGTTGGCGATCGAGTCGGCGAAGGAACTGCGCTGCACAGCATCGGAGAGGTGCACCATGCCCTTGCCGACTATGAGCAGGCGCTCGTTTACTTCCGGCAGGCACTATCTATTGCTCAGGAGAACGGTCACCGGCGCATTGAGGCAGAATCGCTGAGTTGCATGGGGGAGGTTTTCTACGATCTTGCCGACTATGAACAGGCGTTGGCCTACTACCAGAAGGCGCTATCCATCTGGCAGGAGATCGGCAAACGGAGGGGAGAGGCTGAAACCCTGCACGGAATCGGCCAAGCCTATGAGGCGCAGGGGGATGACACCGAGGCACTGGAATACTACCTCCAATCCGTTTCTGTCCGTGAGGCCATTCGGAGCGAGCTTAAGGTGGAAGCCTTCCAAATTGCCCTGGCCGGTCAGGATGTGAACGTCTATCAGAGCGCCGTGCGCCTCCTCGTAGGGTTAGGACATAACGAGGAAGCGTTCAACCTCTCCGAGCGCAACCGCGCTCGCGCTTTCCTGGACACGATGGGTAACAATCGCCCGAACGTACGCCAGAGTGCCGGCGCCAACCTCCTGGGCCAGGAGGAAACGCTGCACGGCGAACTGGCCGCTCTGGAAAGCGGCCTATTGGCCGAAAAGTCCAAGTCGCCCGACCAGCAGAACGACCAGGCCCTCCGCTCCATCGAAGCGCAACTGGCAACCAAACAGCAAGAGTACGAGGACTTGCTGACCCAGATCCAACTGGCGAACCCCGAGCTGGCCTCGTTGGTCACGGTCCCCGCCACCACCGTCACCAACACCCAGGCGCTCCTCGATGACCAGACCACGCTGGTGGCCTACTACCTGACCGATGAGAACGCCCTGGCCTCCGTTCTTACTCACGATGATTTCCAGATGATCGAGCTACCCGCCAGCGCCGAAGAGATCGCCCAGTTAGTTGAGAGCTTTTGTAGCCTGGGCCTGGCCAACCTGGGCAATCCTCACCCTCGCAGCCTGAGCGATCTGTACGAGTGGCTCGTCGCACCTTTGAAGCCCTACCTGGCCACACGCAAGGTGGGCCTCATTCCTCACCAGGCGCTCCACTATGTGCCCTTTGCCGCATTGAGCGACGGGGAGCAATACTTTGGCCAGCAGTTTGTCCTGTTCCAACTTCCCTCTGCCAGCGCGCTGCCCTTCATCCAGGCCAAGACGGGGCGAGAGGCTGCCAATCCGCTCATTCTGGGCGATCCGCAGACCGACAATCCTGATCTGCCACGGCTGGACCATGCGGCCCAGGAAGCAGAGTTGGTAGCGGAGCTATTTGGTGCGGCGTCACTCGTGGGAACCAAAGCGAGCGAGGCGGCGTTGTGGGCGCAGGTTGGTGAGGCAGGGGTGCTTCACCTGGCGGCTCACGGCAGCTTCAACCCCGCTGCCCCCCTCTTCTCCCGCCTCTGGCTGGCCCCTGGTGGAGACGAGGACGGCCGCTTGAACGTCCACGAGGTGTATGGGCTGAACCTGGAGCAGGCTGATCTGGTGGTGCTCAGCGCCTGCCAGACACAGTTGGGAGAGTTGAGCGGCGGAGACGAAGTGGTGGGTTTGAACCGCGCTTTCCTCTACGGCGCGCCGGCGGTGGTAGCCAGCCTATGGTCGGTGGACGATGCCGCGACGGGGGTGTTGATGGCACGCTTCTACACTCACTTGCTGGCAGGTATGGGCAAGGCGGAGGCACTGCAGGCAGCCCAGGCTGAGGTGCGCACCGACCCGGCGCATCCAGAGTGGGCGCATCCGTACTATTGGGCCGCTTTTGTCTTGAGCGGTGACCCTGGCGCCGTGAGTGCGCCAATGCCGACGGCCATACCCTCTCCGATACCCACTAGAGTGCCGGCGGCTACAATCTCTCCAACGCCAACCCCGACGCCAACGACCAGAGAGAGTGGCGGCATCCGGGTATTGGTTGTCGCGTTGGTGGTAGTATTACTGCTCGCGCTGACTCCTCTGATCGTCACACGAGTTCGGAGATTGTCGAGGAGGTAGCGGATTCGTTATCCTGGTCCTCGCCAACCTGAGCTATGCCTTGAGTGGTGATAGTCGACGGCGTCAATGTCGAGGTTCTGCTCCCCAGCGGCACGCACC
>CAYNKW010000217.1:0-7293 GCA_964397845.1 uncultured Anaerolineae bacterium
GTTCCCGGGGGTCGTTGATGACCAGTCGTGGAACCAGTTCGGTTTCGAAGGCCTCAAGCGAGCTGAGGAGGAGTGCGGCATCGAAATCGCCTATAGCGAAGACATCACTCCGGATGAGCAAGTTGAGACCTTCCGCAACTATGCCGCAGAAGGGTATGACATCATCATCGGCCACGGTGGTGAGTACGCAGACTCCATCACACAAGTGGCGGCCGAGTACCCTGACATCTGGTTCGGCGACACGAATGGTATGCCAGCAGGTGACAACGTCAGCGTCATGGTCATCGGCTACAACCAGATGAGCTTTCTGGCGGGAGTGCTGGCCTCTGAGATGACCGAATCGGATCACGTCGCCGTCGTTGGCGCCATGGAGATTCCCGTCATGGCGGCAGCCTATGATGCGTTTGTCGAGGGGACGAAATACTACGGCAAGGAGATAGAGATTGACGAAGTCTACACGGGAGATTGGGCCGACGTGACCCTGGCGCGTGAGGCCGCTCTGGCCTTGATCGCCGACGGCGCGGACGTGCTCTACCACCACGTGGATGCCGCTGACGCGGGCGTCATCGCTGCGGCAGAGGATGAGAGCGTGTGGGCGATTGGCCTCTATCGCGATTCGACCGATCTGGGGCCGAAGGCGGTCATCGGCAGCGCCATAGGATTCCCTGGTGAGATGATCTACCGTCTGGCCTGCGGAATGGTTCCCCAGGGCGAGAGGCAGTGGCTGAACGTGAACACGGGCGTAGACATCCACATGACCGACCTGACGCCTCCGGATGTGCAGGAGAGAGTCCGAGCGGTCTATGAAAAGATGAAGTCCGGGGAGCTTGAAATCCAGATGTTCGGGCAAGAGTAGGATAAAGCACGGAACGATTGAAATCAAGCCCTAGGAGCAGATTCTTATAGCCAAACTAACCGCCCCACTCCAGCGATGGGGTGGGGCGGGACTTTGGAGGTCTGTTGAATGGAACGAAACGGAAATACGGCACTGCGGATGGTGGGGATAACCAAGAGGTTTCCGGGCGTGCTGGCAAACGACAACATTACCTTCGAGTTGAAAGCAGGAGAGGTTCACGGCTTGCTGGGTGAAAATGGCGCCGGCAAGACCACCTTGATGAACGTACTTTATGGCCTTCATCAGCCGGACAGCGGAGAGATTTTTCTTAATGGCGAGAAGGTCAAGATTACCTCACCACGGGAGGCCCAAGATCTCGGCATAGGCATGGTCCACCAGCATTTTATGTTGGTGGAGAACCTAACCGCGCTTGAGAACATCGTCTTGGGCCTCCCATTGGAGCGCCCGCCTCTCCTCGAGCTTGGACCGGCCCGCGCCCGTTTTAGGGAGCTGGCCAATGAGCACAATCTTGGCCTTGAGCCCTCAACCCCGGTCTGGCAGCTTCCGGTGGGAGACCGACAGTGGCTGGAGATACTCAAGCTGCTTTTTCGGGATGCGCGCATACTGATCCTCGACGAACCTACGGCTGTCCTTACCCCGTCGCAAGCCAGGCAGCTCTTTAAGACCGTGCGGAGTCTGGCTGACGAAGGACGTGCCATCATCTTTATCAGTCATAAACTCAGGGAGATGAAAGAGGTTGCCGATCGAGTCACTGTGCTGCGAGATGGTCACGTTGTTGGAACTGTGGATCCCCAAGAAGCGACGCCCGCCGAACTGGCGCAGATGATGGTGGGGCGAGAGGTCTTCCTGGATAGACGACCACGACCGCCCTCTGAGTCCAAACAAGCCGTACTTGTAGTCAACGACCTCAGTTGCCAGGACGACCGTGGCATTCCGGCGCTCAGGGACTTTAGCCTGAATGTGTACGCGGGGGAAATCGTCGGGGTGGCGGGCGTGGACGGCAACGGACAGAGGGAGCTGGCGGAGTGCATCGCGGGTTTGCGCCAACCCACCAAGGGTATTGTCCAAATAGACGGCGAACCTGTTGGCGGAGTTGTGCATGATTCTTCACTGCTGGGCTTCGTTCCGCAGGATCGACGAAAGACGGGACTGGTTCTCGGATTTGGCGTAGCTGAGAACCTGATTTTGAAAACCTTCGCAAAACCTCCTTTCACACGGCGTGGCGTTATGCAATGGAGCGCGATACGGCGGAAAGCTAACGATCTCATCCAAGAGTATGACATCATGACACCACATTCCATGATGCCAGTTCGATTCTTATCCGGTGGAAACCAGCAGAGAGTTGTAGTAGCTCGTGAGTTAAGTGGCCAACCCTCGCTGGTGGTTGCCTCTCAAGCAACCAGAGGGCTGGACGTCAGTGCGATAGAAAGTGTCCATAAGATACTACTGAGAGAGCGAAATCGTGGAGCGGCGGTGCTTTTCATCTCCACCGAGCTGCCCGAGGTGATGGCTCTCAGTGACCGCATCATCGTCATGTTCGAAGGCCAGATTATGGGAGAGTTGGATGGCCAAAATGTGGACATTGATTTAATAGGAGAGCTGATGCTGGGACATCGCGAGGCTGCAGGAATGGCAACAGGAGGGGCTGTATGAAAGAGCGCAAAGGAATCGCATTGTCCGGCCTGGGAGGGCTCGTATTTCCATACGCCAGGCCGTTTCTCGCAATTGCCTTGGCCCTGCTGGTTTCAGCCGGCTTCATCTTGGCTAGAGGCGTGAACCCAATCACTGCTTACGTCGCCATGCTGCAGGGAGCGTTCGGCAGCGTCGCTGCCTTGACCAACACAGGTTTCCGGGCCTCCCCTCTGCTCCTGGGAGGGCTTGGCGTTGCGCTCGGATACAAGTGTGGTTTGTTGAATGTAGGGGCGGAAGGGCAAATTTACGCAGGCGGGATTGCCGCCACCGCGGTTGGCCTCCAGCCACTTCCTGTGCCGTCATGGCTTCACCTGGTTCTGGCCGTTGTCGCGGGTTTTGTCGGTGGTGCGATATGGGGGCTTGTCCCTGCCTACCTGCGTGCATATCGAGGAGTGAGCGAAATTGTCGTCACTCTGATGCTCAACTATGTAGGTCTCCAGCTTGCCAGCTTTCTCGTGCAGGATTACGCACCGCTGGGCGCGCAGGATGTCTTTTACCCACAATCGCCTTTTATCCTCCCGAGCGCACGCCTGCCCCTCTTGATCAAAGGAACCAACTTGCACAGTGGCATTATCTTGGGGCTTGTCCTTGGCGTGTTCTTGTACTTTGTGCTGCGTTACACCAACTTTGGCTTTCGAACCAGGATGGTCGGGGAAAACCCCGATGCGGCGCGCTACGCCGGGGTTGCCGTCAAACGGCAAATATTCATCGTATTATTGATCGTGGGCGGGTTGGCTGGCCTCGCAGGCACTGGCGAGGTCATAGGGCTAAAGGGCAAATTGTTCGATCGTTTCTCACACGGCCTGGGGTACGATGCGATTGCGGTCGCTCTGATGGCAAACGGCGATCCGCTGGGTGTAATCCTCACAGCGATCTTCTTTGGGGCCCTGCGGGCAGGGGCAGGCAAGATGCAGGTGGCGGTAGGTATCCCAACACCTTTATCGTCGGTCATCCAGGCGCTGGCGGTGTTGTTCGTAATCGCAATCGGGTTCGCCGAGCGCGTGCGCGTCACCCGGCGAGAGCGGGAGCAAGAGCAAGGGCTTGAACAGGAGGTAGCGGCTTATGGAGATCGGTAGCATATTCAATGACTGGCTTTTGGCGAGCGTCCGTATGGCCACGCCGATCATGTTGGTTGGCATTGGCGGAGTATTTACAGAGCGCACGGGCATTTTTAACATTGGTATCGAAGGCATGATGTTGGCTGGCGCGATGGCCGCGGTCGCCGGGGATCTCGTTGCAGGAAACGTTTGGGTAGGCACCCTTTGTGCAATGGTAGTTGGTGGCTTGTTTGGTGTTGTACACGCTTACCTCACGGTGACTCGGCGTGCCAACCAGATTGTCTCAGGCGCGGCGATCAATTTATTCGCTTTGGGGCTAACGAACCTGTTATATGGCCCACTTTATGAGGGGTTTGAGTATAGACCGCGTGTCTCCTTGTATCCGAAATTGGCTCCGCCTGCGTTGCAAGAACTGCCTATCCTCGGGCCAGTGTTCTTTGATCAACCGGTGATCGTCTGGATCGCACTCGTCTTGGCGCTGATAGCTACCTGGGTCCTGTATCGTACCAGTTGGGGGCTTAACATCCGAGCCGTCGGAGATCATCCCCATGCTGTCGCTACCGCCGGGGTGTCGGTGATTCGACTCAAGTATATTGGTGTGATTATCAGCGGGGTGTTCGCCGGGCTGGGTGGTAGCGCCCTTGTCCTGGCTGAGCTTGGTATGTTTGGGCCAAATCTGACAGCCGGCCGAGGGTTCATTGCTCTGGCCACACTCGCAGTCGGCAACTGGAATCCAACACGGGTTGCGGCTGCTAGCCTGTTCTTTGGAGCAGCAGACGCTCTGCAGTTGCGAGCACAGACCTGGTCGCAGACTTATGGGGTCAATATTCCGTATCAATTCCTCGTTATGGCCCCATACTTGCTGACGATTGTAGCACTGGCCGGGCTCGTAGGCAAGACAAATGCGCCAAAGACCGTTGGGAAGCCCTATGATCCTGAAACGATCTAAAGCTTTGATAATGGGCTGAGCAGGTGTAGTGGCACAGAATTGCATGCAGACCAACAGAGCGCAGAACAACAAGAAAAAACGCATTACGGCAAAAGTGACACGTCGCCAATCAGTTGGCTGCGATCTGTCATTCTGAGGAGCGGAGCGACGAAGAATCCCGTTCCTGGCAAACAGGGGACCAGTCATGCGAGGAACGAGACTCTTCGCTTCGCTCAGAGTGACAGATGCAAGTGCGACTTTTGCCTCAATGCGAAAAAACCTTCTCGATCTGAAGCTGCACAAGAAGCGTACGAGCTTGGGTATGAGTATGAGAGCGTGTACGGCTTGCTCTCACAAAGCCAGGAGGCGTTTTCGTGAATGACGCGACGATTCGTGTGGTGTATGCACGGGAGATTATTGATTGTCGAGGGTACCCAACTGTCGAGGTAGACGTCGAGCTGGAAAGTGGCGTTGCCGGAAGGGCAGCCGTTCCGGCCGGGCTCTCGACCGGCACCCATGAGGCGCACGAGGTACGCGACGGAGGGACGCGCTACCGGGGACTGGGCGTGCGAACCGCTGTGCGCAGCGTCAACAAAGTCATTGCTCCCGCTCTCGTCGGGAGGGACGCGACCCGTCAGCGTGAGCTGGACGCGTTTATGAGTGAGGAACTGGACGGCACACCAAACAAATCCAAGCTTGGGTCTAATGCCATCGTCGGTGTCTCGCTGGCGCTCGCGCGGGCTGCGGCTGCAGTGGCTGGAAAACCGCTCTACCGCTATCTGAATAACAACGCCCACGTTATCCCAGTGCCGCTGTTTAACCTGATCAATGGCGGCAAGCACGCCTCCAGCGATCTGGAAATACAGGAATTCATCATCATGCCTGTCGGCGCCGAAAATCTGTCCCATGCACTTCAGATCGCGACCGAGGTCAACTTTGAGTTGCGGGATCTCATCGTGGCCAAGTATGGCAAGATCGCGGTGAACGTTGGCGATGAAGGCGGCTTCGTTCCGCCAATGACTGGGGTGCGTGAGCCACTTGACACCCTGGTCCAGGCAGTGGAACGCGCCGGATATAGCGACCTGATCGTTTATGGCCTCGACGTTGCGGCTAACAATTTCTATGACCCTGAGGAGAAGGTCTATCACCTGGCCGGTGAGAAGCTGACCTGCGATGACATGATCGCGCTATACAAGGATCTCTGCGCTCACTACAAGATGGCCTCCATTGAGGACCCGCTCTACGAGGATGATTTCGAGGGCTGGGCCCAGTTGACGGCCAAAGTGGACATCCAATGGGTCGGGGATGACCTGTTCGTCACCAACCCCGATCGTTTGCGCCAGGGTATCGAGTTGGGTGCGGCCAATGCCGTGCTGTGGAAGGTCAATCAGATAGGCACGCTGACGGAGGCGCTAGACGTGGCAGAGCTGGCCTATCGCCATGGGTACGGCGTCCAGGTATCAGAGCGCTCAGGCGAGACAGAAGACTCGATCATCGCCGATCTCACCGTGGCGTTGAATGCTGGCCAGATTAAGACAGGTGCACCCGTACGCGGGGAGCGGACCAGCAAGTACAACCAGTTGCTGCGAATTGAGGAGGAGTTGGGGGATCAGGCTGTGTATGGGGGCAGGCGCTTTCGCTGGCCCGGATAGGCAAGGGTATTCCTGGGGGTCACCTAGAAGATCTAGCAGGCACAAGGGACGAGCCAATGCAGAGCGTAGCAAGCGCGCCACGTTGCTTGGAGATCCGAAATCGGTCGCGCTTGATCGACCATGGACCATGCATGTTGCGCGAGGCTGCGGTGGATATCATCGAGCACGGTATTCGTGCGGCGGACCCATACGCAGCGACAACGGACTTGCTCAAGCTGGACGGCGGGCGTCTCTGCGTGGGACCCCTCGAATATGACCTACGGGAATGGAACCACATCTATGTGGTCGGCGCAGGTAAGGCCACGCAAAGCATCGCTCTGGCGCTCGAGGAGGTGTTGGGAGATTGCATCACCGATGGATTGGTCATCCTCAAGCGTGGGGAGCTACATAGACTGCGCCGGATCCGTATTATTGAGGCGGCTCATCCCGTGCCCGACGGAGAAAGCCACCGTGGTGCGCAAGAGATCGTCAAGATCGCCCGCCAGGCCGGCCGGCGGGATATTGTCTTCGCGGCGATCACTGGCGGTAGCTCGGCGTTGCTCGTTTGGCCTGCTGAGGGCATTTCGCTGGCCGACAAGCAGGCCCTCAATAAAGTCCTGCTCAAGTGTGGCGCCTCGATCCGCGAGATCAATGCCGTTCGGAAGCACGCCTCGCGGGTGAAGGGAGGCAGGCTGGCACAGGAGATCTTTCCGGCCGAACTGATCAGCCTGACGGTCTCGGACGTGGTGGGGGACCCGCTGGATTATATCACGGGCCCGACTGTCCCGGATACATCCACCTATGAAGACGCTTGGCGAACGCTAGACAAGTACGGCCTGTGGGACCGGGTGCCCAAGTCGATCCGACAGCACCTGAAACGCGGCGCAGAGATCGAATCACCCAAGGCTTTTTCGAACAGGTATCACACATTTCTCGTCGTGCCCGGCGATGCAGCGTGTCTTGGGGCAGCCCGGCGGAGCGAGGAACTGGGATATACTTCACACATCCTCACCACGGAGATGGAAGGCGAGAGCCGGGATGCAGCGATTGCCTTCGTGGACTTTGCAAACACTGTTGAGGCGCCTTGCGCCATTATTGCAGGTGGTGAGACGATTGTCACCATTTATG
>CAYNKW010000218.1:0-7220 GCA_964397845.1 uncultured Anaerolineae bacterium
CGCTGTCCATTGATGATTTTGTCATCACCTTCTTCGTCTCGGGCCCAGGGTCTACTACTCTGCCGGTACGGGTCTTTTCCATGATCCGAATCGGGGTCACTCCCGAGGTTAACGCCCTGTCCAGCGCCATGCTCTTGGCCTCGATAGACTAGTCCTTCTATCCTTCGCTGCGCAAAGGAGGTGATGAGAGAGCAAAGGACACAGAGCATACTAGTCGAAGCATCAAGTGTAATAAGAGAAAGGAGAGAAATGAGAATAAAGCACTGTTTCACACTAGTTGGGTTCGTCGCCCTGTTCAGCATCGTCCTGGCGGGCTGCGCCAGGCCAGCCACTCCCACCGAGGCGCCGGCTCCGCCGCCCACGGAGGAGGGTTTGGGGCTGGCCGACACCCTCTACGTCTTCAACTGGGCGGACTATATCGACGAGAGCCTAATTACTGACTACGAGGAGGGGTTCGGGGTCACCGTCGTCTACGATACCTTCGACAGCAACGAGGACCTTCTGGCCAAGTTGCAGGCCGGGGCTACCGGCTACGACGTTATCTTTCCCTCCGACTACATGGTGGCCCAGATGATCGAGTTGGAGATGGCGGATGTGGTGGACCCGCCACCAGACAGTTGGTCTTGACTCTTCGATCCCGATACCGCCTGCCAATACGCCGATGAGGGGATAAACATGCTCGACGACCAGCGAGAGGTTATCGGTGCGGCCCTCAAGTATCTGGGCTACTCCATCAACGACACGGACAAAGCCCACTTGATGGAAACCCGTGACCTTCTGTTGGCCGCCAAGCCGTGCTGGAAGACCTTCGATTCCGCGGGTTACATAGACAACCTCATGATCCCTGGCGAGGTCGTCCTTACTCACGGCTGGAATGGCGACGTGTTCGTGG
Source organism: uncultured Anaerolineae bacterium (assembly GCA_964397845.1). Classification (GTDB taxonomy): domain Bacteria; phylum Chloroflexota; class Anaerolineae; order CAYNKW01; family CAYNKW01; genus CAYNKW01. Next base: position 893 of record CAYNKW010000218.1, read on the forward strand.
CGGCGGAGGAGAACGAGTGCTGGACCTACGTCCTGCCTAAGGAGGGGGGCGTCATCTGGCAGGACAATATGTGCGTTCTGGCCACTAGCACGGGCATCCAGAAGCGCACGGCGGAGCATTTCATCAACTATCTCTTGGACGCCAAAGTCGCGGGCCAAAATACCAATTACATCTGGTACGCCAGCCCCAACAAAGCGGCGGAGCCCTACATCGAGGCCGAGATTCTGGAAGACCCGGCCATCTACCCCGATGAGGAGACCATGGTGCGTGTGGAGTGGCTCGATCCTCTCTCCACCGAAGAGTTGGTTATCTGGGACCGAGTCTGGACCGAGCTCAAGGCGGAATAGCGGCACTGTTGCGCCACAGGGAGATTCTGAGCGTCGCAGCGCCTCAGCCAGTAGAGGCGCTGTGATGCTCGCCTCTATGCTTGCTGGCCGCCTGTACCGTCTACACCGCAACAGGAGAGCATCAAGCCGTGATCACAGCGAGCAACAGGAACCACAAGACAAAACTATAAGGGGGAAACGATGTCATCAAAGGAAGAGATCTTTAGCAAATTGGCTCAGGCGGTGATAGATGGGGAGCCGGAGGACGCGGAGGAGTTGGCCAGACAGGCACTGGACCAGGGCTTGGATCCTCTGACCTGCATCAACGAGGGGCTCACGCCGGGCATCAATCGCGTTGGCGAACTATTTGCAAGCGGAGAGTACTTTTTGCCCGACCTGGTCATAGGAGGCGAAGTGCTGAAGGCGGCCCTGGCCATTTTTGAGCCAGCCTTGGCCGGGGATCAGGAACGGGAGGTGCTGGGGCGGGTGGTGCTCGGCACAGTGGAGGGTGACCTGCACGAGATTGGCAAGACGCTGGTAGGAACTATGCTCACGGCCAATGGCTTTGTGGTCACCGACATTGGCATCAACAAGCCAGCAGCCGATTTTGTTGCCGCGGTCAAGGAAGCGAACGCGACACTGGTCGGCGCCTCGGCGCTGCTGACGACGACGATGCCAGAGCAGCAAAAGATCATCGAGGCCCTCGAAGAGGCCGGCCTCCGCGGCCAGGTAAAGGTGATGGTCGGCGGCGCGCCGGTAACCCAAAGCTGGGCCGAAAAGATCGATGCCGACGGCTACGCTGAGGATGCCATCGCAGCGGTCGCTCTCGCCAAGCAACTCGTCAACAGTTCAGCGTAACTTAAAACACAGAAAGGGAATAGGATAGCCGCAGTGGATATCAAGTGGCGCACTCCACAAGTGACTATACCGCCTCCTGGCCCTGATAGCCGTCTGTACCTGGAAAGGGAGAAGAAGCTCTTTTCCAAGAGTTGGCATACCGATATTGAACATGCCTCAGAGCACCTTTGCTATGGCGTGTGACGTCGTCGAAGAGGCAATCAAAGAGGTCTCTCGCAAGCGTGGGTTATAGCAAATTCGGATAAGGAGGTGATGCAATCGCCAGGATTCTCAGATTTGATGCATCGAATGAATTCGACACTTGGCCAATCGTAAAACATCAGGATGGCAATACTAAAGGAGGAAATGCCAAATGAAGAAACGAACTTTACTCTTGAGCCTGTTAGTCATTGTCAGCATATCGGTGGTGGGCTGTGGTAAAAAGGCCACTGCCACCCTCAAGCCCACGTCAACCGAGGAGGCAGTGCCTACAAAGGCCCCCCCGACGGAGCCACCTCCGCCGGCGGAAGAAACGAGCATCGTCATCGTCATCCCCGAAGATCCGCCGAGCTTCAACGGCGTGTTGACCGACACCGGCTACGAGCAGATGGCGATGGAATTGACGTTGCTGGGCCTGACCGACATTGACTCCGAGGGCAACGTCTTCATGGAACTGGCGGCCGAGCTGCCCACGCTTGAGAACGGCGGGGTGGTCATGGACGAAGAGGCCTGGACGATGGACGTCACCTGGAAGATGCGTGACGACATCTACTGGGCCGATGGTGAGCCGGTGAACGCGGATGATTTTGTCTTTACCTGGGAGGCAATGTCAGATCCCGATACTGGCATATGGACATACGGGAGTGACTATGTCGACAGCGTGGAAAAGATTGACGATTATACCGTCATCGTCCACTACAACACCGTCTATCCCGGCTACCAGACTCAGTTTGGCAACGAGAATGTCGTCATCTGGCCCGAGCACTACTGCGATGCAGAGCAGGGCTATGTATCGTGGGACTGCGACCACGAGCCGTTGAGCGATGGCCCCTATCTGCTCCAAGAGTGGGAGACCGGCGACCACTTGACCTTTGTCCGCAATCCCAACTACTATGAGCAGGGCAGGCCCTATATTGACAAGATCGTCCTCAAGATCGTGCCGGAGGAGGCTGTCATGCGGCAGATGATGATCGAGGGAGACGCCGACGTTTATATGTGGCTACCCGAGGTGGGAATAGATGAACTGAAAGACGAGCCCAACGTCGGGATTTCCTTCAGCTCCTCCACGCGCTGGGCGATGCGCCTGATCCCCAACCTGGCGGCCAAGGGATCAATGGACCCTGAGGCAGATCCGCACCCCGTTCTCTCGGACGTGAGGGTGCGCCAGGCCATGCGTATGGCCATAGACGTAGACACCATCGTGGAACAGATCTTCCTCGGCTACTCCGAACCGGTATGGACTGAGATGTTCCGCCCGCCCTACAACTCGTGTGGCATCCCCAGACCCGAGTACGACCCCGACGGGGCCGAGACGTTGCTGGAACAGGCAGGCTGGACTGACGAGGACGGAGACGGGATACGCGAGTGCCACGGCTGCGCGACGGGCGCCGAGGAAGGCTATCGCATGTCAATGGAGTTCTTGATCTACGCCGAGTTCGGCGAGTCGTTGGAACTGGCTCAACAGTTGATCGCCGAGCAATGGAAAGAAATCGGCATAGGGACCGAACTTGGTATGCTCGAGGGCGGCATCATGTGGTCCGACTATGGCGCCGGCGGCACAGAGCAGAATGGAGAATTCGAGCTCGATATGTGGGACGACGGCTACTTTGGCCAGTTTTTCGAGGACTACCTGTGGGGTTTTTACCACTCTGACGCGGTCGAGCCGGACTGGGGCTGGAACGTAGGCCGCTGGCTCAACGAGGACTTTGATGCCCTGCTGGACGAGGCCTGGACGCTGGACGAAGAGTACCGCGTGGAGGTGCTCTGCCAGGCGGCCGAGATCCTCGACGAGGAACTGCCGCATATCGTGCTGTGGTCGGCGATTGACGCCGCTGGCTATTCGACGCGGATCGAGGGTGTCCAGGCGACGATCAACGACGTCATCACCTGGAACGCGGCAGACTGGAAGATTGTAGAGTAGGGGCCATCCGCTGGGTCACCCTGGAATATGGGGCGACGCGCTGGTCTTCCCGAAGTAGGGGCGACGTACCCCGTCGCCCCTACAAACCCAGATTCACGGGGGGTGACATGGGGCACTATATAACAAGACGCCTCCTGCAGGCTGTTCCGATGCTGTTCCTGGTTAGCGTAATTTTGTTCACCCTGGTCAATATCGCGCCTGGCGGGCCAATGGCCGGGCTCACTCGATCTCGACCCAAACCGGGACGGATCGAGATGCTCAAGCACCAGTTCGGTTTGGACAAACCGTTGCCGATGCAATATGTCATCTGGCTGATCGGCAATGACTGGATGAAGGTTGATGCCGATGGAGATGGCGTCGCGGAGAGTCGTGGCGAACGACGAGGTATCTTGCGAGGGGACTTTGGTTTTTCCTACCGCACCCGCCGGCCGGTGTTGGACGAGATCATGGGCCGGCTGCCCAATACTATCTACCTGATGAGCATCACGCTCATCGTCGTGATTCTGATTGCCATTCCCATCGGCGTCATTTCTGCGGTCAAGCAGTACTCGGTCTTTGACATCATCGTAACGACGCTATCCTTTATGGGGCAGGCCATCCCTGAGTTCTGGCTGGGCATGATTTTGCTCATCGTTTTTTATGCTTGGCTGGATAATCCGTTCACCGGCAAGCCGCTCCTGCCCCCAGGCGGTATGCAGACGCTGGACGCCGGTTTCTCGATCGGGGATCGGATCAAGCACCTCATCCTGCCGGTCACGATGGGGGCAGTAGGCTGGGTTGCCTGGTATTCGCGCTTTTTGCGCTCCAGCATGCTAGACGTGATCCACCAGCACTATATCACCACGGCGCGGGCCAAGGGCCTGGCCGAGCGTGCGGTGTTGTATCGACACGCGCTCAGGAACGCGGCCATCCCGCTGGTGACGATGTTTGCGCTGGATTTCCCCTATGTCGTTGCCGGGTCGGTTTTTGTGGAGCGGATATTCTCGTGGCCTGGTATGGGGCGATTTTTCTATCAATCGGCCGAAAAGCGGGACTATCCGGTGTTAATGGCCATTCTGATCATAGTGGCCGCGATTACGTTCGCCGCCAATCTGATGGCAGACATCGTATATGCTTTCCTTGATCCCAGGGTCCGATACGACTAGGCGCACACGGCACTTGGGCGAGGGGAAACAAAGAGTCAAACCTCCATGGACGCAGGCAAACACAAGCCCCTAAAGGGATTAGACAACGCTAGGGCGACGGCCTGGGAGGCCCGCGCTTATCAAGGCATAACGTCTATGGTCTGGCGGCGGTTTCGCCGCCATCCTGGGGCGATGGTTGGCACGATCATCCTGGGCATCTTGGTTCTGAGTGTCATTCTGGCTGGCCTTTCTCCTTACGATCCTGAGAAATCCGACATACTCAACAAGCTACAACCTCCTTCGTGGGGGCACCCTTTTGGGACCGATCCGTTGGGGAGAGATCTGCTCACCCGTGTTCTCTATGGTGGGCGCATCTCGCTGCGTGTGGGCCTGATGGCAATGGCCATCACACTCGTGATCGGCATCCCTGTGGGGATCTTGGCCGGCTATTTTGGGGGCTGGGTGGACAATGTGTTAATGCGTATCACTGATACCACGTTGTCCCTGCCAGTGCTGTTCGTCTTGATACTATTGGGCGCCATCCTGCGCGAGACCGAGTTGCCGATCGCCGAGAACAACAACGTGCTGACCATCGCAGTTGTGATTGGTTTGCTCTCGTGGATGACGACCGCTCGCCTGGTGCGGGCGGCTTTTTTGACCATCCGCGAGATGGATTTTATCGTCGCCGCGCGTGGTATAGGGGCATCAAACCTCAGGATCATGGTGCGCCATATCCTGCCCAACGCCGTCGGGCCCATCATCGTCGAAGCCACGCTGGAAATTGGCAATGCCATCATGCAAGAGGCAGGGCTGTCCTACCTGGGCTTTGGCATTCGACCGCCCACACCAAGCTGGGGTAACCTGTTGAGCAATGCCCAGGCGCACCTGACCAAGCATCCCTGGCTGGCCATTTTTCCAGGGTTGATGATTTTCCTGACCATCATCCCGGTCAACTATATCGGCGACGGGCTACGGGACGCTTTTGATCCTTTCAAGGTGCTTGAACAAATCGGGGAATAACTTTACAAGGAGACTAACACAATGTCTCTCGAACGCCAGACTATTGAACCAATCCAGACCTCTTTAGAAATCCAGCTCCTCAGCGACGAGCAATTGGATCAAATACAGGATGCCAGCGAACTTGGGGGGGCTAGACACCTCATCCTGCGAACTCGACGCGCTGTATGGCTACGAGGCCTCCAGCACAGGTCTGCTCGCCTACCTATCTGGCGCGGACGAGATCTACAGCATAGGGCTACTTGGCAATGCCCAGATTCTGTCGCTGGAAAAGATGGTGTTCGACAATCACCTGGCCCGCCAGATTGAGATTATGGCCAGGCCGGTGCTGGTGGACGAGGAGCATCTCCAGGTTGACCTGATTGAGCGCGTGGGTATCGGCGGAACCTACCTGACCCAACGCGAGACCCGCAACTTTACGAGAAGCGAGTACGTGCCGACGTGGCCTCCGGCGGGCAAGACGGCGATGGAAGTGGTCCACGAGGAAGCGCTGGACATCCTGCACAACCATCAGCCGCCCCCGCTGCCCGAAGGCGCCGCGGACAAGATCGAGGCTATCGTGGCCGAAGCAGACAAGGCATTGGCCTAGATGTTAAAGGCTCTCAGGGGATGTGCCACCCCTGCCTGCAGTGCCAAGGCCGGATGCTTGCGCTGGCCACGGGTATGGGTGACACATCTGCTTTGAGCCCCCACTAATTCACATAGAGTCAGTTTTGTCAGTCGAAATCTATGATACCAGGAGGTACCACTATGACCAAGGAAGAGATATTGGCCGGCTTGGCTGAAAGCCGTCGGGCTCTGCACCGGGCCACCCAGGGCCTGAGCGAAGAGGAGATGACCCAGGTTCAGGTGGAAGGGGTGTGGACGATCAAGGACGTGCTGGG
>CAYNKW010000219.1:0-7174 GCA_964397845.1 uncultured Anaerolineae bacterium
CCGCATCCACGCCCAGACCGGCGCGGCTATCGTCGGCAGCTCCAATTTGTCGCTGGGCGGCGTCACCCACAATACCGAACTTGACGTCCGCGTCTTTGACCTCGGAGGTCTGGAAAAGCGGTTTTTCTCGCAAGATGGCCTCAAATGTATATCTTGTCTTGACAACAACGTTCTTTGATGCTATGATGCGCACGGTAACGGTCACGGAACGGTAGTCGAGTTTCTGTAAATGGAGGCAAAAAAGATGTCCTGGTGGTGTAGAAAACTTGTCGTTCTGTCAGTACTGATCACACTCCTGGCCGGCTGCCAGGGCCTCTTTGGCCGCCCTGTCGAAGAAGAGGCTGCTACTCCCACCCCCATCCCGACGCCCATCGTGCCCGAAGAGCCCACCTACCTCGTCCAGCGGGGCAAGGTGACCAATCAACTCGAGTTCACCGGCCGGATCTCGCCGGTGGAGGAGACGGCCCTCTACTTCAAGACGGGCGGCTACGTCAAGCGGGTACTCGTCGAGCGGAATGATCTGGTCCAGGCCGGCGACCTGCTGGCCGAGTTGGAGATTGATGACCTGCTGAAGCAGATGGCCCAGGCAGAGGTCTCCCTCAACTCGGCGCAGTTGCGGTTGGACGAGGCAGAAAAGAGCCTGGAGCGGCAAATAGTTAACGCGGAATGGGCACTCCAGATCGCCCAGGTTCGCCTGAAAGAGACCGAGAAAGCAAACGAGCAGCAGCTCGCCGAAGCACAGCGGGCGCTGAAAGTGGCCCAGATTCGCCTGGCAGAGGCCGAGAAGGCGAACGAACAGCAGCTCGCCGGGGCGGGGTGGGCGTTGGAAGCCGCCCAAATCCGCCTGGCCCAGTTGCAGGAGGAGCCAGATGCTGTTGAGATCGAGTTGCTCCGCCTGAGCCTGGATCGGGCCAAGAACAACCTGTGGAATGCCCAATTGGAGCGAGACGCGGTGAAAGGCCGGTCAGGGACGCCTGGATACGTCCTCAGCCAGGTGGACATCGCTGTGGGCAACGCCGAGATTGCGCTCCGCGAGGCCGAACTCCGCTACCAGGAGGCCCTCCAAGCGGCGGTGAGCCAGGACGACATCCGGCTGCAACAGATCGAAGTCGAGCAGGCCAAAGTAACCGTGGAACAGTTGCAGGAGGGCGTGGACCCCCTGCTGACTATCGAGGTGCAGCGTGCGCAGCAAGAACTGGACTGGCTGGAGGAGGGCGTGGACCCCCTGCTAGACATCGAGGTGCAGCGTGCGCAGCAAGAACTGGACTGGCTGAAGGAGGGCGTAGACCCGGTGATGGTCAACGAGGTGAATCAGGCCCAACTGACCCTAGAGCGCCTGCAAGCCCAGGTGGCTGACGCCCAGATCGTCGCCCCGATGGACGGCGAGGTGCTTTCTCTCTCCCTCTACGCCGGCCGCCCCATCGAGGCGTTCAAGCCGGGCATCGTCGTCGCCGACCCTTCGGCCATTGAGATTAGCGCCGACCTCTCCAGCAGCCAGTTGCAGGAGATGGTCGAAGGACAAGAGGCCATCGTCACCCTCAGTGCCTACCCGGGCCAGACCTGGCAGGGCACCGTCCGTCGCTTGCCTTACCCCTATGGCAGCGGTGGCGGCACCGGCAGCCTGGAAGACGCAGACAAGTCGGTTCGCGTCAGCCTGGAAGGCGACCTGAGTGGCCTGGAGCTGGGCGATCTGGCCCGCGTACTCATCGTCCTGGAGGAAAAGGACGACGTGTTATGGCTTCCGCCGGAGGCGATTCGCATCTTCCAGGGCCGCAAGTTCGTCATTGTCCAGGAGGGCGACCGCCAGCGCCGCGTGGACGTGACGGTCGGCATCGAAAGCCAGGATCGCGTCGAAATCCTGACAGGCCTGGAAGAAGATCAGATCGTCATCGGACAATAACCGGTTCAAAGGTAACTATTCAGGCTCCTGCCGGATTGTCAAATCCGGCGGTTCAGCCCTGGGTCCTTGAGCCCTTCGTCCTTGGGCCGAAGGACCAAGGGCCCCAGGATCAAGGAGACCAAGGGCTTAGGCCCCAGGACTAAGAACGAGAATGTTATGACCATCCTGTCAAATCTCTTTTCCGTCTTGCTCATCGCTGCCAAACGGCTGTGGGCCAACAAGGGGCTGACACTCACCCTGCTCCTGGGATGGACGGCTACCGTCGGGCTCAGCCTCAGTGTGCCGCTCTACGCCGATGCGGTGAATCATCGCTTGCTGCGTGAGGAACTAGAGACAGCACGCAAGGGAACGCCGCCCTTTGCCTTTCTCTTCCGCTACATCGGCTCCTGGCACGGCGCGGTGGACTGGGAAGACGTACAGCAGGCCGACGCCTACCTTCGAGGGCCAGTCGCGTCCGACATCGGCCTGCCGCTGGAGCGCGCGGTCCGCTATTTCAAGACAGACAACTTTCAATTGTTCCCCACCTCCGAAGTCGCCTACGCCGGCGTCCGTGACCCGCTGGAGTGGGTTTCCGTCGGCTTTCTCAGCGACCTGGCTGAGCATATCACTCTGCTGGAAGGGACCTTTCCTGTGCCGCCCGCTCAGGACAGGCCTGGCTCAGGGCCGGCCGGCGGGGCGATGGAAGTGTTGCTCTACCACAAGCTGGCCGATGAGCTGGGCCTGCAAGTGGGCGAGGAATACGTCCTCTTTGGACGCAAAGTGACAGGCGATCGGGACAGCAGGTCAGTGCAGATGCCGGTGCGCATCGCCGGCGTCTGGCAGGCGGCCAATCCAGAGGACACCTATTGGTTCTACAAGCCTGAGGCTCTTGACCGTGTGTTGCTGGTACCGGAGGCCTCGTTCCTCCAGCGGATCGCGCCGCTGCTGACCAGCGAGGTCTATGTGGGCGTGTGGTCCCTGCTGCTGGACGGGTCGGACGTGTACACCGAGCACGTGCCGTCGTTGCTGGGACGCATCGCCGCCGCCCAGACCCGCGTCGCCTCGCTCCTGCCCAAGACCTCGCTGGACATTTCGCCGGCCGAGGCGATGCAAAAATATCGCTTCGAGGCCTATCTGCTGACGATTCTCCTGTCCGTGTTCGCTATCCCCGTGCTGGGGCTGATCCTCTACTTTGTGGTGCAGACCGCCGGCATGGCTGTGCGCCGCCAGCAGACCGAGATCGCTGTCCTGCGCAGCCGGGGGATGTCGCGCTGGCAGGTGCTGGGCGTGTATCTCCTGGAGGGGCTGGTGCTGGGCGCGGCGGCACTGGGGCTGGGGATACTCCTCGGGCAGGCGATTGCGCTGGCCATGGGGCAGATCCGCTCTTTCCTGACGCTGGTGAATCGCCCGCCGCTGCCGGTGCGCCTGTCCTGGAGCAGCCTGCGCTTTGCCATCGGCGCAGTCGTCCTGGCGCTGCTGACTACTCTGCTGCCAGCGTTGTCCGCTGCCGCGCACACCGTTGTCACCCACAAGCAGGAGCAGGCCCGCGCGCTGCGACGGCCCTTCTGGCAGCGATACTTCCTCGATCTCTTTCTGCTGGCCCCGCCGCTCTACGGTTACTACCTGCTGCAACAGCGAGGCACCATCTCGGTCAACCTGGGCGGAGGCACCACCTCTGACCCGTTCCAGAACCCGCTTTTGCTCCTGGTGCCGACGCTCTTTATCTTTGCCCTGGGCCTGCTGTTCATCCGCCTCTTCCCGCTGTTGATGTCGGCGCTGGCCTGGCTGTCCGGCTGGTTGCCCGGTGCGCCGTCGGTGCTGGCGCTGCGCCACCTGGCCCGATCGTCGCGGCACTACACCGGGCCATTGCTGCTCCTCATCCTCACCCTGGGACTGGCCGCTTTCACTGCCTCCATGGCCCTGACGCTCGATGGCCATCTGGTGCATCGTGTGTACTACCAGATCGGCGGCGATCTCTACCTGGCAGAAAGCGGCGAGAGCACCGAGACACCCACCAGTCCCTTTTCACTGGCGCCCCAGCCGGAGGAAGAAGAGGAAAAAGCTGGCCCCAAATGGCTCTTTCTGCCGATGAGCCAGCACCTGGATGCGGAAGGCGTGCAGGCGGCGGCCCGCGTTGGCGAGTACAGGGCGCGCTCAACGCTGGGCAACCGCGAGGAAGGGGCCTTCATTGGCGTGGATCGGGTGGATTTCCCCGCCGTTGCCTTCTTCCGGCACGACTTTGCGTCCGACTCGCTGGGTGGCCTGATGAACCTGCTGGCCTTGAACCCTCGTGCGTTGCTGGTTGAGCGGGGCTTTTTGGCGCGCAATCACTTGAACATCGGCGACCCGCTCCGGCTGGAGTTGACCATAGGCAGCGAGCGGCGAACGGTAGAGTTCGTCACGGCGGGCGCACTGGACCTGTTTCCCACCCAGTACCCGGAAGACGGCCCCTTCTTCGTCGGCAACCTGAACTATGCTTTTCAGCAGATGGGTGACGAATACCCCTACCGTGTCTGGCTGGCCATAGACGGGAAGCGCCCGACGGAAGCGATTGTGGCTGATTTGAGAAAAATCGGCTTTCAGATCCTCAACTATGACGATGCCCGCCAGATGATCCTGGAAGAGCAGATGCAGCCGTCGCGGCAGGGATTGTTCGGCGTGCTATCGGTGGGTTTCCTGGCCGCAGCAAGTTTGACGGTGCTGGGCTTTTTGCTCTACGCTGTCTTTTCCTTCCGCCAGCGGTTCATTGAGTTGGGCGTGCTGCGGGCCATCGGCCTTTCCGTGGGGCAGATGGCGGCCTTTCTCGCCGGCGAGCAACTGGCCCTCATCCTCACCGGTGCGGCGGCCGGCACGGGGTTGGGAGTCTGGGCCAGCCGGCTCTTCATCCCGTTTCTGCAAGTGCGCGGCGGCCAGCACCCGCAAACGCCGCCCTTTGTCATCCAGATCGCCTGGGGCGACATTGTCCAGATCTACGCTGTCTTTGGGGGCATGCTCCTCGTCGGCGTGGCACTGATGCTGATCTTGCTGGTTCGGATGCGCGTGTTCGAGGCTGTGAAACTGGGTGAGGTGGCTTGATAGGGAGATGGAAGGCTGGAAGAACGAGCAAACCCAACCTTCTAATCTTCCAACCTTGAGAGAGCACGATGAAAAACACGAACGATTTGCTCATCACCTGTGACAACCTGGTCAAAATCTACAAAATCGTCGACCTGGAGGTCGTGGCGCTGCAAGGGCTGGACCTGACCGTGGAACGGGGCGAGATGCTGGGCATCGTCGGCGCATCGGGGTCGGGCAAGACGACGCTGCTCAACATCCTGGGGGGGCTGGATCGGCCCTCGGCAGGGCGAGTGACGGTGGACGGGCAAGACCTGCTCAAACTCTCAGACGCGGCACTGAATCGTTACCGCCGGAAGAAGGTGGGCTTTGTCTGGCAGCAGACCTCGCGCAACCTGATCCCCTACCTGACGGCCCAGGAGAACGTGGAATTGCCCATGACAGTGGCCGGGATGAGCCGCCGCGAAAAGCGTGCCTGGGTCAGGGAGCTCTTGCAGGCGGTGGGTCTGTCCGAACGGCGGCGGCACCGCCTGACACAACTTTCTGGCGGCGAGCAGCAGCGGGTGGCCATCACCGTCGCGCTGGCCAACAAGCCGGTGTTGCTGCTGGCCGACGAGCCGACCGGCGAGGTAGACTCGGCCACAGCACAGACGGTCATGGATACCTTTCGCCACCTCAGCGAGACACTGGGCCTGACGACGATCATCGTCACCCACGACCCGCGCATCGTCGGGCAGGTAGACCGCGTGGTAGCTATCCGCGATGGCAAGACCAGCACCGAGACGATCCGCCAGGTGAGCCAGTTGGAGCGGGCCATGGTCGGCGAGCGCCCGCCGGAGGAGGAGGAAGCGGCGGAGGTGATGTATCACGAGTACGTGGTGCTCGATTCGGCAGGGCGGTTGCAGGTGCCGAGGGAATACCTGGAACAGTTCGGCATTGGCGACCGGGCGCAGTTGGAGGCGGTGGACGACGGCGTTCTCATCCGGCCTATCGCCGGGCAGGCGGCGACGCCCGGACTGCCCGGCAAGCCTGGCCTGGAGGATCAGATCGCCCGCCTCTTTGCCGACGAACAACCACCAGCTCGAAAGAGCTTCCTGGCACGGCTGAGGCAGTGGCGGCGGAAATAGGAGAGCAGCGCGGATGGCAGAAGAACGAATCCAACACGAAAAAACGATGAAACAGAGCGGGGCCGCATCTATCGTCCGCGCTGAGGACGTAACGCGGGTCTATCGCGTGGGTCGGAGCCGGGTGGCGGCGCTGCGCGGGGTGACGCTGGATGTGCCGGCCGGTGTCTTTGCTGTGCTCAAGGGACGCTCCGGATCCGGCAAGACGACGCTGCTCAACCTCATCGGCGGGCTGGACCGGCCCACCAGCGGTGAGGTCATCGTCTACGACCAGCCGCTCTCCCGGCTCTCTGGCCGCCAGTTGACCGACCTGCGGCGGCAGCGCATCGGCTTTGTCTTTCAATCGTTCGCCCTCATTCCCACCTTTTCCGCCTTTGAAAACGTCGAGCTGATGTTGCGCATCGCGGGGGTATGGCGGGGACGCCGCCAGCGGGCCATGCGCAGCCTGGAACTTGTGGGATTGAGGCCATGGACGCGCCATCGGCCGTGGGAACTTTCCGGCGGGCAGCAGCAGCGGGTGGCCATCGCTCGCGCTCTGGCGACGCGTCCCGACCTCATCCTGGCCGACGAGCCCACCGGCGAACTGGACAGCGTTACCGGGCGGCAGATCATAGCCTTGTTCCGCCACATCGTCGCCCAGGAGGGCATCACCATCCTCATGGCCACCCACGACCCGGTCGTCGAAGAGTACGCCCACGTCATCTATGAACTGGACGACGGCCAGGTGCAGGCCGTTCGCCGCCCTGAGGAGCAAAGATCAACACCACCTTCATCGAGCGGGTGAACCGCACCTTCCGGCAGTACAACGCGGCGGTGGGACGATGGAGGAGTTGTAGTAGAATGTAGATATGCAAAGACTGGATCAAGTTGGACGACCCTTGCGAAGGTTTCAAAGAGCCATTGAAATGGGCATTTGCTCGCTGACAGAGGCAATTTCGGCCCAGAGTATCCCACTAACCTTCGCAAGGGTCAAATACCGATCTCTCTGGCGACCTGGCCCGCCTCCGCGCCAACCTGACTCCCGAGGAGAGCGAGCGCTTTCGGATGTTGGGCTGCCTGTGCGCCGACGCTGCCGGTCACAATTGACGATCGAGAAATAGCGCGCCCCACGATTCTG
>CAYNKW010000220.1:0-7142 GCA_964397845.1 uncultured Anaerolineae bacterium
CTAGTATCTTTGCCTCTTTGTTTTGGGAGATAACCTTAGAGTGTAGATGCTTCGTCAGGCGTAGTGCTCTTGACATGTCACGTGCCACCTGCTATTTCAACGAACTGGTTTTCTGCTTGCGAATACAAAGCGTCAATCTCCTCCTGCAAGGCGATGGTGCACTGAATGGCCGTCACGACGCGGCAATAGGTTTTGATCTCCTCCAGCGTAAGCCTCCGTTCCCGGCGATCTTTGAGCCATTTTGCCAGCACCTGATAGCCACCGATCTGGTACTCCCACAGCTCCAGAGGGAGCGGCTCGAAGTACTGGGTTTTGTTGACGTAAACGCGCTCCTCTCTGGGTTCGTAGTAAAAGCCCCTGGCTTTGGTGCGGGCGACGCGGTTGTCCCCTTCGCCCTGAAAGCGGGCCGCCGGAGAGTCGAGTTCTTCTGACCGCAGGAGATGCAGGTCCACCAGACGTTTCCCCAGCGCGGCAAGGGTTTGAAAGAGCTCGAAATCGGCGGTGAAGGGGACGCGGGGGAAATCAATCTTGAGAAAATCGGCGTACTTTTCGCGGTAGGCCTCTGCGTAAAGGACGGCGTAGATGTAGTGAAAGATGTCCTCCGGCGTGGGCTCTTCTCCGTAGGCAGCCTTCAAGGCCGCCGCGACTTTGGGGTTGAGGTTCGACTTCCTCTCGTCTGGCTCAAGGTCGCTGAAAAGGTCCTTCTTGGAGATATCAGGGTAGAGGTAGAGTGGGAATAGGTAGTCGATAGTTTTGAGGGAAACCGCCACGTGCTCTATTGGCAAATCGGCGGCAAGGGCGTGGTACCAGCCTCCTGCCAGCTCGACACGCTTCGGAGTGATCAGCCCCACATTCTCCCGCATCATGTGCTGTATCACGTTCCTGCGTGGCATACAGTGGAAGCCACGAGAATTCCCTGTGTAGTAGGTATAACGGACGTCGAACGGACGGTACAAGACAGGCACAATCTTATCCCGGTCCAGGCCTGATTCCTTCAAATCCTGTTGTGCCCACGCGACTTTCCAGTCCCGAACGTCCTTACGCAGTTTGTACGCCTTTCGCGCCAGTTCAGGGTCCATGTTGGCAAACGTCACAACCGTCTGCCAGGCTTCCTCAGGAGTCCAACGAATAGTCAGTCTATCCCTGGCGGTGACAATGCCCACGCTGTGGACGGGAAAGATCTCAGTCACCTTGGCGAACTCATTGTACCGTTCCAACGCCGCCTCGTCGCGGGGCAGAAAGAGGTAGAACTCTGGTCTGGGATGAATCTCCTGCCAGCCCGTGGTCTCCACATCGTGGTTCAGAAGCCAGTCGTATTTGTCCTCCCGCAGACCCCAGAGGTCGGCGTGGTAGACCGAACAACCTTGCGAAGGTTCTAAACCTTCGCAAGGTTGATGCTTGATGAAGAAAGCTATCGCCACGCCCTGCCGGATGTCGAAGACGTTCTTGTCCTCGCTGCCATCGGGGCAGGTCTCCCGCTTCAGGGAGTTGCCGTGCAGGTCCAGGACATAGATCTCGTCAAAAGTGTGCATGAGGCTGAGGCGCATGGCCCGGAAGGTGGGGTTGTCCAGGTAGGAGTGGTTGGTGATCATGCCCACCAAGCCCTGACCCGTTTGCTCGATCTTCCACTGAGCGAAGCGCAAGAACTTCACATAGTCGTCCTGAAGCCACTTGGGGTTTTTCTCGCCCAGAGGTTTGCCGTCTAGCCGCCTGTAGTCTTTGATCAAGTCTAGAATCCAGGGCCCCCGGTTGGATGAATGGCCCGAATAGGGCGGATTGCCCAGGATGACCAGGATAGGGCGCCGCTTCTTGACCTCGCCCGCCAGACGCGACTCCTGGGCCAGCGAGGCCATGCCGGGCAGTCGGGTCTGTTCCAACTCTTCCATCTCCAGAGTGTTGGTCAGGTAGAACTGAAACCGCTCGTCGTCGCTCAGACGGTGTCCCAGCTCCTCCAAGAAGAAGGACATCTTGAGGTGACCCACCGCGTAGGGAGCCATCATCAATTCGAAGGCATAGTAGTTTTTCAGGATGTGCCGGCGGATAAACTCCTCCCGGCCGCCGGCGCCGTATTTGTCCTCGAACTCCCGCATCGCCTCCTGGCAAGCCCGGGCGACAAAGGTCATGGTCCCCGCCGCCGGGTCTAGTAGAGTGACCCCCTCGGAAGCCAGACCATCGCTGCGGTTGAATTTCTCCTTCAACAGCCGGTGGAGAGAGCGCACGATATAGTCTACCACCGGCTCGGGAGTGTAGTAGACCCCGCGCCGCTCGCGCTCCTGGGGGTCATACTTGGCCAGAAAGGTCTCGTAGAAGTGGACGATGGGATCGCTGCCCTTGCCCTCCCGATAGAAGTGGTCGAGGATGCCGCCAGCGTCGGCCACGGCCAGCACCTCGGAGATGTCATCCACGATCCATTCGAGCTGCCGGGGTAGATCGCCCAGCGAGATGAACTGGAAGACATCCCGCAGGATGCCGATGGTTCGAGGGACGTTGTCAAAGGCCATGCGGCGGTTGAATCCATCCCCGGCCCGAGTGCGGGCAGCAAAGAGGCCGTAGGTTATCGTTTGCGCGTAGAGGTCGGCAAAGTCCTCCAGGGTGAGGTTGGCGATCAGGTACGTCTGGAAAGCCTCGTAGAACCCCACCAGGACGCCCCGCTCTTTGCGTAGCTCATCGGCCACTACGTCCCGGAGAAAGCGGGTACGTTTGGCCAACTCGACCGCCAGCGACTCCGCGGTGTAGGATCTGGGCAGGGAGAAGGAGAAGAACTGTTCCAGCAGGTTGAGGAGTTCGTCGCCCTTTTCCACCGGCGGGACGACGCCCAGTTGGTGGAGGACAAAGGGCCTGGCCGCCAGAACGCGATCCACCAACTGCCCGTCCCGGTAGAGGCGGAACTCGAAGAGGTTGGTGAGGATCAGATTAGGGAACGTTTGGCGATAGCGATTGAGCTGGCTGGTCGTTTCAACGTAGTTCAGGTTTTCTTCGGCCGGCTTCTTGGCCTCGACGTAGCCGATGATCCGGTCCTGGCCGTTCCACACCCGGAAATCCGGGTTACCGGCTTCGGTCTTCCTGGGGAGGGTGGTTACGTGAACTTTAGTTCTGCCGGTGGATGCGGCAAACCGCTGAAGGAGCGTTTCGAGACACGAATAGAAGCTCTCCTCCCGCGCGTCCCCCTGGCTGGCGACGTCGGTGATGGCTTTGAAGTAAGCCGTTAGTATGGCTTTGCTTTTCATAGAGCCTCAACCTGGGACATTACGTCTAACGTGGCACCCAGAGCACCATTCTCGCCTTTTTGCCCATTTCTTTTGCCAGTTCCTCAATGCGCCCATATTTCATACACGCGGCCATACAATGCTGCACGCACGCCGGCTCGAGTCCCTTCCTGGTGCGGGGTGCACATAGGATACAAAGTTCGGTGGGAAACGGCAGGTAGGCCAGATATGCCTTGTCATTCGGCATTTTCTGGACAACTTCGATTACTTTAATCCCCGCCATCCCTGCCGGCCACCGGTACTCCTGGGAACAGGCGATTTCGCAAGTATGGCAGCCGGTGCAGTATTCGTAATCGATCAACAGGCCGTACTCGGGTTTTTTCTTACTTATTCTCCTCACCCCCTCCGCGAACCTTGTAGACTTTGCAAATCATGTGCTTGAAGGGAGCGCCGAGGCCATCCTTGCCCTGGTAGCCCATCGGAATAAGCAGATTTATGTTCGATTTCCACACGCCGAACAGGGACGGCTCGGCAGGCGGCTCTTCGGGAAACCACCACCCATGTGTCGCCATTACCATCCAGGGTGGAACTTCGAGGGTGACCTTGGCCCTGAATCTGCACCGGCCAAGCCAATTTTCGACCCAGACCCACTCTCCTTCGCCGATGTCGCGCTCCTCGGCAGTATCTGGGTGGATCTCGACAATAGGATCGGGGACGAGCTCGCGCAGCCAGGGGATGTTTCGGTGTTCTGAATGGAAAGACACCGCCGACCTTCTCCCCGTGGACAGGATCAGCGGATACTCCTCGGCCAGTTCGGGTTGGCTGACGGGAGTGAACGGCGGTTCCTCGTGGTGAGCCACCGGCTCCAGCCCCCACTCCTCACGGAGCGATGAGTACAGTTCAACCTTACCAGACGGAGTCTGAAAGCCGGGCTTCCTATCCTCTCGCAGTAATCCCTTCTCATACCTGTGATATGGGGCGCTGGGATGACCCTCTGGCGGAAAAGCCCAGCCTTTCTCCTGCAACTGCTCAAAGGTCATACCGGACGGTTCAAGGATGTCATCGAACAGTTCGTGAATGGTGTCCCAGCGAAAGTTCGGGTCGAACCTTTTCGCTAACTCAAAGTTGATCTCAATATCGGGCTTGCATTCGTCCACCGAGATGGCCTTGTTGATGGTCTGCAGCGGTATCCACCATGTCCTGACACTTTCTTTTTCGAGGAAAGTGGCCGCCGGCAGAATCACATCTGCATATTGAGCGGTGGGAGTCATAAATAGATCCACGACAGCGATGAAGTCGAGTTTCTTGAAGGCCTCCAACCATCTTTTGGGATCAAGCCCTATGCCGGCCAAGGGGTTACACGTCTGCATCCACATGCCCTTGATAGGGTAGGGATCCTCGGTGAAGATCTGTTCCAGGACCAGATCCGTCTGAGCCCGCCAGATGAACTTTCTCAAAGGCCCGTACCGGTCGGCCCCGATCCGCTTCTTGTCAATCTCCGGAGATTTTAACTTGATGGGCCCTTCGGCCCCCGGCAGAGCGTAGGCCACCGCATCAAAAGCGTAACGAGCGATCACGTTCCCGCCGGGTACATCCAGATTGCCGGTGAGGCACCACAGGGCGTTGATCGCCTGGACAGTTGGTGTGACCCCGGGCGTCTCAAGAGGCACCCCCCAATGTATGGATGCAGGCTTGCTCCCGGCGTAGAAATGGGCCGCATCTATGATCTCCTCTTCCGGAACCCAGGTGATCTCCGCCACTCGCTCTGGAGGATACTCGTTCACCTTTTCGCGGAAAACATCCCAGACCGTTTTACAGGGGACTGGCTTTCCATCCAGGTCAACTTTGTATGTCCCTTCCAGCGCTGGCTGCACACCCGGCGAACGATACTCGACGTCATCGGATTGCCAGATCGCGGGCTCCTCCCCCGCGGCATCCCAGACGACAAAGTTTTCCGGGGACTCGCCCTCCACCAGGTCGCTTGCGCGCAAGAGTTTCTCGGTGTCGCTTCTAATCAAGAATGGAGCATTGGTCCATCTCTCGACAAACTCCTGATCGTACAAGCCCTCATTGATGATCACATTAAGAAAGCCCATTGCCAGAGCGCCATCCGTCCCCGGCCTGAGCTGGAGCCAATGCTCCGATCGGCAGGCAAACCACGTCAGCCTGGGATCAATGCAGATAATCTTTGTGCCCTTTTTCATGAGATCAATAATCCAGTGCCCAAAGACGTTGTCCGGGCACGTATTCGGGATATTGTAGGCCCAGACTACGATGCACTCTGGAATCTCATACTTTGGGTTGTCGTAGCGCTCGGGAAACCACTGCGCCGCGTCCAGTATGCAGTAATCTCCCTGGACAGTCTCCACCGCGGCGATTCTCGGACTGTAACAGGCAATTCCACTCAGCGCGAACATGACATTGGGGCTGCCGTAAGCATAGGCCAGCATACATATCCAGGGCCCGATGTCCCTGCCGGTGCCCATGGCAAAGATCACACTCTCCGGGCCGAATTCCTCCCGAATTTTGCCCAACTTTTCCTCTATGAGGTCATAGGCCGCGTCCCAGGAAATCTCCTCCCACTTCCCCTCTCCGCGCTCCCCCACCCTCCTGAGTGGACGGGTCAAGCGGTCGGGGTGATAGGCATACTGTGTCATCGCCAGACACCTGGCGCAGAGACGTCCCTGATTCCAGGGGTGGTCCGGATCACCTTCGATCTTGACCAGCTTACCATCCTCAATGTGCGCCAGTACCCCACAGCCACCATGGCAGCCAGGTCCGGCGGACCAGGTAGTGGTACGCACAATCTTGCGATTTTTGCGTTCCATTTCTTGTCTCCTTATGGAGTTTGTGACCCGCCAGATGTGGCGTTCTCAACCGTCCAGCCCCCAAAATCCGCGCCGCGTTGCCCCCCAGGATCTCTTCCTTCGTCTCCTCCTTGAGCGGCAGCCCGCGAATGATCTCGATGTTGCGCTTGACGTGCGACATCCCCGGCCAGTCGGAGCCAAAGATGAGCCGCCCAGGTCACTCCGATGACAAACCATCCCTGTCGAGCCGGTTTTACCAGCATCAAGTGATCGCCATATCAAATTCTGCGAGAGGAAAGGAGATAACTCTTTGAATTCGTTCGCGTTGCTGGGCAATCTCCTCCAGACGTTTATAGACCGGTGCATCAAAATACTGCTCGCCGCACCTGTCGCACATCCAAACAGGCACATTTTCGACGTAAATCGTCTGCCCCTTAAAGCGAAAGCGGGCCAAAACGCGCCGTTGCTTCATTTCTCCCTCGCAGAACTCGCATTGATCACCTTTCAACGTATCTATCTCCCCATTCATTACTCTTCCTCGACATAGGCTGTGATGATCAGCAATACGCCTGACAACAGAAAGCGACACACGACATACGCACGGCGATAGTCAACAGTATCGCCGAGCACTTCATACCGGGCGCCACGCGGGTCGTGGGTGAACCTGCGCGTGATTTCGCCTGTAAGAATGATCTTCTCAACGTCAGCCGCCACCAGAAAATCGTCGGCCATTTCATCATTAGCGTGTGAGCTAATGCGGTATCTTTGCTCACGGATGGCCTGTCGCATACGCCGCAATACATCCATTAAGCCACCATCTATCTGACTACTGGCTACTGGCTATCCTCAAAATCCGCGCCGCGTTGCCTCCCAGGATCTTTTCCTTCGTCTCCTCCTTGAGCGGCAGCCCACGGATGATCTCTATGTTGCGCTTGACGTGCGGCATACCTGGCCAGTCGGAGCCAAAGATGACCTTGTCCGCCACCCGCTCCAACTCTGGAAAGTAGTCCAGCAGCTTCTGCGGCGGCAGGCCGGCGATCTCCATGTACATATTGGCGTGCAGTTTCGCCAGGAAGTAGGCCCGGTCGTACCAGAAACCCCGCCCGCTGTGTACCATCAGCAGCGTCAG
>CAYNKW010000221.1:0-7067 GCA_964397845.1 uncultured Anaerolineae bacterium
CTTGCTACGGGTAGAAAGCCAATCGTATTGGCTGTTGCCCTTAAAAGCGGCCAATATGATTGAGCTAGCCACCCGGACCCAGAGGATGTAGGAAATGCCCTTTTGGAATGGGCAGGCTCAATGCAGTGAAGTCAGAAGGGAGGGCACAGAAAAGGAAAGGGATGGGTTAGAAGGGACTGGTCAAGATGTCTGGCAGCCCACCAGGTATCCACGGGGAGACGGTGTACAGCCCCAGCCGCAAAGCGTAGCAGAAAACGTGGGCCATGATCGAGTCGTCCACCAACGCTGCGAGTGTGCGCCCAGCTTCTTCGGCACCGATCCAGGGTGCATTACCGATGACGCTCAGAGCCGTGCCGCCCAATCCCAACCAGAAAGCCGTGGTGATAAAGCCCAACATCAGCCCACCTATCTGATTCAGCAGGGGAGGGATTTTTTCTATCCAACTGGCGTTCTTCTCAATGTCGCGGGCTACAAAACCCAAGGCGTTCAGCAAGATGATCAGAGCCGTCATGAAGCCCAGGAGGTTAGCTGCCGGCCGCGAAAGAGACGGGAACAGAGCCCTGAATCCATTGCCGAAAAGGCGATGGGCCCAGATTCCTACGATCACAGAGACATAGATGGAGAGCAATCCCAGGGCTTGCTGAATCAGGCCTCGCACAAAGCCGATAGCCACACCAACGATCAGCCCCAGCAACATGATCACATCCAGGACATTCATGAAGTGCTTCCTCCAAGCAAAGAGTATAGCACATTCCAGTCAAAAGGCAAGAAAACCAGCCTGCTCAGGGAGGGTCTGCGACCCGACCGCCGGTCACAGACCGGCTGAGAGCAAGGTTATACTTTCCTATACCACAAGAGAAGAAGGGCCAAGGTTTTTGCGTTATATGGCAAATGTGATACAATTGGATAGCTACGACGTGAAACGAGGAGTGCCCATGTTTAATCGTACTCGCCTTTGGGTTTTTACGCTGATCCTGGCCTTGGCTTTGCCGGCCTGCGGTAACACAGGAGCGCAAGACACCTCTACCGCCACACCTGTCCTGAGCTCCGCCGAAGGGCCTGTCCTGAGCCCTGCCGAAGGGCCCAGTGGGCCGCTACTTCTCTTTGAAGACGACTTTAGCAACAGCGGTTCTGGCTGGCTGGAAGCAGCCGATGCCGAATCCGGCCAGGGCTATCGCAATGGCCAGTTCTTCTTTGAGGTTCGGTCTCCAGACCTCATCGTTTGGGACAATGCTGGGGGTAACTTTCGAGATTTTGTCCTGGAGGTCGAAGCCAGGCAAGTGTCCGGCGCTCTGGAAAGCTCCTACGGTGTGTTGTTGCGTTACATAGACGATGGCAATTTCTATCGCTTCGATCTCACTGGCGATGGTTATTATGCCGTCTCCAGGCTGGAGTATGGCGAGTGGGTCACACTGGTAGATTGGCAAGAGTCGGCACATGTTAAAGTGCGGGGAGAGGTGAACTGCATAAGAGTCATTTGTCAGGGGCCAAGGATGACTCTTTACGTCAATGGTGAGGAGTTAGCCAGTGTAGAGGATAGTTCTTTCGAGCGCGGCGACGTGGGCCTGTTTGCCAGCACTTTTACCGATCCCAACGTTGAGGTGGAATTCGACAACCTGGAAATCTGGGAAGCTTTGGGAAAGCCCTGAAGCCACGGGACCGCGCTTGACAGGAACAGCGAGGCGGCTATAATAGGGCTATCAGTAGCAATATTGAGGGGGACGCGCAACTTGGCTGAAGTGACGGTTGGGGTATGTGAGACAGTTCTTGGTTGGGTGGGTATCGCGCGCTCACCCCGGGGCTTGTTGGCTCTGACCCTCCCCAAGCCGGATCGAGAAGCGGCACTGCAACCTCTGCTGGATCGCTGGGGCGACGACGCCCGACAGGACGACGTTGCTGTGGGCGATTTGCAGGAGAAGCTGCGCCGCTATTTTGATGGTCAACCGGTCTCCTTCGACGAGCCGCTAGACATGGGCGGCACCACCGACTTTCAACGGCGTGTGTGGGAAGCGACGCGCCGCATCCCGCGTGGTCAGACACTGGCGTATGGCGAGATCGCTCGCCAGATTGGATCGCCGCGAGCGGCCCGTGCGGTGGGACAGGTTCTGGCTCGCAACCCCTGGCCGGTGATCGTGCCCTGCCACCGCGTGGTGGGCCACGACGGCCGGTTGACCGGGTTCGGCGGCGGTCTGGCCATGAAACAGCGCATGTTGGAGATGGAAGGCGCTATAACATAAAACGTGAGAACAGCATGAGCAGAGCAGGCATGCGCATCGGTATCGATGCGCGGTTGGTCTATTACAGCCGGGCCGGCATTGGGCAGTACATTTTGAACCTGGCCGGATGGCTGGCACAGATTGACGGCGCCAACGAATACGTGCTTTTGCAGAGTCGCAAGGACAGTACTACCATCGTCGAGCGGGCCAACTTTCGCCGGGTATCGTTGTGGACGCCTTCGCACCACCGGTTTGAGCAGCACGCGCTGCCGGCCGAGATTGCCCACCTGGGGTTGGATTTGCTGCACAGCCCCGATTTCATCCCTCCCTTCCGGGCCAACTGCCGCACGGTCATCACCGTGCACGACCTGGCTTTTCTCCTTTACCCTCAATTCCTGACCCGGGAGAGCGCGCGCTATTATGGACAGATCGATCAGGCTGTGCGCCAGGCCGACCACATCATCGCCGATTCGGAAAGCACACGGCGGGACATCCTTCGCATGTTGGGTGCTCCGCCCGATAAGGTCAGCGTCGTTTACCTGGCAGCCAACCCTCTCTATCGGCCCATCCCCCTGGCCCAGGCCCGGCAGCGGGTGGCCGAAAAGTTTGGGCTCAGCGGCGACTTTATCCTGTCTGTCGGCACCATTGAGCCGCGCAAGAACCTGCCCACCTTGCTGCGGGCCTACCGCCAACTGTTGGACGCCTACAAGCTGGATGTGGGACTGGCCCTGGCCGGCGGAGAAGGATGGCTTTACGCCGAGATTCCGTCATTGGTCAGGAGGTTGCGCCTGACCGGCCGGGCGCGCTTCCTGGGCCGCGTGCCCGATGAAGACTTGTTGCACCTCTACAACGCGGCCGGCGTGGTGGCCCATCCTGCCCTTTATGAGGGATTCGGCCTGCCGCCGCTGGAGGCAATGGCCTGCGGCACGCCGGCCGTTGTCTCCAACGCCTCGTCCCTGCCAGAGGTGGTGGGCGGCGCTGGATTGCTCATCGAGCCGGAAGGCGTGGACGCCTGGGCCGCTGCCCTCTGGCGCGTCTTTTGCGACGACGACCTGCGCGATGAGCTGTCCCAGAAAGCACTGGCCCGCTCGCGCCGCTTCTCGTGGGAACGCGCCGCCCGCCACACGTTGCGCATCTACGAGCAAGTCGTCCGCCGCTAGCCCTTGATCCTGCAATTCGCAATTTGTCCATCATGCGCATCCTGATCCTCACTCCCCAACTGCCCTACCCACCCCGGCAGGGCACGACTATCCGCAACTTTAACCTGATCGCCCAACTCGCCGCCCGGCACGAGGTGCATCTGCTCACTTTTGTCGAGAGCGAAGGGCAGTCAGCAGAGGCCACGCCGCTGCGCGAACGCTGCGCCAGCATACAGGCTGTCGTCGCCCCGCGGCGTCCGCTATCGGTACGCCTGCGCGACCTGCTGTTGACGCCTCACCCCGACATGGCTCTCCGCCTGCGTTCGCCGGCCTTTCAGCGGGCGTTGGGCGAAGCCGTTTCGCGCCACGCCTTCGACGTGATCCAGGTCGAAGGCATCGAACTGGCGCAGTACGCCATCTGGCTGCGGGGGGGGCGCCCGCCCGCCCTGCCTTCCTTGCCCTTCCCCCTCTCTGCTGGCAACTCGCCTCTCCTTGTCTTTGACGACCACAACGCCGAGTATGTCCTCCAACAGCGTGCCTTTGAGACCGACCTGCGCCAGCCGGACCGGTGGGTCGGGGCAGCGTACTCTTTTGTCCAGTGGCGGCGTCTGCGCCGCTACGAAGCCCGCGTCTGCCGCGTCGCCGACCGCGTGGTGGCCGTCTCCGGGGCCGACGGCGACGCGCTGTGCGCCCTGGTCCCCGGCCTGGACGTGGCCATCGTACCTAACGGCGTTGACGTGGCCTACTACACCGGCTACCGGCCCGGCCCGGCCGATGTGCCGGGCGTGGCGAGGGATTCCCTGGTCTACGTGGGCAAGATGGATTTTCGGCCCAACGTAGACGCCATGCTCTGGTTCGCCGACGACATCTTGCCCCTCATCCGCCGTGATGCCCCGGAGGCCAGGCTGTACGTCGTGGGCATGAAGCCTCACCCGCGCCTGGGACGACTGGCCAACCGGCTGGGGATCGTCGTCACCGGCAGCGTGCCCGATGTGCGCGCTTACCTCGCTCCGGCGGCCGTCGTCGCCGTGCCGCTGCGCATGGGCGGCGGCACGCGGCTCAAGGTGCTGGAGGCCATGGCCATGAGCAAAGCCGTCGTTTCCACGGCGGTCGGCGCCGAGGGGCTGGGCGCGACGCCGGGGCGAGAGTTACTCGTCGCCGACGCGCCGGCCGATTTTGCCCACGCCGTCGTCGCGCTGCTCCGCGACCCGGCGCGCCGGGCCGCGCTGGGCCAGGCCGCCCGCCAGTTCGTGGCGGCACGGTTCGATTGGGCGAGGATCGTGCCGGGGTTGGAGGCGGTGTATATATAGCACCCCGAACCCACGACGTGAGAGCGAGAAATTGGAGCCAGGACGAGGTTGATCAAAGAACCTTCTTGACAAGGCAACCCATTCAAAGTACAATTCGCTGGCTTGTCATATCTTTGGCTTGACCGCGTCCTGGAGAGTGCAATGGGGCAAGTGAGGACTTGTACAGCCTGGGTCATGGCTGAGAACCTGCACCTGCTTCGCATCATCCAAAAATCGGGCATGGACGTGTATGCCGAAGCACGATACGGCGAGACGTACATCAGCGTACCCGTGTAAGGATAGCGATTTGTGAGGAGGGATCATGCGACTGCCATTTCGAGAACGTCTGGCCGCCCCCGAGGTCATTGTTGCCGACGGGGCCACCGGCACCATGCTGATGGCTGCCGGTCTGCCAATCGGCGTGCCGCCAGAGCAATGGAACCTGGAAGAACCAGAAAAGATCATCACCCTGCACCGTGTCTACCTGGAGGCTGGCTCTGAATTGGTGCTGACCAACACCTTTGGCGGCAGCCCTATAAAGCTGGCCCTGGCCGGCCTTGACGGCCGTACCCACGAGATCAACCGGGCAGCAGCAGAGCTGGCCCGTCGGGCGACCGGCAAGGATCGCTACGTGGCTGGGGACATTGGTCCCACAGGAAAACTTATGCAACCGTTTGGGCCGCTGACCTACGAGGCCGCCGCGGAAGCCTTTGCCCGCCAGTCTGCTGCTCTGGCCGAAGGGGGTGCCGATGTCATCTGGATCGAGACAATGAGCGACCTCAACGAGGCCAAAGCGGCCGTCGAAGGGGCCATGCAGGTAACCGATTTGCCGGTGGTCGTCACCATGAGCTTCGATCATCACCAGCAGACTCAAATGGGCGTCAAGCCATCCCAGGCCGCCAAGGCCTTCTGGGCCATGAGCGTGGCGGCCACCGGCGGCAACTGTGGGAAGACGCTGGAAGACATGGAGGCCATCGTCCAGCAGATGCGCGAGGCGGTGCCCGAAGCAGTGCTGGTGGCCAAGCCCAACGCCGGCCTGCCCCGCCTGGTGAACGGCCAGACCACCTACGACACCTCACCGGAGGAGATGGCAGACTTTATGCGGCGCTTTGTCGAGATGGGCGCCAAGATTGTGGGGGGCTGTTGCGGCAGTACACCGGCTCACCTGACTGCCATTGCCGCGGCCGTGCGCTAGGAGAGAAAACTCTTGCCAGAGCCCTACTGAGGGCTCTGTTCATCGCTGGACCGGCGCTGTGGTTGTTGGGCGAATCGGGACCCGTCGTGGCATTGGGGCTGGCCGGTAGCCTGGCCTTGATCGTCCGCCAGTCCAGCGATTGGCAGCGGGATTACGAGGGAGAAAGAGGTTCTGATTGGTGTGCCAAAAGCTCTAAACCGTGGTATAATGTGAGCGGGGAAAGAAGAGAGAGGAAACGATGATTCTTGATTCGCGCCGGATCACTCACATGGGTATCAACCATGTCGTTTGGCCCATGCCAGCTATCGAGCAACAAAATAGGCTCAAGTTCGAGCAATCTCTTCTCACCTCGGGGATCAATGTGACCAGCGGAACGATCCAGGGGAAGCAAATTCTGGTCAGGCGCCAGCCACCCCAGCCGCTGGAGATACGTCTCATTGCACAAAGTACGCGACCGCAAGTTGGACAGATCTTGATCAAAGCCACCCCGCCCGAACGCCCTCTGCGCCAGTTTATCAACGAAGTGGAAGCCATCCTGGAAGCCTTTAAACAAGCGTGGCCGTCACCCAACAGACAAATCCTGTCCTGCGATGCGGCTCTGGAGTGTCTTTATAAGTCCACCAGTAAGCACGCATTTGAGGAGCTTTGGGAAAAAAGGCTTCACCAGCCACCAGAATCCCTCGGCGAACTAGGGCGAAAAGTCTTAGGGGGTGGGTTGAGATTCGTTATGCCACCTCAGCCGAACGACCCAGAGCCTATTCAGGTAGAAGTAAAAATAGAATCGTACTTGAGAGACACAACACAAATCTTTATTGCAACTCAGTTTGCCTGGAGAGGGCCGAAACCTCCTGGCACAGATTTCAATCCCGAGGAGCGGCTGAATCAAGTCAATCAATATATTGAGAATCAGGTACATGCTTTCATGATGGAGAGCGAATCATGACAGAAACTGACAAGGAGTGAGATGTCATGGATGTCATCCTTGTAGTCATTCGAGAAGCTGCACGGGCGATGGTGCAAGAGCGATGATTTGACAAAACAAGACACTTTTGATACAATAACCTCGCTTTTCGTCAAGTTTTCTTCGGGGCGTAGCGCAGTCAGGAAGCGCACTTGAATGGGGTTCAAGTGGTCCGCGGTTCAAATCCGCGCGCCCCGACTCGTAACGATGGTCGAGGCTCCTTCATACCTCGACCATTATTTGTACCGGACTTTGGCAAATTGTTGA
>CAYNKW010000222.1:0-7066 GCA_964397845.1 uncultured Anaerolineae bacterium
GGACCGACGAGCGCTCCTTTGGGCGCGGTCGAGGATACTTCCAGAGCGGTCGCATTCTCAACCCTCGCCGCCAGGGAAACACGCTCAAAGCCCGCTGCACAGGCTCTCGCCCTCAGCCCTACCACGTCGAGATCACCCTGGGGCCGGAAGGGATCCTCGCTGGCGAGTGCTCCTGTCCGGTAGGAGCGGGCGGTCACTGCAAGCACGCCGTCGCCCTGCTCCTCATGTGGCTGCGCGAGCCCGACACCCTCACGGCGGTGGAAGACCTGGAGACGGCCCTGAACCGGCGGAGCAAGGCCGAACTCATCGTTCTCATCCGCCGAATGTTGGATCGTTCCCCCGACCTGGAGACACTGCTCGAACTCCCCATCGTCGGCGAGGGGGAACCGCCGCCCGTGGACGCGGACGTCATCAGTCGGCAGGCTCGCAGCGCCTTCGCCGGGATCGGATACGACGACTGGGGATCTACCTACGGCATTGCCCAGCAGCTCCTGGAACTGGTCAAGATTGGCGACAATTACGCGGAGCGGAAAAGCTGGCACGACGCGGCGACGATCTACCAGACCGTGATGCAGGAGACTCTGGAGTATTACGGGATGGTCCACGACGAAGAAGGATACTTCCACCCGGTCGTCAACGGGTGTGTCGAGGGCCTGGGGGAGTGCCTGAAGGCGACAAAGGAACCTACCCGGCGAGAGATACTTCTGCGTGCTCTGTTCGACGTCTACCGTTGGGACATGGACTTTGGCGGCATTGACATGGGCTACCAGGCCCCGGGCATCATCCTGGAGCAGGCCACACCGGAGGAGAAGCAGCAGGTCGCCGGGTGGGTGCGGGCGGCCATGCCTGCGGGCGAGTCCCGGAGCGATAATTACCACCGCCAGGTCTATGGCGGCTTCCTATTGAGTTTGGAAGAAGACCAAATGGACGACGAAGCCTTTCTGCGCATCTGCCGCGAGACAGGGCGGCTGCAAGACCTGGTGGATCGGCTCCTGGCGCTGGGTCGGGTAGACGAGGCGGTGGCCGAGGCACAGCAAGCCGGTGACTACGACCTGCTTCGCCTGGCCGACATCTTTGTTTCCCACGACCATGCCGACCTGGCCGAGCGGTTGATCCGCGAGCGAGCGCCGACCAGCCAGGACAGCCGTTTGACCGTCTGGCTGAAAGAGCGAGCCCAAGAGCGAGGCGACCTGGCAGAGGCGCTAACCCTGGCGGAAGCGTTGTTCTGGCAGCGTCCCACCGTGACCGGCTATCAAGAGTTGAGGAATCTGGCTTGGCCACTGGAGCAGTGGGATGACCTGCGGACAGCGATCCTGGCCCGCCTGGCCGCCGAGGAGCAATATCACCTGCTGACGGAGATTCATTTGGAGGAGGAGGAAATAGACCGCGCGTTGGAGACGCTGGAACGGGTGCGCGCCCCGAGGTGGGGATGGGGCGGTGGTCAACTGTCCATCCGGGTTGCCCAGGCGGCGGAGGAGAGCCGGCCCAGGGCAGCTATCCGCATCTACATGGAGCGAGTCGAGCGGCTCATCGCGGCCCGGGGGCGGGGCAACTACGCTGAGGCGGCTTCCTACCTGGTGCGCGTGCGCGACCTGTATCACCGCCTGGGCGAGTCGGAAACCTGGGAGACCCTCATCGCCAACCTGCGGGAGCGTAACCGCCGATTGCGCGCCCTTAAGGATGAACTGAGCAAGGCCGGGTTGGGAGAACGATAGTAGCGGGAAATTGCCAAACAGAAGGGAATGGTATGATGAAAGTCTATTTGGCACAACACGGCGAAACGGATGGTGATGTCCCGATCTCTTCACAGACAACTGACCGAAGCGGAAAGGCCCACAACGCGGCTTACGCCACTCAGACCGCACGCGCTTTGAGACTGGCGGTTATTGCACACACCGGGCGAGAGCAGCGACCGCCTGACCGGACCAGCCGACGTCGTGATTCGCCTGTCAACGCGCCGCACTGCCCGCGTCCAATGAGGAGAAAGATGGATGAATTCCAGAGAACGTGTCCTGGCGGCGCTGCGTCACCAGGAGCCCGACCGCGTGCCCATTGACCTGGATGGAATGCGTTCCACCGGCATCATGGCCGTGGCCTACAACCGCCTGAAGGCCCATCTGGGCATAGCGGACGGCGAAACAAAGCTATACGACATCATGCAGCAGTTGGCCCACCCGGAACCGCCGATTCTGGAGCGCTTCGGCGTGGACGTCCTGCCTTTGCCCCGCGCATCGTGGGGCCTCGATCCGGCCAATCCTGCGTGGAAGCCCTGGGCGCTGCCCGACGACTCGCCAGCCCTGGTGCCTGCTGGTTTCAACCCGGTGCGGAATGAGCGCGGCGACTGGCTCGTCCTGGATGACAAAGGCCACGTCACTTACCTCATGCCGGCTGGCGGCCTCTATTTCGATCAGATGTACCATCCGCTGGCGGAAGCGACCACCATCGCCGAGATCGAGGCCTTTGATCTGCCGGACATCTCTGACGAGGAAATGGTCTGGCTGCGCCGTAAAGCCCGCCGCCTGTACGAGACCACCGGCAAGGCGATCATGGGCGAACTTGGCGGCAACATCCTGGAGGCAGCCCAGAACCTGCGAGGGTGGGAGCAATTCATGGTGGGCATGGCCCGGGAGCCCAAACTGGCCCAGGCTTTGGCCCAGAAATTGGCCGACCACTACACCGCCAACTTGCCGCGCTACCTCGACGCCGTGGGCGATTATGTCCAGATCATCCAGATGGGCGACGACCTGGGCACCCAGCGTGGACCGCAGATGTCGCCCAGGATGTATCGCCAGATCATCAAGCCGGCTCACCGTCAGGTGTACGAGTACGTCAAGACCCATAGCGATCTGTATATCTTTTTGCACACCTGCGGCAGCATCTACAGGTTGGTCCCGGACCTCATCGAGGTCGGCGTGGACATTCTGAATCCGGTGCAGATCTCGGCGGCGGAGATGGACCCGGCGCGGCTGAAACGCGAGTTTGGCCAGGACGTCGTCTTTTGGGGCGGCGGGGCGGACACACAGCACGTGTTGCCCAACGCCACGCCGGAGGAGGTCCGGCAGCACGTGCAAGAGTTGATCGAGGTATTTGCTCCTGGCGGCGGTTACGTCTTCTGCCAGGTGCACAACATCCAGGCCAACGTGCCGCCGGAGAACGTGGTGGCCATGTTCGAGACGGCGCTGGAGTTTGGTCGCTATTCGTAGCAGCACGCGTCTCTTAGAATGCCTCTGTTCCAAACATGGCCGCAGCAATGGCCGGTTTCGTCTGAATCTGTCAAAGAGCAACTATCGGTCATCTTGGCCAGATTCGAGGTCTACAACAATTGACGCGAACCCAAAGGAGGTTATGGAAAAATGGTGACAGAGACCCCCAGGAACGAGCCTCTCTATCGAGATCCTACCCGCCCTGTGGAAGAGCGGGTAAGCGATCTCCTGTCACGAATGACGTTGGACGAAAAGCTGGCCCAACTCGGCGGCGTGTGGGTGTTCGAGATGCTAGAGAACACGGCTTTTTCCGAGGCGAAGGCCAAGTCGCTGATCGGCAACGGCATCGGACAGATCTCGCGCATTGGCGGCGCAAGCAGATTCGATCCAGTAGCCAGCGCCGAACTGGCCAACAGCATCCAGACCTTTCTGCTCCAATACACGCGGCTCGGCATCCCGGCCATCGTTCACGAGGAATGTCTGAGCGGCTACATGGCGCGAGGGGCCACCTGTTTCCCACAGGCCATTGGCCTGGCCAGCACGTGGCAGCCGGAAATCGTCGAAGAGATGACCTCTGCCATCAGAGCCCAAATGCGGTCGGTGGGCGCGCATCAAGGATTGTCTCCCCTGCTGGATGTGAGCCGAGATGCAAGATGGGGCCGGGTCGAGGAAACTTTCGGCGAGGACCCCTACCTGGTATCACGGATGGGCGTTTCATACGTACAAGGGCTCCAGGGAGAGGATCTGAAACAGGGCATCATGGCGACGGGGAAGCATTTCGTGGCCTACGGCCTGTCGGAAGGTGGTATGAACTGTGCGCCGGTTCAGTTGGCGTCGAGAGAGCTGCACGAGGTGTACTTGACGCCTTTTGAAGCGGCGGTCAAAGAGGCCAAGCTGGCTTCGGTCATGAATGCCTACCACGAACTTGACGGCCTGCCCTGTGGGAGTTCGAAAGAGCTGTTGACCGGGATTCTCCGGCATCGCTGGGGCTTTGACGGGCTTGTCGTATCCGATTACTTTGCCGTCAGGCAGCTCTTTGATTTCCATCACCTGGCCCAAGACAGAAGCGAAGCGGCAAGGCTGGCCCTGGAGGCCGGCATAGACGTCGAGTTACCGGCGGCCGAGTGTTACGCTCAGCCCCTCCGCGAGGCCCTTCAGAATGGCACGGTGGATGCATCTTTGATTGACCAGGCCGTGAGCCGGATCTTGAGGATGAAATTCCTGTTGGGGCTGTTCGAGAAGCCCTA
Organism: uncultured Anaerolineae bacterium; assembly: GCA_964397845.1. Classification (GTDB taxonomy): domain Bacteria; phylum Chloroflexota; class Anaerolineae; order CAYNKW01; family CAYNKW01; genus CAYNKW01. The sequence goes on from CAYNKW010000222.1 coordinate 4,451, forward strand.
CGTAGACGTTGAGAAGGTTTCTGGGCACTTTGGGACGCCTGAAGGACGGGCGCTGGCCCGTGAGATAGCGCAAAAGTCCGTTGTCCTGCTCAAGAACAAAGACGCCCTGTTGCCCTTGAGAAAGGATCTGTCCTCGATTGCCGTCATCGGACCCAATGCGGACAGCGGCAGGAACATGCTGGGCGATTACGCTTATCCGGCCCACATAGAGATCCTTCTGGGCGAAAATCCTGGTGGTGATCTGCCCATGGCCAGCGTGCTCGACGGCATAAAGCGCAAGGTCTCGGCCAGGACCAGGGTGTATTATACCCAGGGCTGCGACGTGACGGGCGAGTCAAAGGAAGGCTTTGCCGAAGCCGTTGAGATAGCCAGCAAGGCAGAGATTGTCGTGCTGGTCCTCGGCGGCAAGTCTGGTCTGACGACAAGTTGCACCTGTGGCGAGTTTCGCGACCGGGCAGACATCCGGTTGCCGGGCCTTCAAACGGAACTGGTTCGAGCCGTTTATGAGACCGGTACGCCGGCCGTCGTGGTGCTGATCAACGGCCGGCCGCTAGCCATCCCCTGGATGGCCGAACGTATCCCCGCTATCCTGGAAGCGTGGCTGCCCGGCCAGGAGGGAGGCGGGGCCGTCGCCGATGTCCTGTTCGGCGACTATAATCCCGGTGGAAAGCTGCCCATCACATTTCCGCGGGCGGTGGGGCAAATTCCCATCTATTACAATCACAAGCCCTCAGGCGGGCGCTCTCAGATATACGGCGACTATGTCTCGCTGAGCGCCAGGCCACTCTTCCCGTTTGGACATGGCCTGAGCTACACTCAGTTTGAATTCGAGGAACTGCGCATTGAGCCGAAGCAAGTCGAGATGGGCGGGCAAGTTGAGATCGAGGTTGACGTCAGAAACGCCGGCCGACGGAGAGGGGACGAGGTCGTCCAACTGTACGTGCACGACCCGCTTTCGAGCGTGACCAGGCCGGTCAAAGAGTTGAAGGGGTTCAAGAGAACCTCCTTAGAAGCGGGAGAAAAAAAGACCGTGAGCTTGACATTGTCAGTCAACCAACTTGGCTTTTGCGACCGGAACATGGCGTTTGTGGTAGAACCGGGCACGGTAGAAGTGATGATAGGCCGTTCGTCGGAAGACATACGGCTCAGCGGGGAGTTTGAGATCCTTGGCCAGAGGACAGACGTCAGCGCGAGCAAGACGTTCTTCAGCGCAGTGGACGTGCGTTAGTTTGCCGGCCCCGCCACCCCCGCCAGGCGTGTTCCGGCTGCGGCGGCGGGTACAGCCAATACGATTAGCCTTCTACCCATAACAAGTGAGAAATGCCCTTCCAATCTACCGACGATTACGAACAAAGAGGTTCTGATGAGTCACATGACATCCCCAAAACAGAAGGCTGGCTGGCGGGCGCTGCCGCGCAACGTGTGGGCGGTCAGCCTGACCAGTTTCTTCATGGACATCTCCAGCGAGATGGTGCTGAACATCCTGCCACTGTTCCTGAGCAACGTACTGGGCGTCGGCACCAACATCATCGGCCTCATCGAAGGCATCGCCGAGGCGACGGCCAGCCTGCTCAAGGTCTTCTCTGGCTGGCTGTCAGACCGGTTGCAAGCGCGTAAATGGCTGGCCGTGACCGGCTATGGTATTTCGACGCTGGTCAAGCCATTCTTCTATTTTGCTAACGCCTGGACAGCGGTGCTGGCCGTTCGCTGGGCCGACCGGGTGGGCAAGGGCGTTCGCACCGCGCCTCGCGACGCGCTGGTGGCCGACAGCATTGACGAGAGCCAGCGCGGCCTGGCCTTCGGTTTTCACCGCGCGGCTGACACGGGCGGGGCGGTGCTGGGGCTGCTCATCGCTTTGGGCGTCGTCTGGGCGGCGCAGTCGGCCTCTGTGGAACTGGACCGCCGCACGTTCCAGGTAGTGGTGCTGGCCAGCCTGATACCGGCCGCCCTGGCGGTGATCTCCCTGGCCTTGGGCGCGGAAGACGTGCCCGTCACCGGCCAGCGCAAGAGGCCGGCCATCACGTTCAAAGGGTTGGGCAAGCCGTTTCTCGTTTTCATGGTCATCGTCGGCCTGTTCGACCTGGGCAACTCGTCCGACGCCTTCCTGGTGCTGCGGGCGCAGGAACGGGGCCTCAACGTGCTGGGCATCCTGGGCATGCTGGTCACGTTCAACCTGGTGTACATGTTGGTCTCGACGCCGGCCGGCTCGCTCTCCGACCGGATCGGGCGGCGGCGGGTAATCGTCGTCGGCTGGCTGGCTTACGCTGTCATCTACTTTGGCTTTGCCGCGGCCGGAACGGGCTGGCATGCCTGGGTGCTCTATGCCCTCTACGGTGTGTACTATGGCCTGGCCTACGGCACCACCAAGGCTCTGGTGGCCGACATCGTCCCCGTTGAACTGCGCGGCACGGCTTACGGCACCTACAACGCCGTGCTGGGCCTGCTGGACTTTCCGGCCTCGCTCATCGCCGGCCTGTTGTGGCAGGGCGCGGGCGGTTGGCAAGGTCTCGGCCCCTCGGCTCCCTTCTTCTTTGGCGCAGCCCTGGCTCTGGCCGCTGCCATCTTGATGGCCCTGTGGAAGCCTCCTGTCCGTAAAACGTAAAGCGCAAAACATGA
>CAYNKW010000223.1:0-3760 GCA_964397845.1 uncultured Anaerolineae bacterium
TTGACGAAGGGCTAGATGCCATTTTGATCACGAACCCGGCCAACCGGCGCTACCTGAGTGGCTTTACCGGTTCGGCAGGCAGGTTGATCATCTCGCAAGATCGGGCTATGCTGGCGACTGACTTTCGCTACTACGAGCAGGTGGAGAAGCAAGCGCCGCAGTTTGAGTTGGTCAAGATTAAGGACGAATTCACTGATCTGCTGCCCGATTTGGTCGGCGAAACAGGCGTCCGGCGGTTGGGCTTTGAAAGCGATGACCTGACTGTCGCTTTGCATACGCAACTCACCGATGCGCTCCCCGAGGGCGTAGAGTTCGTGACGACGTCGGGTGTGGTGGAGGAAATGCGGGCGGTGAAGGACGAGGATGAACTGGCCGCGCTCCGGCGGGCTATCGCCCTGGGCGACGCGGCCTATGCCCACATCGCCGATTTTATGCAACCAGGCATGACGGAGCGGCAGGTGGCCTGGGAACTGGAGAGCTTTATGCGCACCCACGGCGCAGAGAAGCTGGCTTTTGAGGTCATCGTGGCCGCCGGCCCCAACGGCGCGATGCCCCACGCTCATCCTACCGACCGCGTCATTCAGGCTGGCGAGCCGGTGGTGATGGACCTGGGGACGGTAGTGGACGGTTACTGTTCCGACCTGACTCGCACCGTTGTGCTGAGCGAAGCGGATGGGCGATACCAGGAGGTGTACGAGGTTGTTCTGCAGGCACAGCAGGCGGCCCTGCGAGGCATCCGGCCGGGCATGAGAGGCCAGGAAGCAGACGCCATTGCCCGTGAGGTCATTGCGGAGGCCGGATACGGAGACGCTTTCGGTCACGGGCTGGGCCACGGTGTAGGGCTGGTGGTCCACGAAAGGCCGCGTTTGGGCCGGCTGTCCGACAAGGACGTGTTGCAGTCGGGCATGGTTTTTTCCGTCGAGCCAGGCATCTACCTGCCGGGCGAGTTTGGCGTGCGTCTCGAAGACCTGGCGCTACTCTGCGAGGATGGCCCCGAAGTTTTGTCCCAGGCGGCCAAGGAACCGATCTTGGCTCGGGTCTGAGGGGTGCTCTTTATGAAAATCGTTCTTGTGCAAAATCAAAGATTATGGTAAAATAACGACCAGTTCGTATGGCTCCATCGTCGGAGGGGGGGTACCTCTTCCACACCTGACAGAGAGGCGAGGTGAAGCAAGATGATGAGCATGATCCTGGAACTCATCGGAGGGCGCAAGACACTCTATGGAGTGGCTTTGGGATTCGTCGTAGGGCTCCTCATTGGCTGGTGGGTGCTCGGTGTGAAGCTCTTTCCTGTTGAGTGGGAGGACGCAGCCCCGGTAGACTTGCATCCGGCTTATCGTAAGGAAGTGGTCAGGGCGATAGCCGATTCCTACAGCGTCCACGGCAACGCGGGACTCGCAGAGGCGCTTCTCAGTGAGCGTTGGGAGCAGGAGGACCTGAAAGAGATCATTGGGGAGCTGAAGGCGGAGCCAGACGATGCTCAGGCGCAGCGTCTGGATGCCTTGGCGCAAGTCTTGGGCATTTCCGCTGCTGCGCCCGTGGCCGGCGCCACGCCGACGCCAGAGCCGACGGCAGAGCTGCAGCCAAACATTGTTGGGCAGTTGCTGCCTCTGTGTGGCGGCTTCCTGGCCTTTGTGGCCGTTCTGGCTTTGGCCGGGCTCTTTGTGCGCATTCTGCGTAGCCGCCGCGTTGTGGGAGAGGAAATTGGCTCCCTGGCCAGGATGCAGGAGGCCATCTCGCCGGAGATAGCGGAGACGATGCCCGGTGGGACGTTGCTGGGGCATTTCATCACCAGCTATGCCCTGGGCAACGATCACTACGAGGAGTCGTTTAGCATTGAGACAGAGGGTGATTTTCTGGGCGAGTGCGGCATGGGCATCGGTGAGACCATCGGTGTGGGGCCGCCCGACAAGGTGACGGCTTTTGAAGTGTGGCTGTTCGACAAGAACGCAATTCGCACCGAGACCAAGGTGCTGATGAGCGCGCATACCTTTAACGATGAGGCCTCGCGGTCCAAGCTGGCTCCCAGGGGCGAGCCTATGCTGGCCGAACCTGGCAAAGTCGTCACGCTGGAGACCACCACTTTACAGGTGACTGCCCGGGTCACAGAGATGGAATACAGCATGGATGCGCTGCCGGAGCAGATTTTCTTCGAGCGGATTTCTGTCGAGTTGGTGGTCCATTTGAAGGAGGGAGGGGTGGAAGCGGTGGCTTTTGGTTAGCCGAGGAATTCGGCCCGGTGTATCGTGAGTATCAGCGCCGGATGCCACAGCTAATCCCCCGTCCCTGGCGGCGCTACCGGCCTGTCCCGGAGGTGTAACAGTCTCAGCCAACGACGCCGTAAAAGTGGGGTGGCGGCTCCGCCGGTTGATCCTGCCAGGTGAAGGCAGCCAAGACACGCTGTTCTGCCTCGGCCAGTTTCGCCTCGTCGTTGGCGTGGAGAGTGAACAACGGCGCACCCTGTTTCACGGTGTCGCCCACCTTGGCAGCCAGTACGATGCCCACGGCCGGGTCTATCGTGTCCCCTTTCTTGGCCCGGCCCGCACCCAGCAACACGGCCGTCAGGCCGATCTCCATGGCGTCAATGCCGGCCACGTAACCACTGTGCGGCGCAGTCACGGTCTCGATCAGGCGGGCGCGAGGCAGCCGATCCGGGTCATCCACCAGGTTCAAATCGCCGCCCTGGGCGCTGATCCACTCCCGGAACTTGGCCCAGGCGCGGCGGCTGTCCAATGTCTCTTGCAGCTTTTGCCGCGCCTCTACAGCATTGGCTGCCTGCCCTCCCAGGATTAGCATCTGCCCACCAATGGCCAGGCAATGCTCCACAAAGTCGGCTGGACCCTGGCCTTGCAGCGCGTTTATGGCCTCGCGCACCTCCAGTGCATTGCCCACGGCATTTCCCAAAGGTTGGCTCATGTCGGAAAGCACCGCTGTCACTTGCCGATCCACGCTTTGCCCGATTTCGACCATCATCTCGGCCAGCGCCCGGGCATCGGTCTCAGTTTTCATGAACGTCCCCCGGCCCACTTTCACATCCAGCACGATGGCATTCGCGCCGGCGGCGATCTTTTTGCTCATGATCGAGGCCGCGATGAGGGGCAGCGAACTCACCGTGGCCGTCACGTCGCGCAGCGCATACAGCTTGCCGTCGGCCGGCGCCAGGTCGGCCGACGACCCGGAGACGACGATGCCGTGGTTGTACAACTGGGCCAGGAATTCTTCGGTCGTCAGATGCGCCCGGTAGCCGGCAATTGCCTCTAGCTTGTCCAGTGTGCCACCGGAGAAACCCAGCCCCCAGCCCGATATCTTGCCCACCGGCAGTCCGGCCCCCGCCACCAGCGGCGCAACCAGGAGGGTGGTTTTGTCGCCCACGCCGCCGGTGGAGTGCTTGTCCGCCACCACCGGCGCGACGTCGCTCAGATCGAGCGTGTCGCCGGAGCGGGCCATGGAGAGGGTGAGAGCAACAGTTTCGTCGCGGTTCATGCCGCGCAGGTAGACGGCCATGAGCCAGGCGGCGGCCTGGTAGTCGGGCAGGTCGCCGCGGGTGTAGCTCTGCACAAACCAGTCCAGTTCGTCGGCGGTCAGCGTACCGCCGTCTCGTTTTTTAGCAATGATGTCTACAGTGCGCACGGGTCTCCCTTTCATGTAGTAGATAAGCAAATATGAGCAGGGAAGCTACGGCGACAGATCGTCGGGTGTCGCCAGTCGTTTGAGCCAGGACACCTGGTCAAAGTCAGCGTCGAAGCTAGCCAGCGCCGGA
>CAYNKW010000223.1:3860-7048 GCA_964397845.1 uncultured Anaerolineae bacterium
GTTGCAATCTGCAATTCGCAATCGTTAAGGAGTTCTCATGCTGCAACCTCCCACTTTTCAAGACGTGCTCAAGGCCCGTCAGGTCGTCCGCCGTTATCTGCCGCGGACGCCGTTGCATCTCTACCCGGCGCTCAGCGACCTGCTGGGTTGCCAGGTCTACGTCAAGCACGAAAATCACCAGCCGGTGGGTGCCTTCAAAGTGCGGGGCGGCGTTTACCTGGTCTCGCAGTTGAGCCAGGACGAGCGGCGGCGGGGTGTGATCGCTGCCAGCACGGGCAACCACGGGCAGTCGGTCGCCTACGCAGGGCGGCTCTTTGGCGTGCGGGCGGTCATTGGCGTGCCGGAGGGGGCCAACCCGGATAAGGTAGCCGCCATGCGCGCCCTGGGCGCCAAAGTGCGCTTTCACGGCGCCGACTTTGACGCTGCCCGCGGGTACGTGGAACGCCTGGCCGCCGAGGAAGGCTACCGCTACGTCCACTCTGGCGACGAACCACACCTCATCGCTGGCGTTGGCACTTATGCCTTGGAGATCCTGGAAGACCTGCCGGACGTGGAAACGGTCATCGTGCCGGTGGGTGGTGGCAGCGGCGTGTCTGGTGTGTGTACCGTGGTCAAGACTCTCAACCCGGCGATAGAGGTCGTCGGTGTGCAGGCGGCGGCGGCTCCGGCGGCCTACAAATCCTGGAAAGCCAAAAAGATGGTCGAAGACAAGATGGAGACCTTTGCCGAGGGGCTGGCCACCCGCACCGCCTTTGCCTTGCCACAGCGCATCCTGTGGGAGTACCTGGACGACTTTGTGCTGCTGAGCGAGGAGGAATTGCGGCAGGCCATCGTGCTGATGCTGGAGAAGACGCACAACCTGGCCGAAGGCGCTGGCGCGGCTTCGCTGGCGGCGGCGGTCAAGCTCAAGGAACGGCTGGCCGGGCGCAAAGTGGCGCTGGTGCTCAGTGGCGGCAATCTGAGCATGGAAAAGTTGCGCTGGGCGCTGGCTGGCGCAGTAGAGTAGTTGGGGAGCAAGTGCAGCTTGCGTGGATCGCGCTTCACGATTTTCGTGATCGTTGTGGCCATCATTCTGGCCTTATTGTATCAACTGGGCAGCTATAACGACTACCGTGCCCGGCTGCGAAAGGGCGTCACGTTGGGTGGCGTGCCGGTGGGTGGCATGTTGCCCGACGAGGCAATCCACGCCCTGGAATCCGCCTATTACGCGCCATTGACCATTCGCTACCTGGATCGGGAGTTGACGGTCTCCCCGCGTGACCTGGGCTTGCGCCTCAGGTCCCAGGATATGGTGGCAACGGCCTTCGAGGAGCAGGGGGCCGCTGGCTATTGGGATGGCCTCTGGGCTCATATCCTGGACGAGCCGGGGCCGCCGATGGATTATCCTTTGCAGGCCGGTTTCGACGAGGGGATGGTGCGCCTCTGGCTGGAGCAGGTGGCCGAGGAACACGATCGGTCTCTACTGCAGCCCCATCCCGTCGTCGAGACACTCACCTACGCCCTGGGCCAGCCGGAAAGCCGCCTGGACGTGTCCGCCTCGCTGCCCCGGCTGATGGCTACCTTCACTTCCCCCGCCGACCGGAAAGTCGAACTCATCGTGCACACCCACCAGCCCGATCCGCCCTCCATCGCGCTGCTCGAAGAGATGGTTGAGGCCCGGCTGTCCGAGTTTCCCGGCCTGGGTGGCGTCTTTATCCACGATCTGGCCACGGGAGAGACGGCGCGGTCGGACGCGGACGTGGCCTTTGCTGGCATGAGCGCTCTCAAAATCGCCATCGTGGAGGAAGTCTATCGCATATTAGACGATGAGCCGGATGCCGAGACGGCCAGGCTCATCAGCGAGACGCTGACTCTCAGTGGCAACTTTACGGCCAACTTGTTGTTGCGCATCATCGGCGGCGGGGACGATAGCTTTCGCGGCGTGCAGGTGCTCACAGCATCTATGCGCGACCTGGGTCTGGTCAACACCTTCATGGCCGTGCCTTACGACGTGGAAGACGTCCCGGTTCACATTGTCACGCCGGCCAACTCGCGCACCGACAAGAGCACAGAGCCCGATCCGTACGTGCAGACCACGCCGGAGGACATGGGCCTGCTGATGGCGATGATCTACCATTGTGCTCATGGCGGCGGCAACCTCCTGGCCGCCTACCACGACCAACTGAGGGCCGACGAGTGCCAGGCGATCCTGGACACCATGGCGCAGAACAAGGTGGGCAGCTTTTTGGAAGCCGGCACGCCCGCCGAGGTGCCTGTCGCCCACAAGCACGGCTGGATCGGCGACACCCACGCCGACGTGGGCATTGTCTTTTCCACGGGCGGCGATTACATCTTTAGCGTCTTTCTCTATCGTCCTGGCTGGTTGGAATGGGAGCTCAGTTCTGAAGTGATGGCCGATCTGGCGCGGGCGACCTACAATTACTTCAATGACAAATGGGATAATGACAAATGACAAATGAGCCAATGATAAATGATAAAATGGCTCGTGTCCGAATTTTTTTGTCATTTATCATTTTGTCATTTATCATCTCCCCTATTGGGGGATCCGCCCAATCGCGGTCGGTCCAAAGCTGGACACACACCAACCAGGCAGATTTCATGGCTGGCGGGCGGCGCAAGCTCGACGTGCGGGGACTCGATGCGCTGGGCACACCCTACGGCTACGATGCCGACCCTCGCGGCGCGGTCCGGCTCCGCTCCCGGCCTGGGCCGTTTGCCAAGCATCCCGCTAACCCGGTTTTTGACGTGGGCGAGGGGGATGCTTGGGACAACGCTGTCGTCAGCGAAGCAAAGGTTGTCTTTGACGGTGAGACGTATCACCTGTGGTACGCTGCCCGCCAGCGCCTCGAGACGCCCACCGGCGGCAAGAAGTCGCCGATGATGGCCGGCTACGCTACCTCGACTGACGGCTTGCACTGGACACGCCACCCCGCCAACCCGATCATGGTGCCTGGTCCTCTTGGCTCTCCCGAGGCCAACTTTGTCTATCCGCCCTACGTCCTGTTTGACGGCCAGCAGTTCCGCATGTGGTACAGCGCCCACGATTTCGAGGAGTGGTCCATCAACTATGCTACCTCCACTGATGGTGTGGTCTGGGACAAGTACCCGGCCAACCCGCTGATGCGCGCCGCCCACGATGGCCGCTGGGACGAGAACTTTATCTCCGAGCCGTCGGTGTTATGGAACGG
>CAYNKW010000224.1:0-7047 GCA_964397845.1 uncultured Anaerolineae bacterium
GGGATAAGACGATCAAATTGTGGGATTTACAGAGCGGGCAAGAGGTACATACCTTTGACATGAACGAGGTGGGTATGAACGGCATTGCCTTTTCACCGGATGGGAGCTTGTTGGCTTCTGCGGACGCAATATGGAACGTGGAAAGCAAGCAAGTGGTACATACGCTCGAGCGGGGCAGACAAGTTCCTGGCCCCGTGGCTTTCTTTCCTGACGGATCATTGCTCGCCGTCGCCCTTGTCAATCAACCGATCAAACTGTGGGACGTCGCGAGCGGACAAGTGGTACGCACTTTTGACAGGCAGGCCGAAAATGCCGCGTTCAGCATCGTATTTTCACCCGATGGCGCCCTGTTAGCCGCCGGTGGACTCGGCGGCACGGTGAGGTTGTGGGATGTAGCAAGTGGACAAATAGCGAGCACTCTTGAGTATGGCGACGAAAGTGGCGTACACGACGTGGCATTTTCACCCGACGGCAGCGTTTTGGCATCGGGCGGCACCAACCCCACGATACGATTGTGGGACGTGGCAAGCGGACAAGCGGCACGTACGCTGAGACTTGGAGACGGCTTGTTCGGTGTGGCATTTTCGCCCGATGGCACGATCCTGGCTTCGGCAGGCGGCTTCGGTGGGGTCCGATTGTGGGACATCGAGAGCGGAAGGATGTTGCGTGCCCTGCTACACGATGATGAATTGATGGCAGTGGCTTTTTCGCCGGACGGTTCGCTTTTGGCCTCCGGCGGCTATGATAACCAGGTACATCTGTGGGGCATACCCCGTTAAAACGACACGATTACACTATTTTGAAATAAGGAGGAATTTGTCATGTTGAAAAACTATGTTAACACGATTGCATTGATCTTTGTTGCGATTCTGATCGCTGGTTGTGGATCATCCGCACCCACAACACCGGTTCCACCGACCGAGGCGCCGGCGACTGAACCTTCACCAACTGCAACCCCTGCGCCTGAGCCAACGGCCACAAGCGATACCTGGTTCAAGACGTTTGATGGAAATCGGGATGATGTATGCGATGATGTCTTGCCCGCTGATGACGGTGGTTATTTTCTCGTTGGAACCACAAACCTCCAATTTGAGACTGAGAGGCAAGGGGACGTCTATCTGATCAGAACCGACGCCGCCGGAGAAGTGTTGTGGGAAAAGACCTATGAGAAAGAGGGATACCAGGGAGGTCAAACGATCTTTCAAGCGAGCGATGGCGGGCTGCTGATCTCGGGAGGGACGTCATCCTCCAGCACAAATGGGATGGACGTCTACCTGATGAAACTGGATCAAGATGGGAACGAACTCTGGTTCAAGACGTTCGGCGGTCCACTGGATGAGATGGCCGCAGCCCGGCAAATGGCCGATGGTAGCTACATCCTTGTGGGCAATATCGTGGACCCCAACGACTTTGTGACCGATCCTGGCACGGCAGGCTATGGTGGCTTTGAGGGCCGCAGCAACATCTACCTGGCCAAGCTCGACGCCGAAGGGAACGAACTCTGGTCGCACTCCTTTGGCGGTGAAAACAATGTGCTCGTTACAGGAGGCGTCCAGACGCCGGATGGCGGCGGTCTCCTCCTGGCGACGATCCTGTACTTTCCCGAAAGCGACGACGATGTCTGGTTGCTCAAGGTTGATGAGAATGGCAATGAGATCTGGTCTCGCACCTGGGAAGAGGGCTCAATTGGCGCCCGCGACCTTGTCCAGACCTCTGATGGCAACTATCTCATCACTGGCTCTTACTCGCCCAGCGATGACGCGGATTCGAATGAGGATTTCCTGTTCATCAAAATCGATCCCGAAGGGAACGAGCTTTGGACGAGCACCTTTGGCGATCCGGACATGATCGATTACGGCATGGTGCTTGCCGAAACGATGGACGGCGGTTACGTCGCTGCGGGAGAGCGGGTAGAGGACCTGTACACGTGGAATGCGGACATTTCACTGGTCAAGATCGATGGAAACGGGCAATTACTTTGGGAGCAGATCATTGAAACCGACGCACACTGTATGTTTGGCACGATTCTCCAGCACCCAGATGGAGGATACGTCATCGCTGGGTCTGCTTTTAATGGCCGCGCGTTCGACATCTTTATGATCAAGACTGACTCTGAGGGGAATGTGAAAGAATGATAAGACTGAACCTTGGAATCACCCTTTCTGTCCTGTTCATCCCTGGATACCGGCGATGACAGAACCCAACAAGAAACCCCTGCTCTCTCCAACGCTACAGTTGTTTCTGTTCACGATGATTCTGGCGAATATTTCCGGCGTTATGTCAGATATCCTGATGCCACTCTACGTGCAGTCTTTGGGAGCGAGTGTGACACAGGTAGGTCTGTTCTTCACGCTGGGCGCAATTGCACCGCTGGCGTTCCAGATACTCGGCGGGTGGCTATCGGACTCGGTGGGACGCTTGCAGGCAGTAGCGATTGGCAGCATAGCCGGGATAATTGAGATGATCGTCGCCGTCATTGCGCCGACGTGGGAGTGGCTCTTCATATCGGTGATCGGAGCGGCGGTGACCCGTGCCTTCGTCGGGCCAAGCTTCCGGGCATTCATTGCCGAGGAAACGGACGAGGAGAACCTGGGACGGGCGTACGCTATCTCGGATTCGCTATACCTGGTCGTCGGCATCATTGGCCCGCTGTTGGGAGGTTACCTCGTCCAAGGGCGTGGCTTTCGCCAGATGTTTGTAGTGGCGGCGGCGATTTATGCGCTGGCCGCGGCTATTCGCATCTGGATGGCGCGTCGTGCCAGCAGACAGGAGACAAAGCCACGTGAGAGACCGTCTTTGGGCGGGCTCAAGTCCAGTCTGACAGAGATGACAGCACTGCTCATAGCAGGCGGCTTGGTGACGTGGATCCTTATCTCGGATGGCATATTGGATATCAGCTTTAGGTTGTCCGAACAACTGATGCCACTCTACCAGGAAAACATCATTGGCCTGTCATACGTTCAAATCGGATGGCTGGTATCTATTCAGTCTTTTACATCTATGCTGATCTTGAACCCGGCCGGTTGGCTATCCGACAAGGTGGGCGAGCGGGAAGCTATCGTGTTGGGCGGGGCGTTCGTTGCGATGGGTTATGTCGTGTTCCTGAGCAGTCAGCAGTTTACCGGGTTTGTACTGGCGTGGGCGCTGTTCGGAGTCGGCTGGGCGCTCTTCCAACCGGCCTACAGCGCCCTGATCTCGAAAGCCGTGCCCGAGCGCCTGCGCGGTACAGCCTTCGGTCTGTTCTCAACAAGTCTGGGCATCATCTCCCTGCCCGTGCCGTACATCGGCGCCCAGATATGGAGATGGTTGGGGCCGCGTGCGCCGTTCTTTGTACCGTTGGTAGGGTTGCTCTTACTGCTGCCCATTGTCTGGACCAAATTCTGGCTCGAACCCAAAGCGACGGTTGATCCGCCGGCAGGCTCGATTTAATTTACCATGAGGAAACGATACATGTAGTTTGAAAACCGAAGGAGTAAAATCATGTCTACCCATTACAAACTGATCGCCACACTAACGATTATCTTGACCCTGGTCGCCGGTTGCGGGGGAGCCGAGCCCACGGCAACGCCTTTGCCGCCTAGTGCTACACCGGCCCCACCCACGGCGACGGCCACTGCCACTGATACACCTGTGCCACCTACGGATACACCGGAGCCGACCGCCACCGCAACGCCAATGCCGTCGGCGACGCCTACGCAGACAGCAACCAGCATCCCGCCGACGGCGACTCCCACGGCTAGCGCGACACCTACCCCAGAACCACAATCTGAGCCGCTTTTTGAGTTGACCGCATGTCGCTTTGATGTCCCTCCCGGCTACACGCCGGAATGCGGCGATTTGATCGTGCCAGAAGATTGGGGCCAGCCAGATGGTCGCCGGGTGCGCATGCACGTCGCCATCTTTCGCAGCTGGCACCCCAACCCCGCGCCCGATCCGGTCATTTACCTCACCGGCGGCGGCGGCGTGGACACGTTCGACTACCTCCCTTGGTTCCTGCCAGCCTTTGGCAACGCCATCCTACAAAACCGTGACCTCATCTTTTTCAACCAACGCGGCATGCACCACAACTACCCGCAACTCCTGTGCCCCGGCCTTCCCGAGCTCCTGCAACGCCTGGCCGCGCCCGGCCCCAACGGGGAGTACATTGACCGCCAGGAAAGAGAAGCCCAGCAGGCCGCGTTTTTCGCCGATTGTTACGCTGACCTGGTGGCGCAGGGCATCAACCTGGAGATGTACGACTCGGTCACCAGTGCCTCCGATGCCAACGACCTGCGCATCGCGCTGGGCTACGACCAGGTCAACTACTATGGCTCCTCCTACGGCACGCTGCTGGGTCTGCTGCTCATGCGCGACCACCCCCAGGGCGCGCGCAGCGTCGTCCTGGATTCGGTTTTCCCGCCGGAGGCCAGTTACTTGAACGAATATGGCCTCAACGCCTATGACACCTTTCGCCAGTTGTTCGATGGTTGCGCCGCCGACCCCCAGTGCAATGAGCAGCATCCCGATCTCGAAGCGAGGCTCTACCAGGTTGTAGATCACCTCAACGCCAACCCTCGCACCACCACCTGGAACGAACCGCCGGAAGTAATGTACGACGGCGGTGCCTTCATAGACGTGATCTACCACTACCTGTACATAGGCGAGCCGGAGCTGGCGATAGAGGCTATCGAAGGCGCCAGCGCGGGGGATTTCTCAATCGCAGACGATACTGCGCCGTCGACTATGGACCTGAATTCTTACTACATCCAGTGGGGATTCTACCGCAACCGAGACTGCCGGGAAGAAGCGCCCTTTAGTTCCTACGAGGACTATTACGCGCTCATGGAGGGCTTGCCGCCCCAGATCGTCGAGCACTACAAGCCGTCGTTGGTGCTGGGCCTATGCGAGGGATGGGAGGTCGAGCCAGCCGCCTCCATCGAGAACGAACCGGTCGCGAGCGACGTGCCGGCCTTGGTCGTCTCGGGCGAACTCGACCCCATCACGCCGCCGCGCTGGGCACAAGGGGCCGCCGAGCACCTGAGCAACAGCTTTTTCTACGTCTTTCCCGGCTTTGGGCACGGCGTGACGCGCAATAGCGAGTGTGCGCTCGATATCATGTTGCGGTTCTTTGACGATCCTACCAAAGAGCCGGACGCCTCGTGCATAGATAGATACACGGAACCCTGATTCCGCTCAGAAAGAAAGGAGTTCCAGCATGTCAACCCGTTACACCGCAGTCACTATAATGATGATCGTTCTGACCCTGGTCGTCGGTTGTGGGAAAGCCGAGCCTACGGCGACGCCGACGAATACGCCCATTTCTCCCACGGCTGAATCTCCACCGACTGCGACCTCGACGACTGAACCGGGCGTCACAAGCGATACGTGGATGAGAACCTACGGAGGAAATCAGAATAATTTTGGCGGGGATATCCTGCTGGCCGATGATGGTGGTTACTTCATCGTAGGAGCTACGAATCTTCAATACGAACCTGAGATGCGAGGGGACGTCTATCTGATTAGGACGGACGCTGCTGGGGAAGTCCTATGGGAGAAGATCTATGGGGGAGAAGGGTATGAGGAAGGCCAGTCAATCACCCAGGCGAGCGATGGGGGGTTGGTGATCGCAGGATGTACGACCTCCTTCGGCGCCGGTGGTATGGACGCTTACCTGATCAAAGTAGATCGGGATGGAAACGAGATCTGGTCCAAGACGTACGGCGGCCCGCTGGACGAAAGAGTCGGGGGGCAGCAGACGACAGATGGCGGCTATATCCTTTGGGGCAACATCGTGGATCCCAATGATTTCGTGGCCGACCCTGGCGCTGCGGGTTACGGCGGCCTCGCCGGTCGCAGTAATATCTACCTGGTCAAGACCGATGGCGACGGTAATGAGCTTTGGTCGCACGCTTATGACAGTGAATACAACATTCTTACCAGAGCAGGGCTCCAGACACCGGATGGCGGCTTTCTCGTCCTGGCTACGATCACCTACTTCCCGGACAACGACGACGATATCTATTTGCTAAAGCTCGATGGGGATGGTAACGAGGTCTGGTCTAGCACCCTGGAAGAAGGCATAAGTACTGCCTATGATCTCGTCCAGACCTCTGATGGCAACTATCTCATCACTGCCTCCTACGCGCCTCTCGAGGAGACGGATGGTTCGAAGGAGGATTTCCAGTTCATCAAAGTCGATCCCGAAGGGAACGAGATCTGGACGAGCATTTTCGGCGATCCAGAGATGATCGATTACGGTGTCGCGCTTGCCGAAACAACAGATGGCGGTTACATCACTGTAGGGGAACGGACGAGGGATCGGTATACATGGGATGCTGATATTTCGCTGGTCAAGGTGGACGAGAATGGGCAACTCCTTTGGGAGCAGATCAGAACCGCCTCTCACACGATGTTTGCGACCATTCTTCAGCATCCAGATGGGGGGTACGTCATCGTTGGAGCTACTTTCAGGGATCCCGTATTCAATGTCCTTTTGATCAAGACGGACTCTGAGGGCAATGTGAACGAGTAACAAAAGTACAAAGCAAGTTAGATGGTTCATTCGATGATAACAGCGCCCACACAATCGCCGCCAGATCAAGCTGCGCCCTGGCCGACCGAGGAGTGGCAATACTCGACCCCCCATAGACCAGGGAATGAGCATAAGAACCCTAAACGAGTTCTTTGATGCCGTCAATCGATACGTTGACAGCGTGTTGGTGATTCGCAACGGCTACATAGTATTCGAGCAGAACTCTTCAAATTTCGTGATCGACTCGAAGCATCACCTCTTTTCGGCGACGAAGAGCGTTCTCTCCATGCTGATCGGGATTGCCATTGACAAAGGGTACATCGAAGGCGTGGATCAACGAGTCCTGGACTTTTTCCCGGATCGAACGATATCGAACGATACCGAACCTGGATGAGCGCAAGGAGGCACTTACGCTGAAGCACCTCCTCACCATGTCCTCCGGATTTGATTGCCCGGATCTCGGGAACGAAACGGTTGGTCAATTGACTTTGTGACCTACTTTTTTGCTGTTTTTGCCCTGCTGCTGGTGCGCATCC
>CAYNKW010000225.1:0-2390 GCA_964397845.1 uncultured Anaerolineae bacterium
CGCTACGCCAACGTCGTCACGGCCATGGAGTTCGAGCGCATGCTCAGCGCCTCCGGCCCGACCAAGGGGCACATCGCGCGTCCCTCTGACGGCGCTGTACCGCAGCGCATTGCCTTCTTGCAATGCGTCGGCTCTCGTGACCAGGCGCACCGCTATTACTCTTCCGTCTGCTGCATGTACGCCACCAAGGAGGCAATGCTGGCCCTGGAGCACGTGCCCGGCGTCGAGGTTCATATTTTCCAGATGGACATGCGCGCCTTTGGCAAGAACTTTGACGCCTACTACCGCCGGGGCCAGGAATTGGGCATCGTCTATCACAATTGCCGACTGTCGGTGGTGAGGGAAGATCCGGAGACGAAAGAGATCATTTTCAAGTACCAGACCCACGACGGCGCGCTGGCCGAAGATCACTTTGACCTTCTGGTACTTTCGGTGGGCCTGGAGCCGCCGGAGAATGTCACCGTGCTGGCTGAGGCGACCGGCATCGGCCTGAACGAGCATGGCTTTGCGCTGCGCGAGCCGTTCCATCCAGTGGAGACTTCCCGCGAGGGCGTCTTTGTTTGCGGCGCTTTCGCCGAGCCGAAGGACATCCCCGATAGCGTCGTCGAGGCGGGTGGTGCGGCAGCTTCGGCCCTGGCCGTCATCGGCGAGTCGCGGGGTACGATGGTAGAGCCGCCAGTTTTTCCGCCCGAGATCGAGGTCACGCCAGAGGAGGAGCCGCGCATCGGCTGCTTCGTGTGCAGTTGCGGCAGCAACATCGCCGGCGTGATAGACGTGGCTGACGTGACAGAGTACGCCTCATACCTGCCGGACGTCGTCCACGCCGAGAATACGATTTATACCTGCTCCGCCGACTCGCTGAAGCTGATCCAGGAGTGCATAAAGGAGCACGGCCTGAACCGGGTCATCGTCGCTTCCTGCACGCCGCGCACCCACGAACCGATCTTCCGCGAGACAATTCGTGGCGCAGGACTGAATCCCTACCTCTTTGAGATGGCCAACATCCGCGATCAGGGCAGTTGGGTGCACAGCCAGGAGCCAGACAAGGCAACCAGCAAGGCCAAAGACCTGGTGCGAATGGCCGTGGCCCGATCCCGGTTGCTCTTCCCGCTCCACACCGAGCCGCAAGCCTTCAACCACGACGCACTGGTCGTCGGCGGCGGTGTGGCCGGCATGACCGCTGCGCTTAACCTGGTCGACCAGGGCTACCGGGCGTACCTGGTGGAGCGGCAGGCGGAACTGGGCGGGCGGGCGCGACAGATTTACCATAACGCCCTGGGCGGCGATGCGCAGGCTTTCCTGGCCGATCTTATCGCCCGCGTGCAGGCCCACGACCGCATTGAGACGCTAACCGCCCACAAAGTGGTGAAGCACAAAGGCTACGTGGGCAATTTTCAGACGACGGTGCAAGAGACAGAGGGGCCGCGCCAACGGCTCATCGAGCACGGCGTGACCATCATGGCCACCGGCGCGGAGGAATACGCCGGCCCGGCCTACGGCCTGGGGACGCACCCGCAGGTCATGACCCAGGGCAATCTGGAGGGACGCATTGCCGACGGCTCCCTGGACGCGGCGACCCTGAAACAGGTGGTGATGATCCAATGCGTCGGCCCGTGGGACGAGCCCTCGGCAAACGGCGACGCGCCGGAATTCTACTGCAGCCGCGTCTGCTGTACCACGACGATGAAGAACGCCCTCAAGCTCAAGGAACTCAACCCCGACGTGCGGATCCACGTGCTGTTCAAGGACATCCGCACCTACGGCTTCCGCGAGCAACTCTACACCGAGACGCGAGAGAAGGGCGTCACATTCATCCGCTTCGACGAGGCCCACAAACCAGAGGTGACGCACGAAAACGGGCGCGTGCGCGTGATCGTCACCGACCCGACGCTGAACGTACCGCTGACCTTTGAGCCTGACGCGCTGGTGCTCTCGGCGGCCATGGTGCCGCCCGAAGGCACCCGTGACCTGGCAGATATGATGAAGTTCGCCTGCACGCTGGAAGGCTTTATGTTGGAGGCGCATCTCAAGCTCCAGCCGGTGGATTTCCCCACCGAGGGAGCCTACCTGTGCGGCGCGATTCAATATCCCAAATTCCTGGACGAGGCCATCGCCCAGGCCAAGGCGGCCGCAGCCCGCGCGTCGGCCATCCTCTCGCAGGACGAGTTGCAGGTCGGCGGCGTGGTGGCCGTCGTCGAGCCGGAGAAATGCACCGGCTGCCTGACCTGTGTGCGGGTCTGCCCTTACGACGTGCCGATCGTCAATCCGGAGCTGGCCGGTGCGGGTGACATCCTGGGGGCAGCCGAGATTGCCCCCGCTGCCTGCCGTGGCTGCGGCATCTGCGCCAGCGAGTGCCCGGCCAAGGCCATCCAGTTGCAGCACTACCGCGA
>CAYNKW010000225.1:2490-7000 GCA_964397845.1 uncultured Anaerolineae bacterium
CATGAACGAATTTGAACCCCAAATCCTGGCCTTTGCCTGTCACTATTGTGCTTACGCCGCCGCCGATCTGGCCGGCTCAATGAGGCTCAACTACCCAACCAACGTCAAGATCGTCAAATTGCCCTGCACCGGCAAAGTGGACGCGCTCTACTTGCTCAGAGCCTTCGAGCGCGGCGCCGACGGCGTGATCGTCGCTGGTTGAGAGAAGGGCACCTGTCATTACCTGGAGGGTAATGAAGCTGCTGAAAGGCGGGTCAACTATGTCAAGGGCCTGCTGGACGAGATCGGCCTGGGCGGGGAGAGGTTGGAGATGTACTTCCTCTCCTCCGCCGAAGGCGCGCGCTGGGCCGAGATCGCTACCCAGATGACCGAGCGCATCCTAAAGCTGGGGCCAAACCCCCTAAAGAACGATCATAACGGTCGCGCGCGGGCCATCAAACCTGAAATAGAACGGACTGAATACAAATCGTAGCCGAACAGAAACCGCTCGAGAGATCAAAAAAGGGGGGGACCTAATGCTCGACGCCGTCAAGGTCTGGTGGGTGATCCTGACCCAGGTTGGCCCGTTGGGTCGCACCGGACGCCAGGCCGACCTATGGATTCGCTACTTCATCGTCGAAACCTTCGATCAGGAGGGGCTGTTCGACTACCTGGTGGAACCGCGGAACTATGGGCAGGTCATCGCCCAGTTCGGTTTTGTGGATTCACCTTACACCCGAGAAGTGTTCGAAACCCTGTCCAGCGGACGGGACAACCTGTTGATCAAGGAAACCGGTCGCTACTGTCTCAACCCTGCCGTGCCGCTGCCCAACCGCGACGACGTCGCCCGGCGCACGCCCGAAGCACTGCACAACATGAGTATCTTCCGCGACTTTGCCCGGCGGATCCCGGCCCGTATGCGCCAACAACCGATTGATTTCGTCCATCGCTTCGAGGAAGAGGGGCCGGCGTTGTTCAGCTTCGACCAGTCGCTGTCCACCAAGATCTACGCTGGGCTGCGGAAAGCCGCCTTCGTCTTTGTCAATGAGAGGGAATTGCGCGGAAAGCGGCTGCTGGACTTGGGGTGCGGGTCCGGCCACGAGACAGCCGATATCTGGATACGACTCAAGGGGGACTTACAGATCACTGCTATCGATCCGGTGGCCGGGCTTTTGAACCTGGCCAGCGAACAATTCTCCGAGATCGTGAGTAGGAGCAAACATCACAGCCGGCCATCCCTGACCGAGGACAACCATCCGTCCTTTCACCTCATGAGCGCCATGAACCTCGAGTTCCCGGACAAGAGCTTTGACGCGGTGTACCATTCGCTGCTCCTGCACTGGCTGCCGGACCCACAGCAAGGCATCCGGGAGATAGTGCGGGTGCTCAAGCCGGGCGGCCTGGTGTTCGGCACGCAGATCACCAGACCGATGGCTAGTCCCTACATGAACCTGATCATCCAGGTGCACGAGAATGTGAACGGTTTTTTCTGGGAAGAAGAGTTCAGGCGGTGGTACGAACGGGCTGGTGTGTCCCTCTCTATCGCCACGCCAGCCGGTGTCTTCAAGGGGCGCAGGTTCGCGCACTGAGTTCCTTTGCGGGCTTTTTGTAAAAGCCAACAGTGGAGTGTCGTCTCATGTCACTACAATTGGAGCCAACGCCCTTCGCCGGGCGAGACTGGACCCGGCGATTCGAGCTCTTTGACTCGGTCTCGATCTGGACGTTGGCCACGGCCGGCGTAGTAGCGGTCGCTTATGGGGGGGTGCTCGTTTTCCGGTACTCTATCCAGTTCCTGCTGCTCTTTCTGGCCGCTCTGCTCCTGATTGCGGTCTGCCTGGTGGCACGGGCGCTGGCCCGCCGGGGTTACCTGAACCCGGCCATCTATCTACTGCTGATGGTTATGCTGTTGGTCATGAGCGGGGCGTCCCTGATGCTGGAAGGGATCGTGCTCATCGCGGCCACCTTTTACGTCGCCGTCGTCGTCATGGCCGGCATCCTGATTGACTTCAGGGCCAGTTTCGCCGTCGCCGCCTTGTCCGGGGTTCTATACGTGACCATCGCCATACTGAGCCGCCGGCCGTTCATCGCCGCGCTGGCGCTGGGTGAAGACGCGTCCATCGCGCTGACGTCGTTCATCAGCACCCTGACCTTCTTGTTCGTGGCCTACCTGGGCTGGCTGACCACCCGCGACCTGCGCCGGGCGCTGCGGAACGCCACCTACGACCTGGTGAAGGCCAACGAGAAGCTGCAGGAAGCCAACCGGCTCAAAACCCATTTTCTGGCCCGCGTCAGCCACGAACTGCGCACGCCGCTCAACGCTATCATCGGTTATACCGACATGAACCTGGCCGGTTTCTACGGCGAGCTGAACGCCACCCAGCGAGACGGGCTGGAGCGAGTGAAACGCAACAGCCACCAGCTCCTGGCCCTGATCAACGACGTGCTGGACTTGTCTCGCATTGAGGCAGGGCGGCTTGAGCTGCAGGAGGGCGTCTTCAGCCCCAAGGCCCTGGTGTACTCGGTCGTCACCACCATGGAACCGCGGGCCCAAGAGAAGGGACTGGCTCTGGACTACCAGGTTGCCTCGGACCTGCCCCCGGCGCTGTTAGGGGACGAGGTCCGTCTCAACCAGGTGCTGATCAACCTGGTGGACAATGCCGTCAAGTTCACCAGCCAGGGGAACATCCACGTCGCCGCCCAGACCAGCGGGGCGGGCACCTGGACATTGCAGGTGCGCGACACCGGTCGCGGCATTTCCGAACGGGAGGTGACACACATTTTCGAGGAATTTCGCCAGGGAGAGGATGTCTACAGCCAGGAATTGGGCGGCGCCGGGCTGGGCCTGGCCATCGCCCGGCGGCTGGTGGAGGCCATGGGAGGCACCATCAGCGTCCAGAGCCGCCTGGGGGCCGGCAGCACCTTCGCCGTCACCTTGCCCATGAACCAGGCATCACAGTCAATGGAGGCTACGACACAATGACCATTTATCGCATACTCATCGTCGAAGACGAACGAGACAACCTGAACCTGTTCGTCCAGTTGTTGACCATGCACGGCTGCCAGGTGCTGACCGCTCGCGATGGCCGGGAGGCGATCACTATCGCCCAGCGGGAAGTGCCGGACCTGATCCTGATGGATCTGTCACTGCCCGCGCTGGACGGCTGGGAGGCGACCCGCACCATCAAAGGCATCCCGGCGCTGGCCCACATCCCGGTGATAGCCCTCACCGCCCACGCTATGGTGGGTGACCGGGAACGGGCCCTCACCGCTGGCTGCGACGGCTACATCACCAAGCCGGTTGACGTCATCTCGTTCTTCGAACAGGTGCGCGTCTACCTGCCGGACCCGCCTCCCCTCACCGGGGCGAGCGATGGCTGACGCATCGGAAAGGAACAGACCTATTAGACTACCTGGACAAATCGAAGACAACGTCATAGATGTCGTGGATTGCCATACAATAGAAGGAGTTAACCATGATCGTAGCCGAACAGAAGCCGCTGGAAGAGATCAAAGGTATGGTCTCCCACTTTAGGAAAGTGCTGGTGCTGGGCTGTGGCACCTGCGTCACCGTCTGCCTTGCGGGTGGCGAGAAGGAGGTGGGCATCCTGGCTTCCTCCCTGCGTATGGCCACCAGGCTTGACGGTAAAGAGATCGAGTTCCTGGAGGCTACCGTGCAGCGCCAGTGCGAGTATGAATACAACGAGATGGTAGCCGACATGCTGCCCCAGGTGGATGCCGTGCTCTCGCTGGCTTGTGGCATCGGCGTGCAGACGATGAACGAGCAATTCCCCGAGGTTCTGACACTGCCCGGCCTCAACACCTCTTTCCTGGGCATGCCTACGGAGCAGGGCGTGTGGGAGGAACGCTGCCAGGCCTGCGGCGATTGCGTGCTGGGTACCACCGGTGGCATCTGCCCCATCGCGCGCTGCGCCAAGAGCCTGCTCAACGGGCCATGCGGAGGCTCGCAGAACGGCGTGTGCGAGGTAGACCCCGACACTCCCTGTGCCTGGCAGCTTATCTACGACCGCATGGCCGCCCTGGGCAAGCTCGATTTGATGATGGAACTGACACCGATTAAAGACTGGCGCACCAGCCGCGACGGCGGCGCGCGCAAGATCGTCCGCGAAGACCTGCGACTGTGAGGAGAGAGGTACAGTGAGGGAGCAACCTCGGGAGATCATCCCCGAACAGATCATTGCCACCCTGCGCCAGCACGCCGAAACCATCTTTGGCGAGCGAGGCATTGACGCCGTCTATCTGTATGGCTCGGTGGCCACGGGGCTCGCGCACCCTTTCTCTGATGTGGACATTGCCCTACTGGTCAGCGAAGAAAAAGCAACAATGACGCCTTATGAGCGGCTAAATTTTGAGATCGAAGTCGAACTGGCGATTGACGATACCTGTGGCCTTGACTACGCCAAAGTGCGGGTGCTCAACAACGCTCCCCCCACCTTTCGCGGGCGGGTGGCCACCGAAGGTATACGCCTCTACAGCGAGAACGAGGTGCATCGGGTGGCCTTTGAGACGCAGA
>CAYNKW010000226.1:0-6976 GCA_964397845.1 uncultured Anaerolineae bacterium
CAGGACAAGTGCTCAACCGGCGCTTGCCCTACAACTACCGACGGACTTGTTGCCCGGCTGTACTAGACTACTGGCCGGTGGCTGCCTTCTTGGCCTCCCAGTCAAGGATCCAGTTGTTGTAGTGCTGGCCGCCGAACTCCGCGAAGTCAAACTCCAACCAGGTTTGCTTGGCGTCCGTCTCGATCCGCGTGTAGGTGGGGAGGAAGGGGAACAACCCACCCTCGTCGAAGAACATGCTCTCCACCTGGCGGTAGCCGTCGATGCGCTTCTGCGGGTCGCTCTCGAACTGCAGTTCCTTAATCAGGTCGTCCACCTCGGAGCAAGGACGATCGTAGGCGTTCTCAGCGTCCTCACAGTGGAGGACCGCCCGGACCCAGTTGTCCTCGTCAGCGTAGTCGGGCCCCCACCCCAGGGTCCACATGTGGGGCATCTCCTCGTCAGGGGTGTCGGGACTGACGGTGGCCAAAAGCACCCGGAACTCTTGCTGGATGATGTTGAATTTCTCGGCGGGGCAACCCAGGCTATCAGAGAAGATCGCCACATAGGTCTCGGCCCACAGACGGGCACGGTCACCACTGTAGGTCAGAAAGTCGATCTCGGGGAAGCCATCGCAGTCGGGATAGCCAGCCTCAGCCAACAGCGTCCTGGCCTTATCCGGGTCGTAGCCAACGCCCACCTCGTCAACTGGTGGAGCGCCGAACATCCCCGGTGGCGCAAAGTGCGTCATCACCATCCCCTCGCCAGCCCGGGCCACGTCAATGAAGGTCTGACGGTCCTGAGCCCAGGCGAACGCCTCCCGCACCTTCTGGTCGTCGAAGGGCGGCTTGGCCAGGTGGAGCCCCAGGTAGAAGGTTGTCAGGTCGCAGAGCTGGATGGTCCACTCTGGGCTCTCCGCCTTGAAGGCCGCCAGCTCAGCGGTAGGAATGTTGGCCCAATCCAAGCCTTTGTCCAGGAAGAGAGCGAACTCGGTGGAGACATCGTCAATGTAATGCCCCTGTACTCTCTCCACGTTGCCCGGGAAGGGGCCCGTCCAGTAGGGGTTCTTTAGCAGAACGGTGCTCACGCTGTGGATCCACTCGTGCAGCACGAAGGGGCCGTTGGTGACGATGTTGCCCGGCTCGACCCACCGGTCCCCGAACTCCTCAATGGTCTCCTGGGGGGTGGGACGGATGGTCCACATGCCGGCGATGGAGGGCCAAAAGCCCACAGGGCCAAGGAGGTGAAAGATCACCGTGGTGTCGTCCGGCGCCTCGACGCCCACACCGGCGATGACTTCCTCCAGAGGGAGCGCTCCTTCCGCATCTGGATCGTAGCTCAGGTAATCCTCGCAGCCCATCAGGAAGGAGCCCACGATGGTGGAGTAGTAGGTACCTACCTCCGGCGAGCAGGCGCGCTGCGTGGCATAGACCACATCGTGCGCCGTCACCGGCCTCACGACGGTGGTCTCGTTGGTTACTGGGTTGTGGTAGACCCAGTTAAAGTCGTCCCGCAGGTGGAAGGTCCAGTCGGCGGTGCCGTCTTCGTTGGCGACCTGCTCCCAACTGGTGGCCAGTTCCGGCAACACCGCACCGGTGGCGTCGTCGTAGTCGGTCAGACCCACAAAGAGGTTCTCGATAGCTTCGATAGAGGTAGCGTCCTCCGCCCGCTGCGGGTCCAACCCCGCGATATCGGTACCATAGTTGCGGTCCACGGTGACCAACATTTCCGCAGGTTCCGGCGTGGGGGTCACGACTTTTTCGACCTCGACAACCTTGGTGATTTCCTTCTCCATCACCTGCGGCGTACCCTCAACAATGACTGTTTCTTTGACAGTCTCTTTCACCACCTGGGTCACTAATTTCTCGACCTCGCGGATCTCGGGAGTCGGCGTGGCGCAGGCAGAAAGGATCAAGCCAGCAACAATCAATAGGGCGAAGAGGCTCGCCCACTTCTTTTTTGTAAGCATTTTCTCCTCCTTAAAGTGAAATGGTCGATTCGACAAGCAGGTATAGCACGGGTGCGGCAACCCACTGTGAGAGATGCTCGCGCCATCTCCCTGCAGGTCCTCAGTAATGGCCTGTCCAAATCCGCGTCACCACCTCCTTCCAATCATCCAATTTGTCCATCCGCCCTGAAATGAATACCACCCCAAAGCAGGGGGGAGGGTGACACCTAAGGAGGAGAAAATGTTTGCCAGCAAAATCTCCATTTGCCCATCCCCCTGCTTTGAGGTGGTATGCTTGTCTCCGGCCGGCTTGCAGCCCCAAGCCTGTGAATGATAACAGTATATCAAAGAAGGGCCGTGCTGTCATCGGAAAAAGAGCGGATTTGCCATACGCAAAAAGGATCACCTTTCAGGCAGTCCTTCTCCACGCCAATCGTATAGCGTCTACAACAAATGAGGTATGGTATCTACTACAAAAGTTGTATGCGTGGCTTGAGTGCGATGGTCGGGTGGAGCGAAAACTTGCCGTGGTACACCTGGTGAATGGCTTGCACCAACTCTTCCGGGCCCGAGTCTTTGAGAAGATAGCCTAAGGCACCGGCCTTGATGGCCGGGAAGACCTTGTCGTCACCGGCAAAACTGGTCAACGCCAGGATGCGTACCTCCGGCTGGCAGGCTGTGATGTGCCGAATAGCCTCGAGCCCATCCATCCCTGGCATCACCAGGTCCATCAAAATGACGTCGGGCTGAAGCCTCTGCGCTTCCGTAATGGCATCTCGTCCGTCTTTGGCCTCTCCCACCACCTCAATGTCCGGCTCCGTCGCCAACAGGGCACGGATCCCTTTGCGCACGATGGCGTGGTCGTCGGCTACCAGGACACAAATTGAACTGCTCATCGGCATACCTCCACTCATAGTATACTAAAGAGAGGTTACCCTGTCATCGTAAAAAGAGCGGATTTGCCATACGCAAAAAGGATCACCTTTCAGGTGATCCTTCTCCACACTGATCGTATAGCGTCTACGACAAAAGTCGTACAAATGACTTGGCTAGATTTCAAGCCTGTAGCAATGCGGTGGCGTCATGCAGCGATACCAGGCCCTTTTGCAGGGCATAGAGAGCGGCCTGGGTGCGGCTGGACAGGTTCAATTTGGCCAGGATGTTGCTCACGTGGGTGCGCACCGTCGCCTCGCTGATCACCAGCCGATCCGAGATCTGCCGGTTACTCTGGCCTTGCGCCACCAACTGCAGCACTTCTACCTCTCGCTCCGTCAGTGGGTCTGTCCCTGACCCTCGATCCGAGGGATGGGAGAATTCTTGCAGTATCTTGCGTGCGATGGTCGGGTGGAGCGAAGACTTGCCGTGGTACACCTGGTGAATGGCTTGCACCAACTCTTCCGGGCCCGAGTCTTTGAGAAGATAGCCTAAGGCACCGGCCTTGATGGCCGGGAAGACCTTGTCGTCACCGGCAAAACTGGTCAACGCCAGGATGCGTACCTCCGGCTGGCAGGCTGTGATGTGCCGAATAGCCTCGAGCCCATCCATCCCTGGCATCACCAGGTCCATCAAAATGACGTCGGGCTGAAGCCTCTGCGCTTCCGTAATGGCATCTCGTCCGTCTTTGGCCTCTCCCACCACCTCAATGTCCGGCTCCGTCGCCAACAGGGCACGGATCCCTTTGCGCACGATGGCGTGGTCGTCGGCTACCAGGACACAAATTGAACTGCTCATCGGCATACCTCCACCTTGACTCTTGTTCCTTTCCCCAGGCTGCTCTGCACTGTCAATTTTCCTCCCAGCCGCGCTGCCCGCTCCTCCATTCCACGTAAACCGAATCCACCCCGCTCTCGGGCCGCTATCGGATCAAAACCTGTCCCGTCGTCGGTAATCTCTAATGTCACGGCCTGCTTGTCCTGATGCAAGCATACGGTAACACTGCTGGCATGGGCATGTTTTAGGGCATTGTTCAGTGCCTCCTGGGCAATACGATACAGTCCTTCCTCAACCTTGAGAGAGAGCCGGCCATTTTCCCCCCCTCTGAACTCTGTCTTCAGACCGACCCGTCCTTCTACTGCTTCCAGCCGGGCTTGCAGGGCCGCCACTAGCCCATCCCTCTTTAGCATCGGGGGGTGCAACTCAAAGATGAGCAATCGCATTTCCCGCAACGCCTCCTGGGCCGTACCCCGAATCTCGAGCAGGTGCTCGGATGTCATACCCGCCTCTCCCGATGATAGTTGCCGCGCTGCCGCTTCGGCGTACAGCATCACACCGTAAAGGGCCTGCGTCACCGAATCGTGCAGATCGCGGGCCAAGCGGTTGCGCTCCTTCACCACGGCCAACTGTTGAGCCTGCTCATAAAGCCGTGCGTTCTCCACAGCCACGCCGATCTGGTGGCCGATGGCTGCCAACAGAGACAGTTCTTCAGGAGCCACAGAGCGCGGGTTGTGAGCGCCCAGATTGATGGCCCCTACTGTTCTCCCTTTGGCCATGAGGGGGATGCTGATCACCAATTGCGATCCTCCCCTTTCGATCAAATCTCTCAATTCGCCCTCAGAATAGTCAGCCACTTTCTTGACAATGGGTCGCCCCGCCCTGGCCGCTTGACCGGCTGCACCGGCGCCCAACGGCAGCCGGGCTGTGTAACGGACGAATTCCTTTGGCAGGCCCCGATGGGCCATGAGGATCAGGTCCTGCGTTTCCTCCTCCAGGCGGAATGCTTGCCCTCTTTCCATGCCCATCACGTCCAGTGCCTCGTCCAGAGCGTCGTTCAGGATCTCCTCCAGGTCCAAAGAGTGACTCATCTTGGCGGCGATGGCGTTGAGGGTGGCCAGTTCTTTGGTTCGATTGGCCACCTTCCGCTCCAGGTGAGCATACGATTCCTCGAGCTGAGCTGCCATAAGGTTGAATTGCTCGGCCAGCTCCTCAATTTCGTCTCCTGTTGATGCTGTGATCCTTTGGCCGAGGTTTCCTCTGGCCACCTCTTGAGCAGCGCGGATGAGCTCTGCGATAGGCTGCACAATCCGCCTGACCCCAACAGTGACAACGAGAGCCGGGGCCACCGCGCTTAGCGTCAGCAGTAAGAGCAACAATTGTCCGTAACGCCGGCTGGATCTGATCAACGCGGCCCAGCTTTCCTCGGTGACGAGGCCCCACGATGTGCCTGGCACTGGGGCAAAGCTGGCAACGATATCCTGGCCATTGAGGTCGTGGGTGCGAAGGGCGCCCACATCCCCGCTCAGCACCTGCTGCACAACCGGCTGCGCGGAAAAGTCATCTCCAATGTGATCGGGATTGGAATGGTAGATCGCGCGACCATTGCCATCCACCAGGTAGACACAATTGCTTTCCCCTCGACGAAGCTTCTCAATGCTGCTGTAAAGCGCGCTGTCAGTTGTTGGGCCCACGCGAAACAGTCCAGCGATCCCTCCCACGGGCGCGCCATCGCGGCCTGGGATAGGCACAGCAACGACGATGATCTTTTCACCTTGTGACCCGATCATGACATCCGAAAAGATCGGCTCCGAGGAGTCAAACATCCGGCGAAAGGAAAAGCGTTTGAACCAATCGGGGCCCCATCCTTCGAGCTGCTCCGGTTCGGCAGCCACAATCGCCCCATGCGCCCTAAAGATGACCACGCCGCCGTCAGAAATCTCCAAGAACTGATCGGAGAGAGGATCGGTGTATGTTGCCAACTCTGTGGCCAACAGACTGGCCGAGAGGCGCGTCAGATCTCGGTCGCGTTCGATAACCAGATTCTCTGTTACCCGCTGGTAGGCGTAAATGTTGACCAAGGCCACCGTGACCAGTACAATGATCGCGGGAACAAAAGACCAGGCGATGATTTTGTTGCGCAGGCTCCCCCACCGGACTCTCAATAGCATGACGACTTTCCTGTCTACCCAACTGATGGTTTGGCTCTATAGTATTACACCTATGAGCCGGAAAAGGTTCGCCTTGTGTCACGGTGTGGCACGCGTTGTCCGCCATTATTCGGTTCGCTGTTCCTTTTTTTCTCTCCCTGTGACAACTCGTTAGTGCGCCCCTTGCGTTAAAGTCCATTGACAGCGGAAAAGAAATAGAGTATACTTGGCGCATATAGCCATATATACGGAGTGAGAATATGCATCGCACGACGATTAATGTCCCTGAGTCCATCTTTCGACGGGCCAGGATCAAAGCCCTGAGAGAAGATGTGGCGGTGAGTGAAGTGATACGTGACTTGTTGGCCCGCTGGGTATCCGGCGAGATCGATCTGGCCTCCGAGCCGAGTTCGCGGGAAAGATTGGTCGCTCTGGCACGGTCTGCCCGGGGCATGTGGGCCGACCGAGACCCGGACGACTACCTGGTCGCCAGCCGGACTGGTCTGATAGAAAGAGACGAGGAACTGGCAGATGCCCGGCTGGATGTTTGACAGCGTGGCTCTGATTGACTACTACCACGGCCGGCCGGGGGTGATTCCTTACGTCGAGGTGATCCTGAACGGAGAGGCCACCGGCGCTTTTTCCACGGTCACCGAGCTGGAACTGTGGCAAGGCATCCGAGCCGGCGAGGAAGAACGGCACGAAGCAATATTGGCCTTGCTGGAACGAGTGCCTTTGGACGGCGCGATTGCCCGGCGGGCGGGGCAACTGCGGCGTCAGTTTGGGCTAAGCAGGTTGTCACTGCCCGATGCGGCGATTGCTGCCAGCGCAGAACTCACCGGTCGTACTTTGCTGACGCGCAACAGGCGCGATTTTGAGGCGCTCAAGGAACTGATGGCCGTAGAATTCTATCGCCGCGACTAGTATCCACGATCCACGAAGGACACGAATATCCACGAAGGACACAAGGGACACGAAGGGCACAAAGTTTTTTTAAGTTCCTTCGTGTCTCTTGGTGTGTCTTCGTGGATCATGGAGGGCATCGTGTCAGGTCTTAAGAAGCCCAAGATTCGAGAGGCTGTTCTATCCGGCGCAGAGGTGGTCTATGCGATGAAAGGTGGCCAGGATTCTGGCAGAAGAATACGCCGCTGAAAGTCCTTGAAATGGCCGAGTCAGTGAACGTCGCTCCTAG
>CAYNKW010000227.1:0-1093 GCA_964397845.1 uncultured Anaerolineae bacterium
TCTCGCGAGCGGCGGCCACGGAACCGGCAGCCATGAGGTCGTCGTAGGTCATCACCTCGGCGCGGATAAAGCCGCGCTCCATGTCAGAGTGCACCTTGCCAGCCGCCTGGAGAGCGTGCGTGCCGCGCCGCACCGTCCAGGCCTGCACCACGCGCCCGCCGGTGGTGGTAAAGAAGGTAATCAGGTCCAGCAGGCGGTAGCCAGCGTGCACCAGTCGCTGCAAACCAGATTCCGCCATGCCCAGTTCCGCCAGATAGGCGGCCGCCTCGTCGGGCGGCCAGTCTAGCAGATCCATCTCCACCTGGGCGCAAAGGGAGATGGCATGGCCACCTTCGGCCGCAGCGTGCGCAGCCACCCTTTGTGCCAACGCGCCGCCGTCGGGACAGTCGTCCTCGCCGATGTTGGCCACGTACAGGCGAGGCTTGGCCGTGAGCAGGTTCAGCGTCCCTGCCCAGGCGAGCTCCTGATCGGTTTCGGCAAAGCCCCGGGCCAGTGCGCCACCATCCAGGTGCGTCCGCAAGCGCTCCAGCCAGGCCAATTCGCCGGCGTATTCCTTTGGCCGTGCCTTGGCCGAACTCCGCACCTTCTCCAGCCGCCGCTCTACCGTCGCCAGATCGGCCAGGATCAGTTCCACGTCCACCGTTTCGATGTCGTTGATGGGCTCCAGATCGGGAGTGACGTGGGGGACGTTCCTGGCCTGGAAGCAGCGCACAACCATGGCCACGGCGTCCACGTTGCGGATGTGGCCCAGGAACTGGTTACCCAGACCCTCGCCCCGGTGAGCGCCCTCGACCAGGCCAGCAATGTCCACGAAACGCACCGTCGTGGGCACGACTTTTTCTGGCTTGACCAGTGCGGCAATGTCCGTCAGGCGGCGATCCTCCACCGGCACGACGCCCACGTTGGGCTCGATGGTGGTGAAGGGGTAGCTGGCCACGGCCGCCCTGGCCCGCGTCAGCGCGTTAAAGAGGGTAGACTTGCCCACGTTGGGCAGGCCGACAATACCAATCTCCAGGGGCATGGCGTCACTCCGGCGTATGCCTGGGCAGGGCGAAGAAAAACGTACTCCCCTGCCCCGGCTTGCTTTCCACCC
>CAYNKW010000227.1:1193-6966 GCA_964397845.1 uncultured Anaerolineae bacterium
TGTTGCAGGAGCAGCCGGTCGCCCCACACCGGCGGGACGGGCGCTTCCGGCAGGCGTGTCGCTAGTTCCAGCTTTTTGGCGATGGCACGGGAACGGAGGTCTTGCACGACGTCACGCACCAGATCGTCCACCTGACATGGCGCCATATCAATGTCCACTCCGGCCTCGATGCGCCCGATGTTGAGCAGGTCGTCAATCAAATTGGTCATCTGATCGACCCCAGCGGCGATCTTGTCCACGAACTCTTGCTGCCTGGGGCTTACCTCGCCGATCATGGGGATCATGGCGACGTAGCCGCGCATAAAAGTGAGCGGCGAGCGGAGGTCGTGCGAGACCGTGTCGACGAAATCGGATTTCATCTGATCCAACTCTTTGAGGTGGGTAATATCGCGCAGCACAGCCACGCGCCCGGCGGCCTGGTCCCGCTGCTGGCTCACAGCACAAACGCTGGCATAGAGCACCCGGCCGTCTGGCAAGACCAGTTCACCGGTCAAGACGCCGCTTTCGTCCTCCAGAGGGGTCACGAAGAGCTGGCGGGCCGCTCCCGGCCCGCCAGCCAGCAATGCCTCCACCGGCTGGCCCCGGGCATCCACAAGCAAACGGAAGGCTTGCTCGGCCGCGGGGTTGGCCAGCAGCAAATTGCCCTGGTCATCGGTGACAATGATGGCGTCGGAGGCGCTGGCCAGGATAGCCTCCAGGCGCTGGCGGCCATCGCGAGCGGCGGCAAAGAGGCGAGCGTTCTGCGCGGCCACGGCTGCCTGCCCGGCCAACGTCGAGAGAAAGTCGATCTCCATCGCCTCAAAGCGGCGCGGCGCGTCGAAGGCCAACCAGAACACGCCGCTCAAGCAACCGCGCACCGTCAGCGGCAGGCCGTACAAGGCCCTCAAGCCAGCTTGCCGCAAGGCCAGGAGTTGCGGCCGCCGTACGCGAGCCAGGTTGTGGATCAGCAACTGCTTCTCCGGCGAGACCAGGCTAGCAGCATGGGCATCGAGCTTGGCCAGGAGATCAGCCCCTGGCCCCTGGGAGACGGCGTTCTCCACTGCCCCGCTGGCCGAAAGCAACACGATGCGCGCCGCACAGGCACCGGTTTTCTCCAGCGCGCCCGCCAGGATGGGCAACAGACTATCTTCCACTTCCAGGCTGCTGGACACCGCCTGACTGACCTGCCACAGCAGCGAGAGTTGATCCAATCGCTCTCTGAGGCTGAGCCTCATCCGCTCAAAGGCAGTCCGCAGCCGTCCCACTTCGTCAACCCCCCCGGCTTCCACCGCTGTGTCCAGCCGGCCGGCGGCGATCTGCCCGGCCACCTCAGCCAATTGCTCCACCGGCCGCATGAGGTAACGGGCAGCAAAAAAGAGCACCACTATGGCAACGTCGGCCAGGATCAGCAGGCGGATCATCAAGGGAGTAGAGATGTCCATAGCCTGGCGTAAAATCACCTCGTAAGGCAACTCGATCACTACCGTCCAGGGGTACCCTTTCACGGGGCGGTAATAGACCAACCGTTGCAGGTTGTGAGGCGGCGACAGGTCCTCGTAGGCCTGACCCCATTGCGTTGCCTCGTGGGTGATCAGGGGAACGGCTTCGGGTTGCCAGGTTTGCAGCAACACGGCAGGATCGGGATGCGCCACGATGCGTCCCTCCTGATCTACGATGAAACCCGTGCCGGCGCCCATGGTGTCCTGCAAACCATAGAGGATGCCTCGAAAGGTGGGATTGGTACTCAGGCTCACTCGCCCCAGGAGGGCACCCAGGCGCACATTGGTTTGCGCCAGGGGAGCCATAAAGCTGACGACGAGATCACCGCCGCTGCCGCGGTATACCTCGCTGTACATGGGAATTCCCACGGCGCGCACGCGACTTAGCACCTGCTTTTCTATCGGCAGCAGACCGCGCTCTACGTCCGCAGGATGAGCGGCGGTGGCTTCGCCCAGGGCATTCAGCAGGATCAATTCACTGAAAAAAGCTGGTGAACTGATGTCCTGCTGCAACTTTGTCTGGCGTGTGGTCTGATCCGGGCTGCGCAGTGCCTCATCGTGGGCAAAGCGAGCCAGCAGCGATCGTCCCTCGGCGAAGAAAGGGGGAATCCAATCAGCCGCCCGTCCAGCGTCCCGCTCCACCTGGGCCAGGATCTGCTTCGTGGAGACCCGCACGCCAGTGACCGTGACGACGTAGACGAGTACGACGATGATCAGCAACATCAGCGGCACCAGGGTGCACAATAGCCGTTGCAAAAGGCTTCGCCCATAGGGGGGAGCGACGCGGCCGTGACGGACGGGGGCCAGGCCGGGAACGGCCCGGAAAAGGAATTGCAATGCAGCGCCGGCAGCGATCCCTGTCCAGAAGCGAGGCGACAAGGAGGCCGCCGAGTAAGAGACAGCATAGCTGAGGGCATAGAGCGAAAGGGCTGGCGCGCTCACAAAGAGAATGGGCACTCGCAGCAGCCAGGCGGTCAGCGAGGCCAGCGACATCGCCACTACCGGCTGGCGCAGCGCCTTGCCCAGTCGGCCAGCATAGTCCTGGGTGAGCAAAAAGCCGGCGATCAAACCAAAACCCGTCGTCTCAAAGACGTGGAGCAACTGTCCTGTCTCGAACGCCCCCCGCACCAGGCCACTTATCCCGGCGACCAGCGCGGCGGGCAGGATCCCCAGACGGAGGGCAGTGATGCCAACGAGCAACAGGGCGACGACAGGCACCTCCAAAGGGCGCGCATCCAACGGCGTGCCTGGTATTGGGCGCAGCTCCAGGCCCGAGAAGCGCAACTTTAGAGCGTTGCTGAACAGAGCCGTGGTCAGGATCAGCAGGACGAAAAGCGCCAACTGCCGCCAGCGTAACGATGATAGGTCCTTGCGCAAGAAGAGCAAAACCAGCGGGGGGAACATCGCAGCCAGGTACAGCAGCAGGAGCAGATACCCCTCCACCTGCTGAGGCACGGCCAACGTTGGATTGTCCCACGCGCTAAACCAGACGATCTGCATAGCACTTGCTCTCGGACCAGAAGCCATCTCACGCCGTAAAACGTAAAGCGCAAAACGTGACCAGGGCCTCTCTCATTACGCACCACGCTTTACGTCTTACTTTTTGCGTTACTGCATGGTATTATAGCACTTTACGGCTTAATCGGCAATCTCGATGCACCCGGTTTTCAGACACAAGCAGTAGTAGGGGACGCGCCTAGTTTTTGCAGGCACAAACAGAAAAGAGGGCAAGGCGAGCCTCCACCCTGCCCTCTGTCAAATCTCAGCGAGACCTTATCTTACGACGATGTTGACCAGCCGCCCTGGCACGTAAATGACCTTGGCGACCTCTTGACCAGCGATGTGCCGCTGTGCGCCATCGCTGGCCAGGGCCTTTTCCTTCGCTTCTTCCTCGCCAATGTCAGCCGGTACTTCCAGGCGATCGCGCACTCTGCCGTTGACCTGGACGACCAGGGTGATGGTCTCCTCGGCAGCGACCGCTTCGTCCCACCTGGGCCAGCTTTGCAGATGGATGCTGTACGGCCGGCCGGTGCGTGCCCACAACTCCTCCGCAATGTGGGGAGTGAAGGGCGCCAGGAGCAACAGCAGGTTCTCCACAGCCTCGTCCCAGGCCGGCGTGTGGGCCAGGGGCGACTGTTTGGCCGCCTTCATCGTGTTGCGCAGCGACATCAGCGCAGCGATGGCCGTGTTGAACGCAAAGCTCTCAATGTCCTCGGTCACTTTTCTGATCGTCTGGTGCACCGCCCGGCGCAGCGCCCGCACCTCGCGCCCGCCGGCCTTGCCGGCGGCATCTGGCTTGGGCACTTGTCCTGCCCTGGGTCCTCCGGCCCCAGGACGGAGGGCAGGCCAAGTACAGGGCTCCAGGGCCAGCCCCCATACGTCCTCCAGGAAGCGCTGCGTCCCACGGATGCCCTGGCTGTCCCACGGGCCGCCCTGGTCCCAGCGGGCAAAGAACATGAGGTAGGCCCGCACCGTGTCGGTCCCGTACCGGGCGATCAACACGTCGGGAGCGATGACGTTGCCCCGGCTTTTGCTCATCTTTTCGCCATCCTCGCCCAGCACCATACCCTGGTTGAAGAGCCGTAGCATCGGTTCGTCAAGATCCACCACACCCATGTCGCGCATTGCTTTGGTAAAGAAGCGGGTGTAGAGCAGGTGCATGGTGGCGTGCTCGATGCCACCGGTGTACTGGTCCACCGGCAGCCAGTATGCCTCTTTTTCCGGGTCAATAGGCATAGAATCGGCGTTGGCCGCCTCGCCTTCCTGGTAGTAGGGGCTGACGTAGGCGTAATGATACCACGAGGAGCACATAAAGGTGTCCATCGTATCGGTCTCGCGCTGGGCGTCGCCGTCGCATTGGGGGCATTTTACGTGCAGAAAGCCTTCGTGATAGTTGAGCGGGCTCTGGCCGGTGGGCAGGAACTCGGCGTCCTCCGGCAGCAGCACCGGCAGGTCCTCGTAGGGCAGCGGCACGACGCCGCACACCGGGCAGTGGATCATGGGGATCGGCGCGCCCCAGTAACGCTGACGGCTGACGAGCCAATCGTGCAGCCGGTAGT
Organism: uncultured Anaerolineae bacterium; assembly: GCA_964397845.1. Lineage (GTDB taxonomy): Bacteria > Chloroflexota > Anaerolineae > CAYNKW01 > CAYNKW01 > CAYNKW01. Next base: position 5,731 of record CAYNKW010000227.1, read on the forward strand.
TGACGGTGAACTTGCCAATGCCCTTCTCCTTCAGCCAGTCGGTCACTCTTTGCCTGGCCACATCCCCGGGCGTACCGCTGAACTCACCAGAGTTGATCATGGTGCCGTACCCGGCGTGGAACAGCACGTCATGATAGAACTCCACATCCCACAGCATCTCCATGATCGTGCGCCTGTCCCGCACCGCCGGCTCCAGTTCCCTGCAGCGGGCCAGGATCTCGTGGCCGGCTTCCACAGAGTCGAACTCTCGAACACGGTCGTCAAAGATGAAAGCCCACCGGGCGCCGACCACCTCGTTCCAGGAGCCGGGTTCAATGTGAGCCTGGGCCAACGCGATATAGCGCTCCACCTGGCCCCTGTCCATGGTGACGTACAAGAAGCCATCTCGCTCCTCGAAAGAGATACCAGCCCCGGTCAACGCCCCGGCCAAGCCCTCCCCCATCGTGCCTCGCATGGCGAAGGACTTGGCCACCCCATCGGGCCGGTCAATGACCGGCATGATGGGCAGCCCGAACTCGAGGGCGAACTCAAAGTCCCGCTCGTCATGGGCCGGCACGGCCATGATCGCGCCGGTGCCGTAGGTCATCATCACGTAATCGGCGATCCATAAGGGGATGCGCCTGCCGTTGACCGGGTTGACTGCGTACGCGCCGATGAAAACGCCGGTCTTTTCCCTGTCCACCGCCGTGCGCTCGATCTCGCTCCGGCGGGCGGCCTGGTGCTGGTAGGCCTCGACGGCCTCGCGGTGCTCGGCGGCCGTCAGTTCGTTAACCAGGGGATGCTCCGGGGCCAGCACCATGAACGTCGCGCCCCAGAGGGTGTCAGGTCGGGTGGTAAAGACCGCCAGGTCGTCGCCGCGCTCGGTCTTGAACACGGTGTTGGCCCCTTCGCTGCGGCCGATCCAGTTGGTCTGCATGATCTTGACCCGCTCCGGCCAGTCAATCCTGGAAAAGTCGAGCAGTTCATCGGCATACTTTGTAATACGGAATTTCCAATGGGGCACGTTCTTTTTGATCACCGGCGTGCCGCAGCGCTCGCAGTGGCGGTCTTGACCCCACACCTGCTCCCGGGCCAGGACGGTGTTGCAACCGGGGCACCAGTCTACCAATGCCTCGTCGCGGTAGGCCAGCCCCATGTCATAGAGCTTGAGGAAGAACCACTGCGTCCAGCGATAGTAAGCCGGCAAGCAGGTGATGGCCTCGCGATCCCAGGCCCACATGGCGCCCATGGAGCGCA
>CAYNKW010000228.1:0-6961 GCA_964397845.1 uncultured Anaerolineae bacterium
TTCCGCCACCAGTCGCTGGCCTACATCGAGAGTTTTGGCCAGGAGCAGAGGCTGGAGCTAAACAAATGGACGTCGTCATCCGCAATGGGACGCTGATCACCCCGGGCGGGGTTTTCCCCGCCGACGTGGGGGTCGTCGGAGAACGCATCGCTGTTTTGGGTGAAGAGTTGCCCGGTCGAGTGGAACTCGACGCGACGGGCTGCTACGTGCTGCCCGGCGCCATTGATCCCCACGTCCACCTCCAGATGCCGGTGGGAGGCTATGTCAGCGCCGACGACTTTGCCAGCGGTACGGTGGCCGCTGCCTGTGGAGGGACGACGACGGTGATTGACTTTGTGGAGCCTGCCAGTGGTGAGCCTTTTCTGGACGCGCTGGCAGCGCGCCGGGCCGAGGCCGGCGGCAGCGTGGCGGTGGACTACTGCCTGCACATGACGGTTCCCACCTGGCACACCGCCCACCCGGAGGCCCTGGACGAGTTGCCGGAAGTCGTGGCTGCGGGCGTGTCCAGTTTCAAACTCTACCTGGCTTACGAGGGTCTTTTGCTCAATGACGTTCAACTCTACACGGCCCTCAGGGCTGTGGCGGCTGTGGGTGGTCTGCCCATCATCCACTGCGAAAACGGTCCCCTTTGCGAGCAGTTGCGGGCCGAGGCGCTGGCGGCAGGCCACACGGCACCGCGTTACCACGCCCTCACCCGTCCGAGGCGACAGGAGGCAGAGGCCGTGAGCCGCGCCATGGACATCGCGGCGCTGGCCGGCAGTCCCCTGTACGTCGTGCACGTTTCCTGTGCTGAAGCCGTTGCTCGCATTGCTGCCGCCCGGGCGCAAGGGGAGCCGGTCTATGGCGAGACCTGCCCGCACTACCTGGCGCTGACGGCGGGTGCCTTTGACGGGCCACACGGCGAGCGCTTTGTCGGCTCGCCACCGCTGCGAAGCAAGGCCGACCAGTTGGCCTTGTGGGATGCGCTGGCGCAGGGCGACCTGGACGTGCTGTCCACCGACCATTGTCCTTTCACGGCTGGTGAGAAGGCCGGTCACGCCGACTTTACGACCATCCCTGGCGGCTTGCCCTCCATCGAGGCCCGCTTGAGTTTGGCCTATACGCTGGGTGTGCGCGCCGGGCGGCTCACCCTGGAGCGGTGGGGGGAGGTCTGTTGCACGGCCCCGGCCCGGCTGTTTGGCCTGGCCAACAAGGGGTGCCTGGCTCCCGGCTTTGACGCCGACCTGGTGGTCTTTGACCCGCAGGCGGAGGTCGTTTTGAGCGTGGAGAGCCTGCACGAGCGGGTGGACTGGACGCCCTACGAGGGGATGCGACTCCAGGGCTGGCCGCGCCACGTGCTCAGCCGGGGGCGGGTCGTCGTGCGCGATGGGACGTTCGTTGGTCAGTTGGGCTGGGTGGGTAATTTCCAGTGTCGTGGAGGTTGACACACTCTTTGCCTTGTGCTATACTGAGGCCGCCCTGGCAAAACGAGGGAGAGTGAAGGGAGGAGCGCCAAAAGTGGACCCTATATCCGTCCTAGCCGATATTTCGGCCGTTCTGGTCATCCTCGAGTTCATGCTGCTGGCCGCCGTTCCGCTCCTGGCGTTCTACTTTGCCAACAGGGGGATGCGCTGGCTCAACGCTCACCTTGGCCTCTGGTTGCGCCAGGTGCTGGCAGGGATCAACAAGGTGCAAGACGGGGTAGAGCGAGGCTCGCGGTTGGTGGTGAAGCCCTTTGTCGTGGTATCTGTCTCCAGGGCCCAGGTGCAGGGCCTCTTCCGTGGCGTGGGCAAAGCATTGTCGGGTAAGTAGTGAGGAGGTGCAATGAACGCACGAAGTAAGGCTCTCATTGCTGGAGGTGTGATCGGCGCGCTGGCGGGAGTGCTGGCGGCTTGGTTGTACGTTCGTGACATGCCGGAAGAGGAGGGACGAGAGCCCGCTTCGCCCAGGATCGCGCCCGGCGACGTGCTAAAGCTCGGGCTTGGCGTCCTGGGTCTGTTGCGCCAGATAGCCGGCTTGCGGGAGTAGCATCCTGGTAAGTTAGTTGTGTATCTTCTCAAAAAGCAGGGGCAAAAGTCGCACCTTGCTCCGGCTGGATCGCCAGATCCAGCCGCCGGGCGACGGATTTGACAATCCGTCGCGAGCGTACACAGGCACAAAGCTCTTCCTACCCCAAGATATTGAGAAGATACTTAGTTGTCCTCAAGTGGGCGGTGTTTCTTGTTCTGACGTTTCTGCTGGAGCGGATGGTGGAACCGCTCATCCCGTTGCTCGCGCCGGGCGTCACGGCCCATGCCGGTCGGGTAACGGCTTATTTAGGGCGATCAGCCAAAAAGTGGTTGTTTACTGCATGGGATGCCCCTGAGACGGGGGCTTGCGTTTTGCACCGAAAACCAAGTACTTGTCCATTAATAACTTTACTTTGTGGCACCGGTTAAGCGCGGTTAGTCCTGTGGCCTAACCACAGGGCACTGTCCTGAACGGTCAGTACAGGGCAGAATGGCGCCAGAGATGCAAAGTTGTTTTTGGACAAGTGCTAACCTAGAGAGGAGAGCAAAGATGGCTCAACAGCCAAAGACGGCCAAACGACCCAAAAAAGTCCGCCTGCCCCGGCAATCAATGCCCACTCAGGATCCCCGAGTACGGGCGCGGAATTTCAACGAAGTGGCGCTGGGCTACAGCCTGGAAACGGCTATGCTGGAAGCCAGCCGCTGTCTCCAGTGCAAGAAGCCCAAGTGCGTAGAGGGTTGTCCAGTCAACGTTGACATCACCAAATTCATAGGCGCTCTGGCCGAAGGCGACCTGCGGGCGGCCGCTGTCGCACTCAAGGAGGACAATAACCTGCCGGCCATCTGCGGTCGGGTGTGTCCCCAGGAAATACAGTGTGAAATCCTGTGCGTGTTGGGCAAAAAATTTGAACCGGTCGCCATTGGCCGGTTGGAGCGGTTTGTGGCCGACTGGGAGCGCACCGAAGGCGGACTGGAGAAGCCAGAGCTCGCGCCATCCAGCGGTAAGCGCGTGGCCGTGATCGGCGCCGGTCCGGCGGGATTGACCTGTGCTGGCGACTTGGCACGCTACGGCCACCAGGCGACTATTTTCGAGTCTCTGCACGCACCGGGTGGCGTCCTGATCTACGGTATCCCCGAGTTCCGCATGCCCAAAGACGTGGTTCGCGCCGAGGTGGACTATGTCAAAAGTTTGGGGGTGGAGGTTCGCCTCAACACAGTCGTTGGCAATCTCTATACCATTGACGAGTTGCTGAACAAAGAAGGCTTTGACGCCATCTTTCTGGGCACTGGTGCCGGCCTGCCGCGCTTTATGGGCATCCCCGGCGAAAACCATAACGGGGTCTACTCGGCTAACGAGTTCCTGACCCGCGTCAATCTGATGAAAGGCTACCGCTTTCCCGAATACGACACCCCGGTAAGAGTGGGCAAAAAGGTGGCCGTTGTAGGGGCAGGCAACACGGCGATGGATGCCTCTCGTTGTGCACTGCGCCTGGGTGCCGACGAGGTACACATCGTCTACCGCCGCTCGCGGAAAGAGGTGCCCGCCCGTGCTGAAGAGTTCCACCACGCCGAGGAGGAAGGCATCATCTTTGACTTCTTGACCAACCCGGTGGAGATCTATGGTGACGAGAAAGGCCGGGTGCGGGGCATGAAAGTCATTCGCATGGAACTGGGCGAGCTGGATGCCAGCGGTCGCCGCCGTCCCATACCGCTTCAGGGATCCGAGTACGACATAGAGGTGGACACTGTCATCATGGCCCTGGGCACCAGCCCCAATCCGCTGGTATTTCACGACGCTGGCGGGCTGGAGCGCACCCGCTGGGGCACCGTCGTGGCGGACGAGCAAACGGGGCGAACGACTAAAGAAGGCGTCTGGGCCGGCGGTGACGTTGTCACCGGCGTGGCCACGGTCATCAGCGCCATGGGCGCCGGAAAGAGGGCCGCCGCCGACATAAACCGGTATCTCCGGGGCGAAACAGCACCCTTTGAGGAGGAAGAGAAGGTGGCTGTGGTCCAGGCTTGAAACGCACCCCGGATAAACACATTCGCTGCAAAAAAACTCGTCCTCCTGATCGGGGGGACGAGTCTTTGTTGTTCAAGGGGAAGTTAAAAAAGTACTTGACATAGACTATCAAAGTATGTTATAATGAGCGAGACTTTGTGATGACTGAGAGATACAACGGGGCGAGTTGCTGGACATAAGACGAGAGTGAAGCTAGTTGAATTTTTTTGAGCCAGACAAAATGAAATATCGTCTTTCTCACCTGGTGACAGCGCCACTAGGTAATCACACAACCATCAACGTTCAAGAAGTGGCCGGGGCACTGGACAAAGACCTGGAGATAGACTTTCTCCGGGGAGAAATCCAGTTCACCCGTGTCAACGACGGTATCTATGCTCAAGGTCATCTGCAAACGGAGGTCTATTTGACCTGTGTGCGCTGTCTGGAGCCTTTTTCTTATTCGCTCGACTTTGAGATCGTAGAACGGTATATCTTTTTCTATCAAGAGGGTACTGAAGAGCAGGTCTATTTGATTGCCCCAGATGGCACGGTGGACATCACGGAACCAGTGCGGCAGCAACTCTGGGTCAGCCTACCCATTCAATCGCTTTGCCGCCCCGACTGCCAGGGGTTGTGCGCCCAGTGTGGAGCCAATCTCAACCACGTGTCGTGCACTTGTCAGGAGGAAATTATAGATCCCCGTCTTGCATCTCTTAAGGAATTACTATAATTTGGCTCATGGAGATGGTTGGAATGTCTGTTTTTGGAGAGGATATTGAAAGAATCGATCCGGTGACCTTCCTGATGCAAAAAGCTGACGATCAGGGACACCTGAGTAGTGAAGATATACTGGAAGTTTTCCCTGAAGCTGAAGATAACATTGATCAGCTTGAGGAAGTTTTCATCTTCCTGCAAGAAGCAGGCGTTGAGATTGAGGAAGAGCCCTTAGAATCGGAGGATCAGATGCTCAAAGGGGCAATGGAGTTATTGGAAGAGCGGGAAGAGAGAGGCAGCGGGGAAGACCTTTTTGACCTGAGCGGCATCTCGAGTGACGACACCGTTGGACTGTACCTCAAAGAAATGGCCCGCGTGCCGTTGCTCTCCACAGAAGAGGAAGTGCGTCTGGCGAAACTCCTGGAGCGCGGACTAAAAGCGCGTCGTCAACTCGAGCGGGACGGTCAGAATCCCGCCGAACGTGAGCGACTGCAAAAAGCCGTGGCAGAGGCAAAAATCGCCCGGCATCACCTCATCGAGGCCAACACCCGGCTGGTGGTGAGCATTGCCAAGAAATACATGGGGCGGGGTGTGCCGTTCCTGGACCTGATCCAGGAAGGAAACCTTGGCCTGATGAAGGCCGTAGAAAAGTTCGATTACCGGCGAGGTTTTCGCTTTAGCACTTATGCCACCTGGTGGATCCGCCAGACGATCACCCGGGCCATCGCTGACCAGGGGCGCACCATTCGCGTGCCGGTTCACATGAGTGACCGCATCCGGCGGCTGTACAAAGCGGCCCGCCAACTGGAGCAAGAACACGGCCGCAAGCCGACGCCGGAAGAAATTGCCGCCGAGATGGACATGGAGCCCCGCAAAGTGCAGTGGATGCTCAAAGTGTCCTGGCGGCCGCTCTCTCTGGAGCAACCGGTGGGCGAAGAGGAAGACAGTGAACTGGGTAGCTTTATTGAGGACGAAGGCTCGCCTACGCCCACCCAGAGCGCCTACGATCACCTCCTCAGGGAAAAGGTGGAAGAGGTGCTGGCCACCCTCACCCCGCGCGAAGCGCGCATTCTGAGACTGCGCTTTGGCCTGCAAAATGGGCGCAGCTACACGCTGGAAGAAGTCGGGCAGAAGTTCGGTCTGACCCGCGAGCGCATCCGCCAGATCGAAGGCAAGGCCCTCCGCCGCCTGCGCCACCCGCGTCGCAGCCGCCAACTGCGCGACTATCTTTCCTGAGCGGGTTGCCTTGGCGCTGCGCTAAGCAGAGCAATGCCGAAAACAGCCGTTCCTCACGAGAGGAGCGGCTGCTTTTTGTGGTATAGGAGAGTATAACCTTGCTCTCAGCCGGTCTGTGACCGGCGGTCGGGTCGCAGACCCTCCCTGAGCAGGCTGGTTTTCTTGTGTTGAATCATTTCCTCAGCAGAGATGCCTATGACCAGCTTTGGTGGACACACTATGACCGGCCGGTTGCGGCGTGTGCTGGTGAAACGCCCTGCCGAAGCCTTTGCCAGCGTCGACCAAATCGCCGCCCAGTGGCGAGACCTCGGCTACCTGGGGCCGCCCGACCTGGAGCAAGCCGGCGCCGAGCACGCCCGCTTCGTTGCGCTGCTGGAGCAGGCTGGCGCGGAAGTGGTCTACCTGCCGGCCGACCCGCGTACCGGTCTTGACTCGCTCTATTGCCACGACGCGGCCTTGATCACCGATGCCGGCGCCATCACGTTCCATACGGGCAAGCCGGCCCGGCGCGGCGAAGGGCCAGCCCTGGCCGATGTGCTGCCGGCGTTGGACGTCCCGCTGCTCGGCCGCGTCGAACCACCGGGCACAACCGAGGGGGGCGACATGCTCTGGCTGGACTCGCACACCCTGGCCGTTGGGCGCACCTATCGCACCAACGCCGAGGGCATCGCCCAGTTGCGCGCACTGCTGGCTCCCCTGGGCGTGGACGTGATCGAGGTGCCATTGGTGCATTGGACCGGGCCGGGCGACGTCTTGCACCTCATGTCGCTCATCAGCCTGTTGGCCAGCGACCTGGCTGTGGTCTACTCGCGGCTGCTGGCCATCCCCTTTCGCGAGACGTTGCTGGAGCGGGGCATCCAATTGGTAGAGATGCCGGACGAGGAATTTGCCACACAAGGCTGCAACGTGCTGGCCCTGGCCCCGCGTCTTTGTCTCATGCTGGAAGGCAACCCGGTCACAAAGCGCCGTCTGGAAGCGGCCGGCTGCCGGGTGTGGACCTACCAGGGGGACGAGATTTCAA
>CAYNKW010000229.1:0-6949 GCA_964397845.1 uncultured Anaerolineae bacterium
ATGACCTGTTCCTTTTCGATCTGCCCCGTATCGTGGGGGAAGAAACCTAGAAACCTACATAGTGTCAGGTGACCCCCCAGTTCCGCCCTGGGGGTGTATACCACAGCCAGTAGTAGTATGAGATTGCAGAGCACCTACTACTAGCAGTATGCCAATCGCGTTTCCATGTCGCAAGGTGTCATTTGACACTATCCGGGTTTCTTCAGGAGAAAGCCATGGCCAGAAAAAACACGCCCGCCGGAGGAGCGGTTAGACGGGAAAGAACCCCGGTTTTTCCGGTCAACGAAGACACTGGCTCCTGAGTAAAGTGACTTTGCTGCTGCAACTCGTTTGCAGAGATGTCAAGAACCGGGGTTCTGGAGAGTGTACAGTTGAAGAAAGGCGAGAAGAAGAAACGACGGAAAGCACTCAAGAGACGGACTGCGAGCAAGCAGGCCCGGCGGCAGGCACGCGCAGCGAAACCAACAACAGCGTTGTACCATATTCACCAGGCGCGCAACTATCCCATCGAAGGCTGCTGGGTCCAACCAGATTGGAATGAAGGCGGTCTTGCGGTCATTGTCATTGCCCGGCGCCAGCCGGATGGCAACATCGTCTTTGGTAATTACCTGGTGGATTACTACTGCTTGGGACTAAAGGACACCTATTACAATGCCAACGTTCCACCTGGCCAGTTCCGTCGTGACTACCTGCCCAAGATGTTTCGTACAGGGCCGCCGGTTGATATCTCGCCTGCCCTGGCGCACGAGATCATCTATGGCGGCATCGAGTACTCGGCGCAGTTTGGCTTCCGCCCCCACGCTGATTTCAAGCGTTCGCGCTATATCCTCGATCCGCCGGATCTGCATCCCCGCACCGGGGCGGTCGAGTTTGGTCACGATGGCAAACCTTTCTACATTGAAGGCCCTTACGATAATGTAGATGCTATTCTGCGCCAACTAGCCCGTACTGCTGGTGAGGGCAATTTCCATTACCTGATGCAAATAGCTGGCCCGCCGCCCGGCTGGGATGATGATTTTGATTGATTCAGAGGTATAAGCACTGCACTATTATCTGTCCGGCTGGGAAGTGCCCAAGATCGGGCCGGAATCGGCCAGCCAGGATTATGGCTTTATCACCGACTATTTATGCGAGATCATGCACGAACTACGCCGCTTGGACGTGCTGGGCCGCGTCAAGAACCGCTTTGAGCTGTTTGATGCGTCCGGTTCCAGCCAGGGTCTCACCTCGCGCGATGTGCGCGCCGTGCACAAGACTCTCTCTGGCCTGCTCAAGCTGATGTACCCTCAGGGCCAGGTCACAGACGATCAATTGGAAGAACTGCTGCTGCTGGCGCTCGAGGGCCGCCAGCGCATCCGTGACCAACTACATCTAATGGCCCCCGGCGAGTACTACCCGGTGAAACTCGGTGCGCGTTTTGTCGCTTCGCGGAAGGAAATCATGCCGGCCCTGCTGGAAGCCGAGCGCAAACAGAGGATCGCCTTGCCCACACAGCCATTGATAGGCGAGGTCATCGGACTGGCGGTCATGGGTGAGCAGGGCATGATCCTACGCTTTGAGATGCAGGCGACCAAGGGACACGGCCGCATAGTTCCGTTGGGCTCCATTCAGCGAGTGATGCGCGAGTCTATTGAGGCTGCGGCACAATATATCCGCGCTCACTACAAGGATCTAGGGATCGCCGCCGACTGGCGCGACAATTTCGACGTGGCCGTGCTGGCGACACGGTTTCACTTTGGCTGGTTTTTCCAAGACTGCGTTAGAGCAAGATCCAGCCAAGCTATTTCAGATGTCCGTGATTGTCGCCTATGACCGCCGGCCCTTCACGCCAGCGGCTGGTGGCTTTGAGGTAACGTGGGGAATACGTCCCGGATCCCAGGAGATGCGCCTGGTCAACTGTGGTGACCTGCGTGACCGCAAGGCCATCACTCGTTTAGCTACCGGTTTTCTCAAGCTCCTCTTCCCCGACATGAAGCCAGCCGAGGAGGAGTTCAAGGAATTCTGCGTCAAGCCGGCCGTGGAACTCCGCCAGCGGGTGCGAGACGAGCTGCACAAGATGGATCCAGAGTACGCAAAGGTGTCCATAGGGTATGAATGATACTGCTACCCATTTTTCAAAAGTCTACCAACCGCGCCTACCAAAAGGTGAACGAGGTAGACCGCGATCTGGTGGCCTACTTGAAGGCTGCCAGCCCTCGTCCCCGAGGGCGTCAAAAGCGGTTGTTCACTGCATGGGACGCCCCCGAGACGTTACACGCAGTTTGGCGGTCTGGTGTATAATATAGAACACCAGGAGACAGCCAATAAAGGAGTATATCCAAGCTTTCGAGCGCTATCTGAAACGTCGGTATCCCGGAGCCGGCCCTGGATGCGGGTGATTCTTTCCCATCGCGAGGGCAAGGAGACGGTGCGCCTGAGTAGGACGGCCGACGTACGGATCAAGCTCGATCCCACCCGCCTGCGTCGCCGCGTCGATTCCAAGCTGGACCTGCTCATGGGCAAAGTGCCCAGGGAGTTAAAGAGTTAACCACAATGAACTCGCGCAGGAGTGGCAGCGTGAGTGAAAAAAAGTGGGTCGTCAACGCCTCGCCGCTGATCCTGCTGGCGAATATCGATCGCCTGCCGTTTCTCAAAGAGTTGTGTACAGAAATGATCGTCCCTGCCGCCGTTGCCCGTGAGATCCGTGCCGGACCGGAAAGAGACCCCGCGCAACGTTGGCTGGAGGGAAAGGTGCCCAAGGGACTGCCATCATAACTTGAAAATTGGGCCTACATCGTATATAATGTGGCCACAACGTGTCCACTACAAGGAGCACGCATGAGTGAAATGAGCGTTGGTATACGGGAATTAAAGAACCACCTTAGTCAGTACCTGCGGCGCGTCAAGGCGGGTGAAATAGTGGTCATCACCGACCGCGGCCAGCCTGTGGGACGCATCGTCCCGGTGGCGCAACCGCTGGAGGACCGCCTTCAGGCGATGGCCCAGGCCGGGCTGATCCTCTGGAGTGGCAAGAAACTATCGCCGATGGCCCCCGTGGTGCGTGCGCGCGGCGAGCGCACGGTGGCCGATCTGTTGGTGGAGGATCGCGAGTGATCGTCTACCTGGACGCCAGCGCCCTGGTCAAGCGCTACGTGGCCAAAGTCGGGTCGGCGGAGGTGGACCGGCTGATCGCGGTGGCCGATGCGGTCGGCACGGCGGTGATCAGCCGGGCAGAGGTCGCTGCCGCACTGGCCAAAGCGGCCCACACCGGCACACTGTCCCGCGACGAGGCCGAGGCCGCTTTGCAGGTCTTTCGCGCCCAGTGGCCAGACCTGGTGCGCCTGCAGCTCACCGAGATCGTTCTGGCCCAGGCCGATGCCCTGGCCTGGGAGCACGGGCTGCACGGCTATGACGCCGTCCACCTGGCCGTGGCCCGTTTCTGGCAGTCGTCGCTTGGCGAGCCGGTGACCTTGGCCACGTTTGACCGCCAGCTCTGGCAGGCCGGCGCGGCGACTGGCCTGGTGGCCTGGCCCAAGGACCTGGCGCCGTTCCTGCGCCGGCCCTAGTTGCCCTTCACACCCCTGGCCGTCACACGCCCCCAAAATGGAACGCGACGACGCCGACGCGCTCTATTTGACGTCTTCCCGTTTCAAGTGACCCCCGATGAACTCGCGCAGGAGTGGCAGCGTGAGTGAAAGAAAGACGTCAAGAAATTACATTGGCTTGCGTCAGGGCACCTTACCAGTCCCTGATGCTGTTCTATCTCAATTTCCCTCTCGCAGGGCCTATCAAACGTTTGTGGAATCGTATGATGACCAACGCACCGAGATCATAGAACACTTGCTATTCGATGAGAAAGACTAGAAACCAGGTTTTTAAGAAAAAACCTGGTTTCTTTCCCGCTTCCCAGGAGAGCACCATGCCCAGGAAAAAGAAATCCGCCTCTGGTCCTGAGGCCCAAGCCCCTGGTCCTTTGGCCCAGGGACAAAGGGGACTCAGGGCACCTGGCCGCCGAGGTGATCGAGCTTTGACTGAGGCATGGCTATATGGCGCGCTGAATTGTACGTAATCGCCTTGCAGGAAATAGATAGAGATGATATAATGTCTGCCATCGGTAGCCAAATAAAAAGCCTTGGCGCTTTTCCCCGAGCCCGAGGCTGAGAAACCAGAGTGGTGGCGTCACCCAGGTAGCAGCATTATACCACGATGGCCCACCCACCGCTGGGGGAGGTGTTTATTTTGCATCGTCCACTGACGGGGAGGACATCGCTAACGTGAAGCCTGAAGAGAAAGCCAGGCGACGTATTGATGCGCTGCTCGAGGCCGCAGGTTGGAGCGTGCAGGATATGTCGCAGCTCAACCTGGCCGCTTCTTTGGGCGTGGCTGTTCGTGAGTTTCCCCTGGAGTCAGGCTTTGCCGATTATTTGCTGTTCGTGGATCGCAAAGCTGTTGGGGTGATCGAAGCCAAGCCCGAAGGGACTACCCTGAGCGGCGTGGCTGAACAATCCGGCGCATACCTGACGAGCTTGCCCGCAAACATCCCCCACGTCCAGCTTCCCCTTCCTTTCGCCTACGAGAGCACAGGCATAGAGACCTTCTTCCGAGACGAGCGAGACCCCAATCCCCGCTCTCGCCGCGCCTTTGCCTTTCACCGGCCGGAAACGCTCTGGGAATGGCTTGGGCAAGGCGATACGCTGCGCGCGCGGCTTCAGGCAATGCCGCCCCTGATCACGGAGGGACTGCGCGATTGCCAGACCGAGGCCATCGTCAACCTGGAACAATCGTTCGCCCAGGCCCGGCCGAGAGCCCTCATCCAGATGGCGACCGGTAGCGGCAAGACCTACGCCGCCGTGAGTTTCATCTATCGCCTGATCAAATTTGCCGCCGCCAGGCGGGTGCTCTTTCTGGTAGATCGCAACAACCTGGGACGCCAGACGCTGCGCGAGTTCCAGCAGTACGTGACCCCCGACGATGGCCGCAAGTTCACCGAACTCTACAACGTGCAACATCTGACCTCTAACACCCTCGATCCGGTCAGCCGGGTGACCGTCACCACCATCCAGCGGCTCTATTCCATGCTCAAAGGCGACCCCGAGTTCGACCCCGAGATCGAGGAGCATTCCCTGTTCGAGATTGCGCCAGGAGACGAGCGGTCCAGAGAAGTCGCCTACAACTCCCAGATGCCCATCGAGACCTTTGATTTCATCGTCACCGACGAGTGCCACCGCTCCATCTACAACCTCTGGCGACAGGTGTTGGAGTACTTTGACGCCTTTATCACCGGCCTGACCGCTACCCCCTCCAGGCAGACGCTCGGCTTCTTCCATCAAAATCTGGTCACAGAGTACAGCCACGAGCGGGCCGTCGCCGATGGGGTGAACGTCGGCTACGAGGTCTATCGCATCCGCACGCAGATCACCGCAAGCGGCAGCAAGGTAGAGGCCGGGTATTACGTGGACAAGCGGGACAGGCTCACCCGGCAGACCCGCTGGGAGTTGCTCGACCAGGACCTGGAATACACGGCCCGCCGGTTGGACCGGGACGTGGTGGCCATGGACCAGATCCGGACGGTGGTCAGGACGTTCAAGGGGCGGCTGTTCACCGAGGTCTTTCCCGGCCGGAAAGAGGTGCCCAAGACGCTGGTCTTTGCCAAGAGCGACTCGCACGCCGAGGACATTGTCCACGTCGTGCGCGAGGAGTTTGGCAAGGGGAACGAGTTCTGTAAAAAGATCACCTACCGCTCCGGCGAAAAGCCCGAAGACCTGATCGCCAGTTTCCGCAATTCCTACAACCCCCGCATCGCGGTGAGCGTGGACATGATCTCCACCGGCACCGACATCAAGCCCCTGGAATGTCTGATCTTTATGCGGGACGTCAAGTCCAGGGTCTATTTCGAGCAGATGAAGGGGCGGGGGACGCGCACCATCTTGCCGACCGACCTGAGGGTCGCCACGCCCAGCGCGGAGCACAAGACGCATTTCGTCATCGTGGACGCGGTGGGGGTGTGCGAGAACGACAAGACCGACAGCCGCCCCCTGGAGCGCAAGCGCAGCGTGCCCTTCGACAAACTGCTCCGCAATGTGGCGCTGGGCGTTCGCCACGAGGACACGCTGACCTCGCTGGTGGGCCGGTTGGCCCGGCTGGACCGGCAACTCGATCACCGTGACCGGCAAAGGATTGAAGCCGTTGCTGGAGGAAAGCCCCTGAAGCAACTCATCAACGGCCTGCTGAACGCGGTGGATGCCGACAAGCAGATCGAGAAGGCGAGGGAGTTGTTTGGGACAGAGACCCCCGCCCTCGAAGAGGTGACGCAGGCCACGGAGGAACTGGTCAAAGCCGCCTGCGCGCCCTTTGACGATCCGAACCTGAGAAACACGCTGATCGAGATCAAGCAGCGCAGCGAGCAGATCATAGACGTGGTCAGCATTGACGATTTGCTGCACGCAGGTTTCAATGCGCAAGCCAGCGAGAAGGCGCGGGCCGTCGTGGGTACCTTCAAGCAGTTCATTGAGGACAACAGGGACGAACTGACCGCCCTGCAGATCATCTACAGCCGGCCCTACGGGTTGCGCCGGGTGACCTACGAGCAGATCAAGGAACTGGCCGAGGCCATTGAGCGGCCGCCCTACCGCCTGACGCAGGAACAGGTGTGGCGGGCCTACGAGCTACTGGAACAGGCCAGGGTGCGGGGAGCAGGGCCACAGAAGCTCTTGACCAACATCGTCTCGCTGATCCGCTTTGCGGTCGGGCAGAGCGACGTGCTGGAGCCGTTCCCCTCCACTGTGGAGCAACGGTTCAATCATTGGCTGGCCGAGCAGGGCCACGCCGGACGCGAGTTCACCCAGGAGCAAATCGTGTGGTTGAGCCGGGTCAAAGACCACATTGCGGCCAGCCTGCGGGTCGAGATGGAGGACCTGGAGTACACGCCGTTTTACGAGATGGGCGGGCCGGTGCGGGTGTATGAACTCTT
>CAYNKW010000230.1:0-6890 GCA_964397845.1 uncultured Anaerolineae bacterium
GCTTGAGACGAGTTTCAAGTTCAGCGTCGTTTCAATTACGAACCAAACCGAAACGAGATAAGGGACAATTGATACAATTCCCCGATCAGGGAGCGCCCGTCGTGAAGAGATAGTTTTGCCGAAACCCAAAGCCTGTGCTATAATCTTACCAAAGTAAAGGCACGGCGGGTGATCAGACCCTAGGGCAATGGCCAGGGCGGGCCAATCGCCCCAGCAGCCTCAGTATAGCACACCAGGCCCGTCCAGGCAAGAAAGCCGGGGCGGGCTTTTATCTCGAGTCCCCTCGTCCTCAGCAGCGGTTCAGATTGTGATCCTGATCCGAATACCCATGCAGAACAGAGGAATCGTACAAAATGACTCCGCACATGTAAAAGAACCCGAGAGGTGGGAGAGAAGGACCAATGAAGACCAGGATTTTGATTTGCGCGGTAGCGGCTTTGCTAATCAGTTGTGCAGGCGCAGACCCCACAACTGAGGTCTCCATTTCTTTTGCCTGGTCTTATCCTGCGGGCGACTATGTCAGAGGGAAACCAACAGTGAGCGACAAAGCCGTGTACGTGGGGGCCGACGACAATGCCCTGCATGCTGTAGATGCCGACACAGGGGAGTTCCTCTGGCGTTACGAGACGGCCGACAACATTACCTCATCGCCGATTGTGTTTGGGGACGCGATCTACTTCGGTTCTTGGGACGGCGCCGTCTATGCGCTGGATGCCGCGCAGGGCGGGCTGCGCTGGCGATGCGAGACGGATGGATGGGTGACTGCTTCCCCTGTGATCAGTGATACCACCCTCTACGTTGGCTCCCACGATGGCTTCTTCTACGCCCTGGCCAACGACGACGGAAATCTGGTGTGGCGGTACGAGACCGGTGGCCGGATCGAGGGGGGTGCAGCCCTGGCCGGAGGCCTCGCCTTTGTCGGTTCAACCGACAATTATCTCTACGCCCTCGACATCATGAGTGGAGAACTGCAGTGGCGTTATCGAACAGAAGGGGACATTGTGTCTACCCCGGCCATCGCCGCTGGAACTGTCTATGTGGGCTCCATTGACCGGAGGTTCTATGCGCTCGACGCTGCCACCGGCCGGTTAAGCTGGACCTTCGAGGCGGAGTATGCCATTGAGTCATCGCCGGTCATCACCGATAGCGTGGTATACGTCGGCGCAAACGATGGCCGGCTGTATGTGCTGCGCGCCCGAGACGGTCGTCTCCTCTGGCAACACCAGGCAGAGGACATCATCCGGTCCTCGCCGGCAGCGTGGGGAGACCTGGTCTTCGTGGGTTCTGACGATGGCTACCTTTACGCCCTGGATCGCGAGACAGGAGCAGTGGTATGGAGATACCACACTGCGGGTGCGATTGTGGCAGGGCCTACCGTGGCCGATGGGAGGCTCTACGTCGGCTCCACCGACCGGCGACTGCACGCCTTTAGCCTGGAGGCAAAGTAGGAGGCTGTTGATGGAGCGGGAGGAAGAAAAAGGTATGAGGTGGCGATTGGGGGCCAGGCATCTGGCGTTGGCTGTCATCCTCGTGGGGTTGCTCGCGGGAGTGGTGTTCCTGTGGACTTTTAGGGATTATCTGCGCTCGCCTCAGGCTCTCTACCGCGAGGCCCAGGGCGCGAAGCCGGAGCGGGCGGCCGAGCTGTACGCGCGGCTGGCCGAGAAGCTGCCGCAGATAGAGGAGTATGCCCAGCTTTGGGCTGCCGAGACTGCCATGCCGGACCTGGAAGCGATGCACACGCTGCAGACGGTCGTCGCTTTCCGCCCGCAGAGTCCCGTCGCCTGCCAGGCACACATTGCAATGGCCCGCCATTATGCGAGCATCGAGGCAGCAGAGGCAGAAGACGCGTATCGAGCGGCATTGGCCCTGAATGACACGGTCGCTTTGCGCCTGGAACTGGCACGCTACCTGGAAGAGCAGGGGGACGACGAAGGAGCCTATGCCGAGTACCTCCATATTCTGGACCAGCAGCCGGACGCGTTCGCCGGAATGCGTTGCACTGGGTGGGACCCGCTGGCTGTGGCCGAGGATCTGAACGCTGCCACTTACTACAGTGATGGCCTGGAGACGCTGCGAGGGGTCGATAATCCCGAGGCGCTGCCCTTGCGCGCCCGGGCGCTGACCGGACTGGGGCACTACGAAGAGGCAGAGGCGACCTATCAGGCCTGGTTGGAAGAGATGCCCGATGATGCAACGGCTCGGTTGCGTCTTGCCCGGGTCCTGGCGCGACTTGCTCGTCCCGATGAGGCGCTATCTCTCTACCAGACGGTCGACACGCCGGACAGCCGGCTGGGCCAGGCCGAGTTGCTGGAGGGTAAAGAGCCTGACCAAGCCCTGGCGTTATACGTGGATTCCCCCTACCCGGTGGCCTGGTGGTCTGCGACCAATATGTTGGAAGCGCAAGGGCGACTGACGGAGACACTGCCCATCTATGCTCGCCTCGGGGAGACCGACACCTATTTTGCCGATGACGCTGCATACCGGCTCTATGTCCTGGCCCGGAGAGTGGGGGATGAAGAAGCACGGGCTCAGGGCAAGGCACTCTTGGATGGGTTTGCTCTGAATTGGCTGGCGTTGCGAGCTGTCGAGGGCGAGTTCAGCCTAGACACGGCACCACCCTTGGGCACGGCAGGCAACGACATTCTGGACAAGGCGCGGGCGCTGGAGTCGGTTGGACGCGAGGACCTGGCACACATGGAGCTCGTGCTGGCCGCTCAATTTCGGCATAAGCCGGAAGTAGACCTGGCGATGGCGGAGGCACTGGCTGCGAGGGGCTATGTGGTTGATGCTCAGGCTATCGCCCAGGCGCACATAGAAGAGCACCCGCGAGCCCCCCTGGCCTTCTGGCAGTTGAGCTACCCGAGGCCCTATTCGGCCACGGTGGAACTGGCAGCGGCAGAGTTCGATGTGGACCCGCTGCTCATTTGGGCCGTGATGCGTGAGGAGAGCCGGTACGATCCGGAAGCCCTCTCCTACGTCGGCGCACGGGGCCTGATGCAGGTCATGCCGTCTAGCCAGGCCTGGATTGCAGAGCAATTGGGGGAGGATATCTCACCAGGCGATGCCTTTGCCCCGAAGGCCAGCATTCGCATGGGGGCCTGGTTTCTACACTTTCTGGTTAATTACTTCGAAGGGGACCTCGAGTTGGCTATTGCTGCCTATAACGGTGGCGCGGGCAGTGTGGAGAGTTGGCAAGCGGATCCACGGGTCTCAGACCGAGACGATCTGCTGCGTTGGATCGGGTATGGGGAGACACGGGAGTACCTGGAGCGAGTGTCTTTAAGCTACCGGGTTTACCAAGCACTCTACGGCAGTGGCGGCGACGTGGAATAAACAGATTTGGCCTGCTCAAGTTGGCATAAAGGCCCAGTTCAGCAGTCCGTACCACTGCTGTGCTGGGCCTTTCGTTTATCTTCCTAACTCGATAGCTGACCGCTTGCCCCTGGTTGGTTTTGGCAGTACAATACGCTCGGTCAAGACAATGCCAGGTTGTGCTTTGCTTCCACTGGCATTGATGCTATAATTCACTCCCTGAGAATCAGCGACTTGTCCTTTGACCTGGCGGTATAATATCCGGTGGAGACTTTTGGAACGAGGAGAAGAAATGCTGCGAACCCACAGTTGCGGAGAGTTATGCAAGACCCATGTAGGACAAATTGTCACCCTGGCCGGTTGGCTCAACCGGCGGCGCGACCATGGAGGCCTGATTTTCATGGATTTGCGCGACCGCGAAGGCATCGTCCAGGTAGTCTGCAATCCGGACGAATCGCCGGAGGCCCATGCCGCAGCCGCCCAGGCACGGAGTGAATATGTGCTGCGTATAGTGGGCACAGTGCGCGCTCGCCCCGAGGCAGGCATCAACCCGAACCTGCCTACGGGTGAGATCGAAGTATTGGCCCGCGAGGTGGAAATCCTCAACCCATCCAGGACGCCGCCATTTTATATCAACCGCCACGACGAGGTAGATGAAACGCTGCGGCTCAAATATCGCTACCTGGACTTGCGCCGACCCCGAATGCAACGCAACCTGATGCTGCGTCACAAAGTCATCAAATTCATCCGCGATTTTATGGACGCACGCGGTTTCATCGAGATCGAGACGCCCATCCTCATCAAGAGCACGCCGGAGGGCGCGCGGGACTATGTGGTGCCCAGTCGGGTGCACCCCGGCAAGTTCTACGCCCTGCCGCAGTCGCCGCAGCAACTCAAGCAGTTGCTCATGGTTTCTGGTTTCGAGAAGTACTTTCAGATAGCCCGCTGCTTCCGCGACGAAGACCTTCGGGCCGACAGACAGCCGGAACACACCCAACTCGACATCGAGATGAGCTTTGTAGAGCAAGAAGACGTGCTGCAGACGGTGAAAGACCTCATCACCGAGTTGGTGCCGGCCGTCACGCCGCACAAGCGGATCATCTCCCCCTTCCCGCGCCTGACTTACGACGAAGCCATGGTCCGCTATGGTACCGACAAGCCAGACTTGCGCTTCGGCATGGAGTTGAGCGACCTCTCTGACCTGCTAGCTGATTGCGATTTTCGCATCTTCCGAGAGACAGCAGCCAGTGGTGGCCAGGTGAAGGCCATTGCCGTGCCGGGATGTGCTGGTTATAGCCGCCGCCAGGTAGAGGAATTGATCAAATTGGCTCAGAACCACGGCGCCAAGGGTCTAGTCACGGTTGCCCTGCTGGAATCTGGTGAGGTCAAGTCGCCCATCGCCAGGTTTCTGAGCGACGCCGAGATGCGCGCCGTTCTGGAACGGACAGCCGCCCAGCCAGGCGATTTGTTGCTCATCGTGGCCGATGAAGCCCTTGCCGTCGCGCGCGTCCTGGACGGTCTGCGCAGAGAGATGGGCGAGCGTCTCAACCTGACCGATCCCGATCTACTGGCCTTTGCCTTCATCGTAGACTTTCCACTTTTCAAGTGGGATGAGGAACTGGGGCGCTGGGACGCCGAGCACCACCCCTTCACCATGCCCAAGGCGGCCGACATCCCACTGATGGACACTGACCCGGCGGCCGTGCGGGCCGACTGTTACGACCTGGTGTGCAACGGTTACGAACTGGCCAGTGGCAGCATTCGTATCCATCGACGTGACGTTCAGGAAAAGGTCTTCTCGTTGCTAGGCTATACGCCAGAGGAGACGCAGGCTCGTTTTGGGCACATGCTGGAGGCCTTTGAGTACGGCGCACCACCCCACGGTGGCATTGCACCCGGCATTGATCGCCTGGTGATGCTCCTGGCCGACGAAAAAAACATCAAAGAGGTCATCGCCTTCCCCAAGACACAGAAGGCTTCTGACTTGATGACCAATGCGCCGGCAGAGATCGACGACGCGCAACTGGCCGGGCTACACATCCGCATTGTCGAGTAGGCGATTTGCGCATTTGGCGATTCTGTGCTAAAATATAGGTGAATCCCTGCTGTGCCCGTGATGCAATCTTGAGTTTTGAGCCAACACCTGATTAATGAGGAACCGTACTCTCGTAGAGGGGATGCAATGGCCTACGGGAATGCAGAACCGAAAGGGCGGTTCCCACCTGTGAGTGCAGGTTCAAAACCTAGTTCACACGGCACAGCGGGGTTTTTGCGATTATACTTTGCCGTCAGGACATCCCACCTGACGGCCTTTTGCTTCTACTGCACTTGACACGGACAATGCTTTGTGCTATTCTGATGCTACGGGCCACACAGTATCAAAAGGGAGAGCGAATGCGGAGAGAACGGATAGCCGAGGACATCTTTGTTTTCACCAGCGATCTGTACGCCCAGGTGACTGCCGGGGTGGTCTTGACCGACGAGGGGGCGATTGTCATAGACACGCTGCCCTTTCCCCAGGAAACGGCCGAACTGAAGGAGTTTGTGCAGCGACACAACCAGCACGGTGTGCGCTACGTGATCAACACCCATCACCATGCCGATCACATCTACGGCAACTACCTCTTCCCGGAGGCCGATTTGCTGGCCCACGAGCGATGTCGCAGGACCCTGCTGCGCCATGGGCAGCGAGGTCTGGACGAAGCCAAAGCGCAAACACCAGCCCTGGCTGAGGTGCGTCTTTGCATTCCCGACGTCGTGTTTGACCGGGGCGAATTGGTCCTCCACCTTGGCGGCAGATCCTTGCACATGATGCTGACCCCTGGGCACACCGACGACTCGATCTCAGCCCTGGTGAAAGAAGACAAGGTGCTCTTTGCAGCCGATACGGTAATGCCTGTACCCTACGTTGTATTCGGCGATGTAGAGGTGATGATTGACTCTCTCAGGCGACTCGGTGGCATGGCTATTGACAGCATCGTCCAGGGCCACGGTGAGGTGTTACTGCGGGGCGAGGTTTCGGAGACCATTGAGACCAGCATTCAATACCTTGAGACCATACAAAAGAGAGTACGCACAGCCGTAGAGAGCGGCTCACCCAGAGAGTCGCTCCGACGCATCGGCATCGAAGAGTGCGGCAAGTCGCGCATCCCGCTCAAGGGGCTGGTGCAACAGTTGCACCTGGCCAATCTCATGCACCTGTATGACAAATTGGCAACCGAAAACACTTGACAGACTTCTTGTTTTGTGATATAGTAGTGACAACTTTTTCAAAAGCGGTGATGGAGACGAGTAGGTGGCCGGATCGCTCAGAGAGTCCGGGGTAGGTGCGAGCCGGATGCGGGAATGTCGCTGAAAATCCCTCTGGAGCTGCCAACCGAAAGCTCGCGTGGGCGAGCAAGTAGACTTGGCCGGCTTCGCCCTCCGTTACCAGGGCGCGGGTATCGGATAAGGCATCCCGTACCCGGTGGAGTGGCCAGCTTTGGCTGGCAAGAAGGGTGGTACCGCGGGAGCGGCGTGGGCTCTCGTCCCTTGGGGATGAGGGCTTTTTGCTTTCTGGAGGCGAGATGGAAAGCGAT